>NZ_JBVJLO010000017.1:15269-151721 GCF_055584685.1 Streptomyces sp. NPDC102258
CTAGCACGCCGCCCTCTCAAGGCGGTAGCGCCGGTTCGAATCCGGTCGGGGGTACGCACAGGAGAGGCCCTCCGCGAGACATCGCGGAGGGCCTCTTCGCTGTGTCCGGACGCTCGCCCGCCGGGCGGCCCGTACAAGTACGGGCCCGGGGGCGCGAGTCAGGACGTGTGCGGCGTCGTTCGCGCCCCCGGGCCCGGGGGGATGGCGGGAGGTCGGCGGGGGAGGGCTCAGCCGGAGCGGCGCAGCGCCTCCGTCAGCCGGGCGGCCGCGTCGATGACGGCCTGGGCGTGCATGCGCCCCGGGTGCCGGGTCAGCCGCTCGATCGGCCCGGAGACCGATACGGAGGCCACCACGCGGTTCGACGGCCCGCGCACCGGCGCCGAGACGGAGGCCACGCCGGGCTCCCGCTCGCCGATCGACTGGGCCCAGCCGCGGCGCCGTACGCCGGACAGGGCCGTGGCCGTGAAGCGCGCGCCCTGCAGGCCGCGGTGGAGCCGCTCGGGCTCCTCCCAGGCCATCAGGATCTGCGCGGCCGAGCCGGCCTTCATCGGGAGCGTGGAGCCCACCGGGACGGTGTCCCGCAGGCCCGACAGCCGCTCGGCGGCCGCCACGCAGATGCGCATGTCGCCCTGGCGACGGTAGAGCTGCGCGCTCTCGCCCGTCACGTCTCGGAGGTGGGTGAGCACCGGTCCGGCCGTCGCGAGCAGGCGGTCCTCGCCGGCCGCGGCGGCAAGCTCTGCCAGCCGCGGGCCGAGGATGAACCGGCCCTGCATGTCCCTCGCCACCATCCGGTGGTGTTCCAGTGCCACGGCGAGGCGATGTGCCGTGGGTCGTGCGAGCCCTGTCGCCGCGACCAGCCCGGCGAGGGTGGCCGGACCGGACTCCAGTGCGCTCAATACCAGAGCTGCCTTGTCGAGAACGCCGACGCCGCTAGAGTTGTCCATGAAACGATATTCACGTCTCACACTGTGAAACGCAAGTTCAATTTTTCCAAGAAGCAGCGAGTCTGTATGTACGGGTCCACGAACCACTGGGTCCGGGACGGTGAGCCGGAGGGAAAGCGATGGGTAGGACACTCGCGGAGAAGGTCTGGGACGACCATGTCGTCCGGCGCGCCGAGGGCGAGCCCGATCTCCTCTTCATTGATCTCCACCTGCTGCACGAGGTGACCAGCCCGCAGGCCTTCGAGGGGCTGCGCCAGGCCGGTCGCAAGGTCCGACGCCTCGACCTCACCATCGCGACCGAGGACCACAACACCCCCACCATCGACATCGACAAGCCGATCGCGGACCCGGTCTCCCGGGCCCAGCTGGAGACGCTGCGGGGGAACTGCGCGGAGTTCGGGGTGCGCCTGCACTCGCTGGGCGACGTCGAGCAGGGCGTCGTCCACGTCGTGGGCCCCCAGCTGGGCCTGACCCAGCCGGGCACCACCGTGGTCTGCGGCGACTCCCACACCTCCACGCACGGTGCCTTCGGCGCGCTGGCCTTCGGCATCGGCACCAGCCAGGTCGAGCACGTGCTGGCCACCCAGACCCTCCCGCTGGCCCGCCCCAGGACGATGGCGATCACCGTCACCGGGGAGCTGGCCGAGGGCGTCACCGCCAAGGACCTGATCCTGGCGATCATCGCCCGGATCGGCACCGGCGGCGGCCAGGGCTACATCCTGGAATACCGCGGCGAGGCCATCGAGAAGCTCTCGATGGAAGCCCGCATGACCATCTGCAACATGTCGATCGAGGCCGGCGCCCGAGCGGGCATGATCGCCCCCGACCAGACCACCTTCGACTACCTCCAGGGCCGCGACCACGCCCCGGCCGGTGACGACTGGGACGCGGCCGTCGCGTACTGGCGGACGCTGCGCACCGACGACGACGCGGTCTTCGACGCCGAGGTCGTCATCGACGCCACCACGCTGGCCCCGTTCGTCACCTGGGGCACCAACCCGGGCCAGGGCGCGCCGCTGTCCTCGCACGTCCCCGACCCGGCTTCGTACGAGGACGCTTCGGAGCGCCTGGCCGCCGAAAAGGCCCTGGAGTACATGGGGTTGACCGCCGGGCAGCCGCTGCGGGACATCCGCGTCGACACCGTCTTCGTAGGTTCCTGCACCAATGGCCGCATCGAGGACCTGCGGGCCGTCGCCGGGATCATCGAGGGCCGCAAAGTCGCCGAGGGCGTACGGATGCTGGTCGTCCCGGGCTCCGTCCGGGTCGCCCTCCAGGCCGTGGAAGAGGGCCTGGACAAGGTGTTCAAGGAGGCCGGCGCCGAATGGCGGCACGCGGGCTGCTCGATGTGCCTGGGCATGAACCCCGACCAACTGGCGCCCGGTGAGCGTTCCGCGTCCACCTCCAACCGCAACTTCGAGGGCCGGCAGGGCAAGGGCGGACGGACCCACCTGGTCTCCCCGCAGGTGGCCGCCGCCACGGCGGTACTGGGCCATCTGGCCTCGCCCGCCGACCTGTCCGAAGCCCCCGTGAACGCCGGAGTCTGAGAACCATGGAAGCCTTCACCACCCACACCGGCCGTGCCGTCCCGCTGCGCCGCGGCAACGTCGACACCGACCAGATCATCCCGGCCCACTGGCTGAAGAAGATCACCCGTGACGGGTTCGAGGACGGGCTCTTCGAGGCCTGGCGCAAGGACCCGGAGTTCGTGACGAACCGCCCCGAGCGGGCGGGCGCCACCGTGCTGGTCGCGGGCCCCGACTTCGGTACGGGCTCCTCGCGCGAGCACGCCGTCTGGGCCCTGCAGAACTTCGGCTTCAAGACGGTCATCTCCGCCCGCTTCGCCGACATCTTCCGCGGCAACTCGCTGAAGAACGGTCTGCTGACCGTCGTCCTGCCGCAGGAGACCGTCGACCGGCTCTGGGAGCTGACCGAGGCCGACCCCACCGCCGAGATCACCGTCGACCTCGTGGACCGAAAGGTCCGAGCCGAAGGCGTCGAGGCGGAGTTCGAACTCGACGACAACGCGCGCTGGCGTCTGCTGGAGGGGCTGGACGACATCTCGCTCACCCTTCAGAACGAAGCGGACATCGACGCTTACGAAAGCACCCGCCCGGCCTTCAAGCCGCGCACGATTCGGGCCTGATTCCTGCCTGATCAGCGCTTATTCGCCTTCGGGTGATCACGTCGGCAACACTGTGCCCCCCGCCTTCCGGCGGGGGGCACAGCCGTATGTTGAGGCCCCGTGAGGCGACAACTCGCCCCAGATGGCACAATCTGTGCATGGAAGGCGACAGTCAACTCAAGCTCTACGAACTCGTCGCGGACCGGTTGAAAGAAGCACACACAAGGGTGCGCTCACTGCAAGTCCCGGAGGGCGTAAGGATGGCGCTGTCCCGGAAGCTGTTGGTCGTCACCGCCGCGGCGAAGCATGATCTCGCCGATGCGGCAAGGCGCCTGGACAGGTTGATGAAGGACCTCGACGAGGGTCGATTCCCTGAAGGCGACTGATGCGAAGGAACTCCGTAACGGCCTACAACGTTGCGGCACTAGGGTGATTAGCCCGTTTCGTGTTTGATTTGCGGTATATATCCGCCTAACGTGCGAAATAAGCTTGAACACATTCGTTCTGGCGAAGTCTCCGAAGGGGAAGACGTGAACAAGGCGCAGCTCGTAGAAGCGATTGCCGACAAGGTTGGCGGCCGCCAGCAGGCCGCGGACGCCGTCGACGCGGTACTCGACGCGATCGTCCGCGCGGTCGTCGCGGGCGACCGGGTCTCGGTCACGGGCTTCGGCTCGTTCGAGAAGGTCGAGCGTCCGGCCCGGTACGCCCGTAACCCGCAGACGGGTGAGCGCGTCCGGGTCAAGAAGACCTCGGTTCCCCGCTTCCGCGCGGGCCAGGGCTTCAAGGACCTGGTCAGCGGCACCAAGAAGCTCCCCAAGGGTGGCGAGGTGTCCGTGAAGAAGGCGCCGAAGGGCAGCCTGTCGGGCGGTGCCACCATGTCCGCGACGGTCAAGAAGGCCGCGGCCAAGAAGGCCACCACCGCCAAGAAGGCGGCGGCGAAGACGGCTGTCGCGAAGAAGGCCACGCCGGCCGCGAAGAAGACCACGGCCAAGAAGACCACCGCGACCGCCAAGAAGACGACCGCGACGGCGAAGAAGGCCTCCCCGGCCGCCAAGAAGACCACCGCGGTCAAGGCGACCCCGGCGAAGAAGGCCACCGCCACCGCCAAGAAGACCGCCCCGGCGGCCAAGAAGGCGACCCCGGCGACGAAGGCGCCCGCCACGAAGAAGGCGACGGCGCGCAAGACCACCGCGAAGAAGACCACCGCCCGCAAGAAGTAAGGGGCACGAGTCACACACGCCGGGCCGGCTTCCCCCGTGGGGGAAGCCGGCCCGCGGTGCGTCGCCCAGGAGCCCGATTCCCGGGGTCCGCGCAGGTCAGAACGTCTGCAGGGTGACCAGGGTGATGCGCAGGGCCGGGCCCTCGCCGGCCGTCTCCACGCGCACCCGCTGGCCGGGGCGCAGCAGCAGCAGGCCGCCCGCGTCGAAGGCGGCCGCCTCGAAGGGCACCGGGGTGCCGTCGTCCAGCAGCACGCTGCCGCTGCGGGTCCGGGAGTCGTACGTGTACGCGGTCGCCTGCATACGGGCACTGTATCGGGCCGTGTGCCGCCCCACGCCGAGGGCCAGGGCCGTCCGCAGGTCAGCCGCGGTGTCCACGTCCCGGCGTACGGAGTCGACGTCCGCCAGTGCGATCTCCACCGCCCCCGAGGCCGAATGGCGGGCCCGCGACGGGCCGCCGAACGCGGGTGCCAATTCCGCGCCGGGGCCGGCGGAAAGCAGGGTCGTTCCGATTCCCGCCGCGTCCGCCAGGAATGCCCGGGGAAATGCGGCGGCGCCATCGAGCACGCGTAGCAATTCCGGCGGACGCAGCGCGGGCAGATCCGCGTTCACCGCCGCGACGGGGGACCGCGGCCGGCCGGCGCGGACCGTCCGGGCGCCGTGGTCCAGCGCGGCGTTGAGTCCGGCGCCCGGGAGGTCGGGAAGGATCCGTGCGCCCAGCCTGGCGAGTTCCGGACCGGCCACGGCGTCGTCCGTGACGACCACCACATCCGCGACCGAGGCGCAGGCCAGCGCCCCCGCCACGGTGTCCTGGGCGAAGGCCAGCGCCAGCCCCGCGCGGGAGGCGCCGACGGCCGCCGCGAGACGGCTCTTGGCCAGCGCCAAGGGCTTCAGCGGCACCACGAGACTCCAGACGGCGTTCGTGACGGACCCCTTCCCTCCGGTGCGCTCGCGCACCCGCCCCGGCCTCCGGCGGGCCGCGGCCCGGCCCCCGGTCGGCCCATTGTCGCCGGAGAGCGGCCGCGGGGAGGCCCACCGGTCCGGGCGGGGCGTACGGTGTCCTCGACAGAGACCGGGCCCGGGGCGAGACTTGTCCGGCCGACAAGGTGCCCAAGCCACGTACCGGTCCTAGAGGAAGGTGTCCGAGTGTCCCGCCGCAGAATCGGCTTCTGGTACCGCCTGGCGGCGGTCATCGCAAAACCGCCGCTGGTAGTGCTCTTCAAGCGGGACTGGCGGGGAATGGAGCACATTCCGGCCGACGGCGGATTCATCACCGCCGTCAATCACAACTCGTATCTGGACCCGCTCTCCTACGCGCACTTCCAGTACAACACCGGCCGGGTGCCCCGATTGCTCGCCAAGGCCGGCCTCTTCAAGGTCCCTTTCGTGGGCATGATCCTGCGCGGCTCCGGCCAGATCCCCGTCTACCGGGAGACCACCAACGCCCTGGACGCATTCCGGGCGGCCGTCGACGCCATCGAGCGCGGCGAATGCGTGGCCTTTTACCCGGAGGGCACGCTCACCCGCGATCCCGAGATGTGGCCGATGGCCGGCAAGAGCGGCGCCGCCCGGGTGGCCCTGATCACCAAGGCCCCCGTCATTCCGGTGGCCCAGTGGGGCGCGAATCTCGCGATGCCGCCCTACGCCAAGGAGAACAAGGTCCGGCTGTTCCCGCGCAAGACCCTCCAGGTGCTCGCGGGACCGCCCGTGGACCTTTCGGCGTACTACGACCGGGAACCCACCCCGGAGGTCCTCAGGGGGGCCACCGAGGCCATCATGGCCGACATCACCAAGCTCCTGGAAGAGCTGCGCGGGCAGAGCGCGCCCGCGCAGCCGTACGACCACCGCAAGGCCAGGGCGCAGCAGCGGCGTGACGCCGCGGGGAAGGGCGACAAGTGACACGTCCCGTGAAGGCGGCCGTCTTCGGAACCGGCTCCTGGGGCACGGCCTTCGGCATGGTGCTCGCCGACGCCGGCTGCGAGGTGACCCTGTGGGGCCGCCGCCAGGAGATCGCCGACGCCGTCAACACCGGCCGGACGAACCCGGACTACTTCCCCGGCGTCGAACTGCCCCCGAACCTGCGGGCCACCACGGACGCGGCCGAGGCCGCCCGGGACGCCGACTTCGCCGTCCTGGCCATCCCCTCGCAGACCCTGCGCGCCAACCTCGCCGCCTGGGCCCCGCTGCTGCCCGAGAGCGCCGTGCTCGTCTCCCTGATGAAGGGCATCGAACTCGGCACCGCCAAGCGGATGAGCGAGGTCATCGAGGAGGTGGCCAAGGTCCCCGCCGAGCGCGTCGCCGTCGTCACCGGCCCCAACCTGGCCCGCGAGATCGTCGACCGGCAGCCCGCCGCCTCCGTCGTCGCCTGTGTGGACGAGGCCGTGGCCCGGCGCCTCCAGGCCGCCTGCCACACCCCGTACTTCCGCCCGTACACGAGCACCGACGTCATCGGCTGCGAGCTCGGCGGCGCCGTCAAGAACGTCATCGGCCTCGCCGTCGGCATCGCGGACGGCATGGGCCTGGGCGACAACACCAAGGGCTCGCTCATCACCCGCGGCCTGGCCGAGGCCACCCGTCTGGGCCTGGCCATGGGCGCCGACCCGCTGACCTTCGCGGGCCTCGCGGGCCTCGGCGACCTCGTCGCCACCTGCTCCTCGCCGCTCTCCCGGAACCACACCTTCGGCACCAACCTGGGCCGCGGGATGACCCTGGAGGAGACGATCGCGGTCACCCGGCAGACCGCCGAGGGCGTCAAGTCCTGCCAGTCGGTGGCGGATCTGGCCGGCCGCTACGGGGTGGACATGCCGATCACCGACACGGTGGTCGACATCGTGCACCACGGCAAGCCGCCGCTGGTCGCTCTGAAGGAACTGATGGGACGCAGCGCCAAACCGGAACGCCACTGAGTCCTTTCCGGACGTGCGAGCGGGTACCCTCGTGGCGATATGAGCAGCGAGAACCTCCCCCAGACCCCTGAGCAGCAGGGCCGCAAGCCCCGCGTGGCCGTCGTGTTCGGCGGCCGCAGCTCGGAGCACGCCATCTCGGTCGTCACGGCCGGCGCCGTACTGCGCTCCATCGACCGCGCCACGTACGAGGTGCTGCCCATCGGCATCACCACGGACGGCCGGTGGGCGCTGACCGCCGACGAGCCCGAGCGCATGGCCATCGCGGACCGCGCCCTCCCGAACGTGGAAGCGCTCGCGGAGTCCGCCGACGGCACCGTCGTGCTCTCCGTGGACCCCGCCAGCCGCGAGGTCGTCTACACCGAGCCGGGCGCCGTCCCCAAGGCGCTGGGAGAGGTCGACGTCGTCTTCCCCGTGCTGCACGGCCCCTACGGCGAGGACGGCACCCTCCAGGGCCTCCTGGAGCTGTCCGGGATCCCGTACGTCGGCTCGGGCGTCCTCGCCTCGGCCGTCGGCCAGGACAAGGACTACATGAAGCGGGTGTTCACCTCCTTCGGGCTGAAGGTCGGCCCGTACGTGACCATCCGCCCCCGCGAGTGGGAGGCCGACCCGGCCGCCGCGACGGCCAAGGTCCTGGACTTCGCCGGTGAGCACGGCTGGCCGCTGTTCATCAAGCCCGCCCGGGCCGGCTCCTCCATCGGCATCACCAAGGTCGAGGACCCCTCCGGGCTGGAGGCGGCCGTCCTGGAGGCCCGCCGCCACGACCCGAAGGTCATCGTGGAGGCGCTGCTGCGCGGCCGCGAGATCGAGTGCGGCGTGCTGGAGTTCGAGGACGGGCCGCGGGCCAGCGTCCCGGCCGAGATCCCGCCGGTCTCCAGCCACGACTTCTACGACTTCGAGGCGAAGTACATCGACTCGGCGTCCGGCCTCGTGCCCGCCCCGCTGACCCCGGAGCAGACCGCCGAGGTGCAGCGGCTCGCGGTCGAGGCCTTCGAGGCCGCGTCCTGCGAGGGCCTGGTGCGCGCCGACTTCTTCCTCACCGAGGACGGCGACTTCGTCATCAACGAGATCAACACGATGCCGGGCTTCACGCCGATCTCCATGTACCCGCGCATGTGGCAGGAGTCGGGCATCGAGTACCCGGAGCTGGTGGACCGCCTGATCCAGGCGGCCCTGCGCCGCTCCACCGGGCTGCGCTAGCCGCGCCCGGCCCCGTACAGCCGACCGCCCGCCGTCCGCCCCGTGAGGGGTGGCCGACGGGCGGCGGTGTGAGCGGGGCCGGACCGGAGGGAGCGGTACCGGTTCAGCGGGTCCGGGTTCAGCGGGGTCAGCGGATTCAGCGGGTTCAGTACGAGGAGATGCCCTCGGGCACCGTCTTGGCCACCGCCGCCGACAGCGCGACCAGCATCCCCGCGTCCGTGGCGTGCTCCTTGTCGACCCGGACCTGCGTGTATGCCAGCCGCGCCCCGGTGGTGAACCGGAAACCGCCGTCGGACGTCTTCTCCAGCAGCCAGCCGACGCCGTTCACCTCGACGCCCTCCTGCTTCGGATCGGCCATCTCGCGGGGTTTGGGGATACCGCACCGCAGTACGATCGCCGAGCCGCCCCACGCGGCGGTCAGGTCCGACACCGGCTCGGTGGCGGTCCGCGCCAGTCCGGCCACCGTCTCCGGGAGCTCGGCGTGCAGCTTCGCACAGAGCCCGGCGACATCGGCCGGCGGAGCGGCCGGCGGCTCCACCCGGGTCCCGGAATCCCCCGGGGCGCAGCCCGCGAGGGCCAGGAAGGCCAGCGGGGCGGCTAGACGCAGCGGCCGGCGGTGCAATGACATCACCGGCCAAGAGTAGACGGGGGCTACAGATGGACCACGGGGCAGGTCAAGGTGCGGGTGATCCCCTCCACCTGCTGGACCTTGGCGACCACCATGCGGCCGAGATCGTCGACCGTGTCGGCCTGGGCGCGCACGATCACGTCGTACGGACCCGTCACGTCCTCGGCCTGGATCACCCCCGCGATCTTCCCGATGGACTCGGCGACCAAGGACGCCTTGCCCACCTCGGTCTGGATGAGGATGTACGCCTGTACCACGGAACCTCCAGGGCGGCCACGAGGATCATTTCCCCTAACCTTCGGGTGGGCCCAGGAAGATCGGGCGGGCCCGGGGAAGAAGGGACGCCACGGTACCGCGTCGCCGTGCGCCGCGGGGAGACCCGCGGGCCCGGCGCCACGTACAGCGGGGCGTACGGAGAGCAGAAGTTGACGTATCTGTTGACGGTACCCAGAGCTGTGACGGCTCGCGACCGCAAGCGGACTTGCCAAGAAGGGGCACAGCGATGAAGGGCACTGTGGGCGAGCTGGGGGAGTTCGGGCTCATTCGGGAGCTCACCTCACGGCTCACCACCACCCCGGCGGTCCGGCTCGGACCGGGCGACGACGCCGCGGTCGTGTCGGCCCCCGACCGGCGGGTCGTGGCGAGCACGGACATCCTGCTGGAGGGCCGGCACTTCCGGCGGGACTGGTCCACCGCCTACGACGTCGGGCGCAAGGCCGCCGCGCAGAACCTGGCCGACATCGCCGCCATGGGCGCGGTGCCCACCGCGCTGCTGCTCGGCCTGGTCGTCCCGGCGGAACTGCCCGTGACCTGGCCCACCGAGCTGATGGACGGCATCCGCGACGAATGCCAGGTCGCCGGCGCGGCCGTGGTCGGCGGGGACGTCGTGCGCGGCGACACCATCACCGTCGCCATCACCGCCCTCGGCGACCTGCGCAACCACGAACCGGTCCTGCGCTCCGGCGCCCGCCCCGGCGACGTCGTGGCGGTCACCGGCTGGCTCGGCTGGTCCGCGGCCGGCTTCGCGGTGCTCTCGCGCGGCTTCCGCTCCCCGCGGGCCTTCGTCGAGGCGCACCGGCGCCCCGAACCGCCGTACCACGCGGGCCCGGCGGCCGCCGGGCTCGGCGCCACCGCGATGACCGACGTCAGCGACGGCCTGATCGCCGACCTCGGGCACATCGCCGAGGCCAGCAAGGTCCGTATCGACGTGCGCTCGGGGGCCGTGGACATCCCCACGCAGATGCACGACATCGGCCAGGCCGTCGGCGTGGACCCGCTCCAGTGGGTGCTCACCGGCGGCGAGGACCACGCCATCGTGGCCACCTTCCCGCCCGACGTGAAGCTCCCGGCCCGCTGGAAGGTGATCGGGGAGGTCCAGAACCGCTCCGCGCTGCCCCAGGTGACCGTGGACGGGGCCCCCTGGACCAGCACCGGCGGCTGGGACCACTTCGGCGACGGCCCGGCGGACGAGGAGAACCCGCGGTGAACGCCGCGGCCGCCCCCGTGCCGTGCCTGACCGTCGCCGGATCCGACTCCGGCGGCGGCGCGGGCATCCAGGCCGACCTCAAGACGATGATGGCGTTCGGGGTGCACGGCATGAGCGTGCTCACCGCCGTCACCGCGCAGAACTCCCTCGGCGTGCGCGGGGTCTGGGAGCTGCCGCCCGAGGCCGTCACCGCCCAGTACCGGGCCGTCGTCGACGACATCGGGGTACGGGCCGTCAAGACCGGGATGCTGTCCTCCGCCGTCCTGGTGGAGACGGTCGCCGCACTGCTGGCCGCCACCGACGCCCCGGCCGTGGTGGACCCCGTGGGGGTCTCCAAGCACGGGGACGCGCTGCTGGCCGCCTCGGCGCTGGAAGCCGTACGCCGGGAGCTGCTGCCCCGGGCCACGGTGGCCACGCCGAATCTGGACGAGGTGGCGCAGCTCACCGGGGTGAGCGTCCGGACGGAGGACGACATGCGGCGGGCCGCCGACGCGGTCCTCGGCTTCGGGCCCCGGTGGGCGCTCATCAAGGGCGGCCACCTCGCGGAGCACGGCGACGAGGCGGTGGACCTGCTGAGCGACGGCACCGGGGAACTGTGGCTGCGGGCCCCCCGCCACGACAACCGGCACACGCACGGCACCGGCTGCACCCTCGCCAGCGCCATCGCCGCCGGCCTGGCCCGGGGCCTGGCCGTACCGGAGGCGGTCACGGCGGCCAAGGAGTACGTCACCGGCGCCATCGCGGCCGGCTTCTCGCTCGGCGCCGGCATCGGCCCGGTCGACCACGCCTGGCGCCTGCGCTGAGAGATCAGCGCGGAGGATCACCGTAAAAGATCACCGCAGAAGATCGCGGCAAGGCAAAAGGCCGGTTCACCAGAGGTGAACCGGCCTTCTTGGCAACCGGAAAGGGCTGCGCTACGACGACGGGAGGCGTCAGCGCGAGACCTTGCCGGCCTTGATGCACGAGGTGCAGGCGTTGAGGCGCTTCGGCGTCCCATTGACCACGGCACGGACGCGCTGGATGTTCGGGTTCCAGCGACGCGAGGTGCGGCGGTGCGAGTGGGAGATGTTGTTGCCGAAGCTCGGCCCCTTGGCGCAAACGTCGCAGTTGGCAGCCACAGGTCACTCCAAAGACTTCAGATGCACTTACAGTGAAATCCGGCGCACCGGAATCAGAGATCTGAAGTGGCTTGCCGGATGAATGACCCGACTCTCGACGGGCAACCTGAGCAGCATACAACGACTGCTTCGGTCCAAGAAAACTACCATGACCGGGCCCCCCTCCGCCCCGGGGTCCCGAGCCGGGGACCCGCCTTCGTTACCCTGCGGTGAACCCTGGCCCGCACAAGGAGGAACGCCCGGTGGCGCACGAGCCCGGCCCGCACACCCTCGACGCCGAAGCGGTGCGCACCTGGAGCTCGCTGGCCCTGGCCGCACTGGGCCGGGCCCGCGAGGACATCGACGCGATCAACGTCTACCCGGTCGCGGACGCCGACACCGGCACCAACCTCTACCTGACCGCCGAGTCCGCCGACCGCGCCCTCGCCGCGGCCTTCGGTGACACCCCCGAAGAGCCCGCCGAGGTGACCGACGGCACACCCGCCGCCCCGGCCCCCACCCTCTCCGAAGCCGTACGCGCCTACGCGCACGGCGCCCTCATAGGCGCCCGCGGGAACTCCGGGACGATCCTGGCCCAGCTGCTGCGCGGAGTCGCCGACGTCCTGGGCGCCGAGCCCCCCGGCCGGGCGTCCGGCCCGCTGCTGGCGCAGGCCCTGACCCGGGCCGCCGAGGAGGCCTACCAGGCCGTCGCGCACCCGGTCGAGGGCACCATGCTCACCGTCGCCGGGGCCGCCGCCCGGGCCGGAGCGGCCGTCGGGAGCGTCGCCGGATCCGCCGCGGCCACCGCCGCCGACGTGGCCCGCGCCGCCTACGACGGGGCCCGTACGGCGCTCGCCGACACCCCGGGGCAGCTGGCCGCGCTGGGGCGGGCCGGGGTGGTCGACGCGGGGGGCTGCGGGCTGGTCGCCGTACTCGGCGCCCTGTGGCAGGCGCTCTCCGGGCAGGAGCCCGCCGCCGAACCGGTGCGTGGCGGGGCCCGGCCCGTACCGCACGAGGGGCAGCCGTGCGCGCGGGAGCAGGACGGGCCCGCGTACGAGGTGATCTACCTGCTGGAAGCCGGGGAGGAGGCGGTCGGGGAGCTGCGGGCGCGCCTCGACGGGCTCGGCGACTCCCTGGTGGTGGTCGGCGGCGAGGGGCTGTGGAACGTCCACGTGCACGTCGACGACCCCGGTGCCGCCGTCGAGGCCGGGGTCGTCGCCGGCCGGCCGTACCGGATTGGCATCACCCACTTCGGCGACGAGCGCCGCCGCGCGCGGGCCCCGCGCGTCCAGCGGGCCGTCGTCGCCGTGGTCCACGGGGAGGGGCTGGCCGGGCTGTGCGCCGAGGCCGGCGCCACCGCCGTCCCGGCCCGCCCCGGAGAGCCGCCCGCCGTCGCCGAACTGCTCGACGCGATCCGCCGGGCGCACGCCCGCGAGGTGGTCCTGCTGCCCGCGGCCGCCGAACTGCGCGCGGTCGCCGTCGCCGCCGCCGAAAAGGCCCGCGCCGACGGCGTACGGGTGGCCGTCATCCCGACCCGTTCCGCCGTGCAGGGCCTGGCCGCCCTCGCCGTGCACGATCCGGAGGGCAGCTTCGACGAGGACGTCGTCGCCATGACCGCCGCCGCCGGCGCCACCCGCTACGGGGAACTCGCCGTCGCCGAACGGCAGTCCTTCACCTCGGCGGGCATCTGCCAGGCCGGGGACGTGCTCGGGCTCATCGACGGCGACGTCGCCGTCATCGGCTCCGGCCTGCCCGAGACCGCCGAGGCGGTGCTGGCGCGGATGCTCGGCTCCGGCGGCGAACTCGTCACCCTCGTCCTCGGACCCGAGGTCCCCGACGCCGTCGCCGCCCGCCTGGAGGCGTACGTCCAGCACGCCCACCTCGCCGTCGACACCGTCACCTATCGGGGCGGCCGGTACGCGGCGCCGCTCCTGATCGGGGTCGAATAGGGGTCGGACGGCGGCCTTGTCAGCGCGATGGTGTGCAATGGAACACGTGCCCGCGCTCGACGAAGACCTCAAGAAGACCCTCGGCCCCGCCACCGCCAAGGTGCTGGCTGAGCAGCTCAGCCTGCACACGGCCCTGGACCTGCTCCACCACTACCCCCGGCGGTACGCGGAGCGCGGTGAGCTGACCCCGCTGGCCGGCCTCGCCGACCAGCTCGACGAGCACGTCACCGTCGTCGCCCAGGTCGCCGACGCACGGATCCTGACCTTCAACGGGGGCCGCGGCAAACGCCTCGAAGTCACCATCACCGACGGCAGCGGCCGGCTCCAGCTGGTCTTCTTCGGCGCCGGCGTCCACAAACCGCACAAGGACCTGCTGCCCGGCACCCGCGCCATGTTCGCGGGCAAGGTCGGCGTGTTCAACCGCAAGCTCCAGCTCGCCCACCCCGCGTACGAACCCCTCGGCGCGGACGCCTCCGACCAGGACGCGGCGACGGCCTTCGCCAACCAGCTCATCCCGATCTACCCGGCCTGCGCCAAGATGGAGTCCTGGAAGATCACCAAATGCGTGGACGCGGTCCTGCCCCGGGCCCAGGACGCCGTCGACCCGCTGCCGCCCGCCCTGCGCGAGGGCCGCGGCCTGGCCCCGCTCACCGAGGCCCTCCTCAAGATCCACCGCCCCGCCACCAAGGCCGACATCGAGGACGCCCGCCGGCGCCTGAAGTGGGACGAGGCCTTCGTCCTCCAGGTCGCCCTCGCCCGCCGCCGGCACGCCGACTCCCAGCTGCCCGCCGTCCCCCGCCGCCCCGCCCCCGGCGGCCTCCTGGACTCCTTCGACGCCAAGCTCCCCTTCACCCTCACCGAAGGCCAGCGGCACGTCTCGAAGGAGATCTTCGACGACCTCGCCACCAGCCACCCCATGCACCGCCTCCTCCAGGGCGAGGTCGGCAGCGGCAAGACGCTGGTCGCCCTGCGGGCCATGCTCGCCGTCGTCGACAGCGGGGGGCAGGCCGCGATGCTCGCCCCCACCGAAGTGCTCGCCCAGCAGCACCACCGGTCCATCACCGAGATGATGGGCGAACTCGCCGAGGGCGGCCTGCTCGGCGGCTCCGACCAGGGGACCAAGGTGGTGCTGCTCACCGGCTCCATGGGCATGCCCGCTCGCCGCCAGGCCCTGCTCGACCTGGTCACCGGCGAGGCCGGCATCGTCATCGGCACGCACGCGCTGATCGAGGACAAGGTCCGCTTCCACGACCTCGGCCTGGTCGTCGTCGACGAACAGCACCGCTTCGGCGTCGAACAGCGCGACGCCCTGCGCTCCAAGGGCACACAGCCCCCGCACCTGCTCGTGATGACGGCCACCCCGATCCCGCGCACCGTCGCGATGACCGTCTTCGGCGACCTGGAGACCTCCGTCCTCGACCAGCTCCCGGCCGGCCGCTCCCCGATCGCCACCCACGTCGTGCCCGCCAAGGACAAACCGCACTTCCTCACCCGGGCCTGGGAACGCGTCCGAGAGGAGGTCGGCAACGGCCACCAGGCGTACGTCGTCTGCCCCCGCATCGGGGACGGCGAGGACGAGCCCAAGAAGAAGAAGGCCGCGGAGGAGGATGGCGACAAGCGCCCCCCGCTCGCCGTCCTGGAGATCGCCGAACAGCTCGCGCGGGGCCCCCTCGCCGGACTGCGCGTCGAAGTCCTGCACGGGCGGATGGACCCCGCCGACAAGGACGACGTCATGCGCCGCTTCGCGGCCGGCGAGGTCAAGGTGCTCGTCGCCACCACCGTCATCGAGGTCGGCGTCAACGTCCCCAACTCCACGGTCATGGTGATCATGGACGCTGACCGCTTCGGCGTCTCCCAGCTCCACCAGCTCCGCGGCCGCGTCGGCCGCGGCTCCGCGCCGGGCCTGTGCCTGCTGGTCAGCGAGATGCACGAGGCCAGCCCCGCCCGCGCCCGGCTCGCCGCCGTCGCCGAAACCCTCGACGGCTTCGCGCTCTCCCGCATCGACCTGGAACAGCGCCGCGAGGGCGACGTCCTCGGCCAGGCCCAGTCGGGCGTGCGCTCCTCGCTGCGCATGCTCGCCGTCATCGAGGACGAGGAGGTCATCGCCGAGGCCCGTGAGGAAGCCGCCCGGGTGGTCGCCGCCGACCCCGAGCTGGAACACCTCCCCGGCCTGCGCACCGCCCTCGACGCGCTCCTGGACACCGAGCGGGAGCGCTACCTGGAGAAGGGATGACAATAGGGGTGCCCGTGGTACGAACCCCCAAACACCGAAGGACCCCAGATGACCCGCGTGATCGCCGGCACCGCCGGCGGGCGGCGGCTGACCGTGCCGCCCGGCACCGGCACCCGCCCGACCTCCGACCGGATGCGCGAAGGGCTCTTCTCCACCTGGGAGTCGCTGCACGGGGTGCGGGGCTCCCGGGTGCTCGACCTCTACGGCGGCTCCGGCGCCGTCGGACTCGAAGCCCTCTCCCGGGGCGCGGCCCACACCCTGCTGGTCGAGGCCGACGCCAAGGCCGCCCGGGCCATCCGGGACAACATCGCGGCACTGGGCCTGCCCGGCGCCGAATTCCGGGCCGGCAAGGCCGAACAGGTCGTGGCGGCCCCCGCGCAGGGGGACCCGTACGACGTGGTCTTCCTGGACCCCCCGTACGCCGTCGAGCACGGTGATCTAGGGGAGATCCTGCTCACACTCCGGTCCAATGGCTGGCTCACCGACGACGCGCTCGTCACCGTGGAACGCAGCACGAGGAGCGGAGCGTTCCCCTGGCCCGAGGGCTTCGAAGCGCTCCGCTCGCGGAAGTACGGCGAGGGCACCCTTTGGTACGGTCGCGCCGCCTTCACCAGCGAAGTTTCATGATGCCCGCACCGGGGAGCGAGGGAATTCAGTTGCGCCGCGCCGTCTGTCCGGGGTCGTTCGACCCCATCACCAACGGGCACCTGGACATCATCGGCCGGGCCTCCCGGCTCTACGACGTGGTCCACGTCGCCGTGATGATCAACCAGTCCAAGAAGGGCCTGTTCACGGTCGAGGAGCGGATCGAGATGATCCGCGAGGCCACCGCCGACTACGGCAACGTCGAGGTCGAGTCCTTCCACGGGCTGCTCGTCGACTTCTGCAAGCAGCGGGACATCCCCGCCATCGTCAAGGGCCTGCGCGCCGTCAGCGACTTCGACTACGAACTCCAGATGGCCCAGATGAACATGGGACTGTCGGGCGTCGAAACGCTGTTCGTGCCGACCAACCCCACCTACAGCTTCCTGTCGTCCTCCCTGGTCAAGGAGGTCGCGACCTGGGGCGGCGACGTCGCCCACCTGCTGCCCGCGCACGTGCACGCGGCGCTGACCGAGCGGCTGCGCGCGCGGTGACCCGGTGGCGGCCGGACCGGGCTCACCCGGTCCGCGCCGCACGTCCCCCCGGTGGCTCTACAGTCGTCTCGTCAGTGGTCCCGTCCGGCACAGGACCCGTCCGAGGCAGAGAGAGTGCGAGCCCCCATGGACGTACAGAAGAAGCTCGACGAGATCGTCGCGGCCGTCGGCGGCGCCCGGTCCATGCCCATGTCGGCTTCCTGCGTGATCAACCGCGCGGAGCTCCTCGCCCATCTGGAAGAGGTGCGCCAAGCCCTGCCCGGCTCGCTCGCCCAGGCCCGTGAGCTGATCGGCGGACGCGAGCAGCTGGTCGAGGACGCCCGGCGCGAGGCGGAGCGGATCATCGAGTCCGCCCACGCCCAGCGCGGCTCGCTGATCTCGGACACGGAGATCGCCCGCCGCTCGCAGGCCGAGGCGGACCGGATCCTGGCGGAGGCGCGCCGGGAGGCCGAGGAGATCCGCGCCGAGGCGGACGACTACGTCGACAGCAAGCTGGCCAACTTCGAGGTCGTCCTCAGCAAGACGATCGGCTCGGTGGACCGCGGCCGCGAGAAGCTCCTCGGCCGCGGCCCGGGTCTGGACGAGCAGGGCTTCGCCGACACGGACGCCCCGGAGCGCAGCCACGACCCCGACGTGCGGCGGCAGCAGGCGGACGCGTACGTGGACACCAAGCTCGCGACCTTCGAGGCCGTGCTCGCCAAGACCCTGGAGGCCGTCGGGCGGGGCCGCCAGAAGCTGCTGGGCCGGGTGCCGACCGACGACCTCGGCGCGCACATGGCCGCCCAGGACGCGGCTGGCGCCGCCGGGGGGCGGCCGTCCAGCGACGCGGACTTCCTGGCCGGCCTGGCCGAGCCGGGCCCCGACCCGGTGCGCGCGCAGATCCCCGCCCAGGCCCAGCCCGTACCGCAGTACGACGCCTATCCCTATGAGCAGCACGCGCAGCACCCGCAGCACCAGCAGGACGCGTACGGCTACCAGGACCCGTACGCCGGCCAGCCCTATGGGATCCAGCAGCAGCCCGACGCCTACGCGGCCTACCAGCAGCAGCCGGACCCGTACGGCGGCTACCAGCAGCAGCACCAGGTCCAGCAGCAGCCGCAGGAGGCGCGGCAGCCCGCGCTGGACGAGACGAGCTTCTTCGACACGAGCATGATCGACTTGGAGCAGCTGCGCCAGTACGAACAGGGGCGCTGACCCGATTGGGCTCAGAGCGAAGCGCCGGGTATCCTGGCTCTTCGGTCGCGCGTATGCACCGCGATCCGTGCTGCCCGTGCAAGCGGAATACATGCAGCATTCTTCGATCTTCAGCGATCTGTGAAAGCAGGAACGGCCCTGAACACCCGCCTCGACCACCGCAACCCCCTCGTGTTCGACACGCACGAGCTGGGTCGGCGTCCTGGTGCCATGCAGCGGCTGTCCCGCGAGATCGAGACCCCGGCGGACTTCGGTCTCATCGGAGTCATCGGAGTGCCGGAAGGCGCCCCGCTGAAGCTCAACCTCCGCATGGAGTCGGTCATGGAAGGGGTGCTTGTCACAGGCACCGCTCGTGGCCGGGCCGTGGGGGAGTGCGTAAGGTGTCTGGAGACCGTCGAGCGCGAGCTCAAGGCGGACTTCCAGGAGATGTTCTCGTACCCTGACGCCGACGACCGGACCCGCTCCAAGGCGGAGCCGGCCGACGACGCCGAGGACGACGAGGACACGCTCCACCTTGAGGACGGCTTGTTCGACCTCGAACCCGTGCTGCGTGACGTGGTGGTGCTCGCACTGCCGCTGCAGCCGGTGTGCCGGGAGGACTGTCTCGGACTGTGCCCCGAATGCGGGCTCAATCTGAACGAGGACCCCGACCACCACCATGACGCCGTCGACATCCGTTGGGCGGCATTGCAGGGACTCGTCGTGACCGATCAGGACGACGAGAAGGACAACATGAGCGGCACTGCCTCTGACGGAGTTCAGGGCGCCGCCGAGAAGCAGGAGAAGTAGCCGTGGCTGTTCCGAAGCGGAAGATGTCGCGCAGCAACACGCGCCACCGCCGGTCGCAGTGGAAGGCTGCGGTCCCCACCCTGGTTTCGTGTGAGCGTTGCCAGGAGCCGAAGCTCCAGCACATCGCGTGCCCGAGCTGCGGCACCTACAACAAGCGCCAGGTCCTCGAGGTCTGAGCGGCTGGTGAGAGGCGCAATGTCTGAGCTGTCCAACGCTGAGAAGCAGGCAGACAGTAACAACGCGGCCTCGTCCCACGTGCTTCTGGAAGGGCGGCTCGGGTATCGACTCGAGTCCGCCCTTCTGGTGCGTGCGCTGACCCACCGTTCGTACGCGTACGAGAACGGCGGTCTGCCCACCAACGAACGCCTGGAGTTCCTCGGGGACTCCGTGCTGGGCCTGGTGGTCACGGACACGCTGTACACCACCCACCCCGACCTGCCGGAAGGCCAGCTGGCCAAACTGCGGGCCGCGGTGGTCAACTCGCGCGCACTGGCGGAGGTGGGGCGTGGCCTCGAACTCGGCTCCTTCATCCGGCTCGGCCGGGGCGAAGAGGGCACGGGCGGCCGGGACAAGGCCTCCATCCTCGCCGACACCCTTGAAGCGGTGATCGGCGCGGTCTACCTCGACCAGGGCCTCGACGCGGCCTCGGAGCTGGTCCACCGGCTCTTCGACCCGCTGATCGAGAAGTCCTCCAACCTCGGGGCCGGCCTGGACTGGAAGACCAGTCTCCAGGAGCTCACGGCGGCCGAAGGCCTCGGTGTACCGGAATATCTGGTCACCGAGACCGGACCGGACCACGAGAAGACCTTCACAGCTGCCGCTCGCGTCGGTGGTGTCTCGTACGGCACCGGCACCGGCCGCAGCAAGAAGGAAGCGGAACAGCAGGCGGCGGAGTCCGCGTGGCGCGGGATCCGCGCCGCGGCGGACGAGCGGATCGCGGCAGCAGCCGCAGCCGCCACCGCGGCGGCGGAGGTCCCGGCTCCGGCCGTGGCCGAAGCCGTGGCCGAGGACGGCGGGGCGCCGACGCCCGTCGACCCCGCGCCGCAGGCCTGACGCTTCCTTCGGGACGTTCCCCGCCCCGCCCCCTGCCCCGGCAGGAGGCGGGGCGGACCCGTTTCCGGGGGCCCGAAGGGGGCCGGTAGGCTCGGCGGCAGCGACCGGATCCGCGTCACCCCGGAGGAGAAACCGTGCCCGAGCTGCCCGAAGTCGAAGTGGTGCGGCGCGGCTTGGAGCGATGGGTGGCCGGGCGGACGGTCGCCGACGTGGAAGTGCTCCACCCCCGGGCCGTACGCCGCCACCCGGCGGGCGGCGCCGACTTCGCGGCCCGGCTGGCCGGGCGGACCGTCGGCGCGCCGATGCGGCGCGGCAAGTACCTGTGGCTGCCGCTGGACGGGGACCTGTCCGTCCTCGGACACCTCGGGATGAGCGGGCAGCTGCTGGTACAGCCGGCCGACGCCCCCGACGAGAAGCACCTGCGGATCCGGATCCGCTTCGCCGACTCCGCCGGGACCGAGCTGCGCTTCGTCGACCAGCGGACCTTCGGCGGGCTCTCGCTGCACGAGACCGTGCCCGGCAGCGCCGAGGGCCTGCCGGACGTCATCGCGCACATCGCCCGCGACCCCCTGGACCCGCTCTTCGACGAGGGCGCCTACCACCTCGCCCTGCGCGCGAAGCGCACCACGCTGAAGCGGGCCCTGCTGGACCAGTCGCTGATCAGCGGGGTCGGCAACATCTACGCCGACGAGGCCCTGTGGCGCGCGAAGCTCCACTACGAGCGCCCCACCGGCACCCTCACCCGCCCCCGGAGCACGGAACTCCTGACCCATGTGCGGGCGGTCATGAACGCCGCCCTCGCCGTCGGCGGGACCAGCTTCGACAGCCTGTACGTCAACGTGAACGGCGAATCCGGGTACTTCGACCGGTCCCTGGACGCGTACGGGCGCGAGGGCGAGCCCTGCCGCCGCTGCGGTACGCCGATGCGGCGCCGGGCCTGGATGAACCGGTCGAGCTACTTCTGCCCGCGCTGTCAGCGGCCGCCGCGCGCGGTGTCGTAGACCCGGCGGGCGGCGAGGACCTCGTCCATGGCGCCCTCCACGAAGTGGATCAGGGCGAGCAGGCGGTCGGCGACCTCACGGCCGAGCGGGGTGAGCTCGTAGTCGACGCGGGGCGGGTTGGTGGGCTGCGCCTCGCGGTGGACGATGCCGTCGCGCTCCAGGGCGTGCAGGGTCTGGGAGAGCATCTTCTCGCTCACGCCGTCGACGCGGCGGCGCAGCTCGTTGAAGCGGCAGGGGCCCTCGCGCAGAGCGCCGACGGTGAGGCTGCCCCAGCGTCCGGTGACGTGTTCCAGGGTTTCCCGGGAGGGGCAGGCACGCGCGAAGACGTCGAAGGGCAGGTCCGCCGCGCCGGCTTCGGTACAGACAGGGGTCGTCTCCATGGGGACAGCCTACCTCCGGGTAGCGCTAACCGTCTGCTTGCGCTTTCCAAAAGTTAGTGTTTTTCTTCTTCTCGTCACCCCGCTTTCCCCGAGGAGAACCGCCATGTCCAGCCCCCTCACCACCGCTCCCGTCGTTTCGGTCGCCTACCACTCCGGCTACGGGCACACCGCCGTCGTCGCCGAGGCCGTCCGGGCGGGCGCCGCCGCCACGGGGGCGACGGTGCACCTGATCAGCGTCGACACCATCACCGATGCCGAATGGGAACTGCTCGACGCGTCCGACGCGATCATCTTCGGCTCGCCGACCTACATGGGCACCGCCTCCGGCGCCTTCCACGTCTTCGCCGAGGCCACCTCGAAGCGCTGGTTCGGGGACGCGTGGCGGGACAAGGTGGCCGCGGGCTTCACCAACTCCGCCTCGAAGGCCGGCGACAAGCTGAACACCCTGCAGTTCTTCCAGATGCTGGCCTCCCAGCACGGCATGAGCTGGGTCAGCCTGGGCCTGAAGCCGGGCTGGAACTCCACCGCCGGCAGCGAGTACGACCTCAACCGCCTCGGCTTCTCCTCCGGCGCCGCGGCCCAGACCAACTCCGACGAGGGCCCCGAGGGCGTGCACAAGGCCGACCTCGCGACCGCCGAGCACCTCGGCCGGCGCGTGGCGGAGCACACCCGGGTGATCCTGGCGGGCCGGGCGGCGCTGGCGGGCGTAACAGGCGTGGCGGTCGTGGCGGGCGTCTAGAAGCCGAAGTCCTGGGTCCACCAGGGGCCGCCGTCGGCGAAGTAGACGCCGATGCCCAGGGTGCGGAATTCGCAGTTGAGGATGTTCGCCTTGTGGTCCGGGCTCTTCATCCAGGCGTCCATCACGGTCGCGGCGTCACCCTGGCCGCGTGCGATGTTCTCGCCGCCGAGGCCGCCGATACCGGCGTTCTCGGCCCGCTGCCAGGGGGTGTTCCCGTCCGGGTCGGTGTGGTCGAAGAAGCCCCGGACGGCCATGTCCTTGCTGAAGGCTCCGGCCAGCGCGGCCAGCGGCGGGTTCGCCCGGACCGGGACGCAGCCCGCCCGCGCGCGCTCCTGGTTCACCAGGGTGAGGACGGCGGCCTCCTCGGCGGAGTGGGCGTCGTCGGGCTGGGGCGCAGTGGTGGGGGCGGGCTTGGGAGCGGCGGTCTTCGAGGGAGCCGGCTTCACGGGCAGCGGCTTGGCGGGGGCGGGCTTCACGGGCGCGGGCTTGGCGGGGGCGGCGCTCTCCGCCGGCTTTTTGGCCTCGGGCTCCTTGGTTTCCGGCTTCCCGGCCGCCGGCTGCTCGGCGGAGGCGGAGGCGGAGGGGGTAGTCGACGGTGAGGCCGAGGGGGTGGGCGAGGGGGACGGGCTGCCCCTCCCGGCGCCCGGCTCCGGGACGGAGGAGGCGCGGCCGGACAGGTTCGCGAGGCCGCCCTGCTGCTCGGCGGCCGGTCCGTCGGCGCTCGCGGAGGGCTTCGCCCCGGCCCGCACGTCGCTGCCGGAGTCGGTGCCGACGTAAGGGAAGGAGCCGCCGACCGGGACGAAGCCGGTCGTCACGGCGGCCGCACCGAGCGCCACCGCCACGGACACGCCGAGCAGGCCGCCCCGTACGACGGTGCGGCGCCGGCCGCCGGGGCGCGGCGTGGCGTGGAGTCGGTGGCGTCCCATCGGCGGCGAGCCTTCCCTCACAAGATCGAGCTCCTCACCCGAACAGGTGAGTCATTGGTGGGGGACTGTAGTCGATGGGCCAAGGGGGCGATGTGCTCCAAAAACGTTTGCGCGGTTAGCGTTCATGCATGAATGAAGACGTCCGCCTGACCGCGTGGGTACGCGGCCGAGTACAGGGAGTGGGCTTCCGTTGGTTCACCAGGGCCAATGCCCTGGAGATCGGTGGCATGACCGGCTTCGCGCTCAACCTCGACGACGGGCGAGTACAGGTGGTGGCCGAGGGTCAACGTGAGAATTGCCACCGGCTGCTCGACTGGCTCCGCTCCGCCGACACGCCCGGGAGGGTCGACGGGGTGACAGAGATATGGGGCACACCGCGCGGTGGCTACGAGGGGTTCGAGATCCGGTGAATGATCGACCGATCATGGTCTGATCGCATCCCCGGATCGTCCGCACCCGGTCGGAACTGCGCATTCACGGCCGAGGCGTTGCCCGGGGGCCCGATTCGTGGAAGGCTCGAAGACGAGGCCGATCTCCCCGCCGGGCGCGCGGGCCGGGCCGCCCGCCGATACGGGGCGTGATCGTGTTGACCGTCAAACTTTTTGGTGAGACGCTGGAAGCCCCGCGCACCTGAGCTGTTTGGCAGTGCTGGCAGTAGTAAGCGCAGTGACTGACAGTCGCTGCCGGACACCGCGGGTGCGATTCCCTCACGACCCACACCGCTTCGGTCGGTCACTCAGTGTGGAGGACCATCCATCATGGCAAAGGCGCTTCTCGGTTACGTCGGCGGTTCCGACCCGCGACTCCTCGCCGAGATGCGACGGCTTCAGCAGCGCGTCCAGGACCTTGAGTCCGAGCTCGGACGGATCCAGTCCGAGAACGACGCACTGAACGCTGCCGCCGCTCAGCACGGAGACTCGCTGCTGAACAGCATTGACCTCGACGTATCCCAGGCGGAGCCTGCGCTCACCTGATCCGCGCTACCCGTCGCTCGACAACAGCCCCGCATGATCTGCAAGGGACGCTTCGGCGTCCCTTCTTTCTTTCACCGCCACGTCTGATCCGCCCTGCACCTTCTGGGGTGAAACCGCACGTGAAAGGTAGAGTCCGGCGGCGTGCACCTCAAGTCCCTGACCCTGCGCGGCTTCAAATCCTTTGCCTCCGCGACCACCCTGCGCTTCGAACCGGGCATCACCTGTGTCGTGGGCCCGAACGGCTCCGGCAAGTCCAACGTGGTGGACGCGCTGTCCTGGGTCATGGGGGAACAGGGAGCCAAAACCCTGCGCGGCGGCAAGATGGAAGACGTCATCTTCGCCGGGACCACCGGCCGCCCGCCGCTGGGGCGGGCCGAGGTCTCCCTCACCATCGACAACTCCGACGGCGCGCTGCCGATCGAGTACGCCGAGGTCACCATCACGCGGATCATGTTCCGCGGCGGCAGCAGCGAGTACCAGATCAACGGGGACACCTGCCGGCTCCTCGACATCCAAGAGCTGCTCTCCGACTCCGGCATCGGCCGTGAGATGCACGTCATCGTCGGGCAGGGCCAGCTCGACTCCGTCCTGCACGCCGATCCGATGGGCCGCCGCGCCTTCATCGAGGAGGCCGCGGGCGTCCTGAAGCACCGCAAGCGCAAAGAGAAGGCGCTGCGCAAACTCGACGCGATGAAGGCCAACCTCGCGCGGGTGCAGGATTTGGGCGACGAGCTGCGCCGCCAGCTCAAGCCCCTGGGACGGCAGGCCGCCGTGGCCCGGCGGGCCGCGGTGATCCAGGCCGACCTGCGCGACGCGCGGCTGCGGCTGCTCGCCGACGACCTGGTCGCGCTGCGCGGCGCGCTCGACGCGGAGATCGCGGACGAGGCCGCGCTGAAGGAGCGCAAGGAGTCCGCCGAACGGGACCTCGCCGAGGCGCTGCGCCACGAGGCCGCGCTGGAGGAGTCGGTGCGGCGCCTCGCGCCCCGGCTCCAGCGGGCCCAGCAGACCTGGTACGAGCTCTCGCAGCTGGCCGAACGGGTGCGCGGCACCGAGTCCCTGGCGGTGGCCCGGGTCAAGAGCGCCTCGGCCCCCGTGGAGGAGGAGCGGCGCGGGCGGGACCCGGAGGACCTGGAGCGGGAGGCCGCCCGGATCCGGGAGCAGGAGGCGGAGCTCGCGGCCGCGCTGGAGGCCGCCGAACGGGCGCTGGAGGACACCTCCGAGCACCGGGCCGGGCTGGAGCGGGCCCTCGCCGAGGAGGAACGCCGGCTGCGGGACGCGGCGCGGGCCATTGCCGACCGGCGCGAGGAACTGGCCCGGCTGACCGGGCGGCTGGGCGCGGCCCGCTCCCGGGCCGGCGCCGCCCAGGCCGAGATCGACCGGCTGGCGGCCGCCCGGGACGAGGCGGAACTGCGGGCGCGGGCCGCGTGGGAGGAGTACGAGGCGCTGGCCGAGGAGGTCGGCGCCCTGGAGGACCCCTCGGTGGAGGGGGAGTACGAGCGGGCGCGCGCCGGGCTGGCCGGGGCGGAGGCCGCGCTGGCCGCCGCCCGGGATGAGGTGACCTCGGCGGAGCGGTCCCGGGCGGCGGTCTCGGCCCGGCGGGAGGCGCTCGCGCTGGGGCTGCGGCGCAAGGACGGAACGGGAGCGCTGCTCGCCGCCCGCGAGCGGCTGGCCGGGCTGCTGGGGCCGGCGGCGGAGCGGGTGGCGGTGGTCCCGGGTCACGAGGTCGCCGTGGCGGCCGCGCTCGGAGCCGCCGCCGACGCCCTGGCCGTGGCCTCTCCGGGGGCGGCGGCCCTGGCGATCCGCCACCTCCGCGAAACCGACGCCGGCCGCGCCACCTTCCTGATCACCCCGCCCGGGGCGGCCCCGGTCCCGGCTGCGGAGGTGCCGGGCCAGGCCCCGGCACCGGGCACGGCGCTCCCGGGCCCCGGGGCCACCGGGGCCGGCGGGGTGCTGCCCGGGCAGGCGCAGGGGGCGGGGGAGGCCCTCCGGACCGGCGTGACCCGGAGCGGCGCGGCGGCGGTGGGGGCTCAGGGCGCCGGTGCCCGGCCGGCGACCGCCCCGCCGGGTTCCGCGGACGGAGCGTGGGTGGAGGCCGCCCGGCTGGTGCGCGGGGACGCCGAGGCGTGCCGGGCGGTGGCGTGGGTGCTGCGGGACCACGTGGTGGTCGGCTCGCTGGAGGAGGCCGAGGAGGTGGTGGCGGCGCACCCCGGGCTCGTCGCGGTGACCGCCGACGGGGACGTGCTCGGGGCGCACCTCGCGCACGGCGGCTCCGCCGGTGCGCCCAGCCTCATCGAGGTGCGGGCGGCCGTGGACGAAGCGGCGGCGGAACTGGAACGGCTGGACGCCCGGTGCCGCGAGCTGGCCGGCGCCGAGGAGGCGGCCCGGGAACGCCGGGACGCGGCGGCGGCCCTGGCCGAGGAGCTGGGCGAGCGGCGCCGGGCCGGGGAGCGGGCCCGGGCCGGGGTCGCCCAGCAGCTCGGGCGGCTGGCCGGGCAGGCGAAGGGGGCGCTGGGCGAAGCGGAGCGCACCGCCCTGGCCGTGGCCCAGGCCGGGGAGGCGCTGGAACGCGCACGGGCCGACGTAGCGGAATGCGCGGAGCGGCTCGCGGCGGTGGAAGAGCTGCCGGCCGAGCGGGAACCCGACACCTCCGCGCGGGACCGCCTCGCGGCCGACGGGGCGAACGCTCGGCAGACCGAGATGGAGGCCCGCCTCCAGCTGCGCACCCACGAGGAACGGGTCAAGGGGCTGGCCGGCCGCGCGGACGGCCTGGACCGCGCGGCCCGGGCCGAACGCGAGGCCCGGGCGCGCGCCGAGCGGCGCCGGCGGCGGCTGCGCCACGAGGCCGAGGTGGGCCGGGCCGTGGCCGAGGGGGCCCGGCAGCTGCTGGCGCACCTGGAGGTGTCCCTGGCCCGCGCCGAGCGGGAGCGTACGGCGGCCGAAGAGGCCAAGGGGGCGTCCGAGCGGGAGCTCGGTGAGGCCCGCGGCCGGGGCCGGGACCTCAAGGCCGAACTCGACAAGCTCACCGATTCGGTGCACCGCGGCGAGGTGCTCGGCGCCGAGAAGCGGCTGCGCATCGAGCAGCTGGAGTCGCGGGCGCTGGAGGAGCTGGGGGTGGAGCCGGCCGCGCTCGTCGCGGAGTACGGCCCGGACCAGCCGGTTCCGCCGTCCCCCGCGGCGGAGGGTGAGACCCTGCCGGAGGATCCCCAGGACCCCCGCAACCGGCCCGGCCCCTTCGTCCGCGCCCAGCAGGAGAAGCGGCTCAGGGCGGCCGAGCGCGCCTACCAGCAGCTCGGCAAGGTCAATCCGCTCGCGCTGGAGGAGTTCGCCGCGCTCGAAGTACGCCATCAGTTCCTCAGCGAGCAGCTGGAGGACCTGCGGAAGACCCGGGCCGACCTCCTTCAAGTCGTGAAGGAAGTGGACCGGCGGGTCGAGGAGGTCTTCAGCGAGGCGTACCGCGACACGGCCCGGGAGTTCGAGGGCGTCTTCGCGCGGCTGTTCCCCGGCGGCGAGGGCCGGCTCGTGCTCACCGACCCGGACGACATGCTGGCCACCGGGGTGGACGTCGAGGCCCGCCCGCCGGGCAAGAAGGTCAAGCGGCTGTCGCTGCTGTCGGGCGGCGAGCGGTCGCTGACGGCCGTGGCGCTGCTGGTCTCCATCTTCAAGGCGCGGCCCAGCCCGTTCTACGTGATGGACGAGGTGGAGGCCGCCCTGGACGACACCAACCTCCAGCGGCTGATCCGGATCATGGCGGAGCTCCAGGAGAGCTCGCAGCTGATCGTCATCACGCACCAGAAGCGGACGATGGAGATCGCGGACGCGCTCTACGGGGTCTCCATGCAGGGCGACGGCGTCTCGAAGGTGATCAGCCAGCGTCTGCGCTGAACCTGGCTGAACCGCTTCAGCTTTCAAGGAATGAAGTCAGGAATGCAGGGCATACGGCCTGCCACAGGTTAACAAGACCTTCACACCACCTCTTGACTTCAGGAAATGAACACATAGGCTCGGCTCCGCTGTCCCCCGGCTTCGGGTGGTGCCCGATCTTGACCTGTGCGCCACTAGGAGAACGGACGAAACCCCCCACGGAGCACACCTTGACCAGCAGCACAGCGAAGGCATCGACGCCCGGCGGCGGCAGCTCGCCGCACCCCGAGCACCTCGGGCACGTCATCTTCATCACCGCGGCCGCGGCCATGGGCGGATTCCTCTTCGGCTACGACAGTTCCGTCATCAACGGCGCGGTCGAGGCCATCCGCGACCGCTTCGACGTCGGGTCGGCCACCCTCGCCCAGGTGATCGCCGCCGCCCTCATTGGCTGCGCCTTCGGTGCGGCCACCGCGGGACGCATCGCCGACCGGATCGGCCGAATCCGCTGCATGCAGATCGCGGCCGTTCTCTTCACCGCGAGCGCCATCGGCTCCGCCCTCCCGTTCGCCCTCTGGGACCTCGCCATGTGGCGCGTCATCGGCGGCTTCGGCATCGGCATGGCCTCGGTGATCGGCCCCGCCTACATCGCCGAGGTCTCCCCGCCCGCCTACCGCGGCCGGCTCGCCTCCTTCCAGCAGGCCGCCATCGTCATCGGCATCGCCGTCTCGCAGCTGGTCAACTGGGGCATCCTCAACCTCGCCGACGGCGACCAGCGCGGCAAGATCGGCGGCCTGGAAGCCTGGCAGTGGATGCTCGGCGTCATGGTCGTCCCGGCCGTGCTCTACGGCCTGCTCTCCTTCGCCATCCCGGAGTCCCCGCGCTTCCTCGTCTCGATCGGCCGTATGGAGAAGGCCAAGACGGTGCTGCGCGAGGTCGAGGGCGAGCACATCGACGCCGACGCCCGGGTCAGCGAGATCGACACCGCCATCCACTCCGAGGTGAAGTCCAGCTTCAAGGACCTCCTCGGCGGCCGCTTCGGCTTCCTGCCGATCGTCTGGACCGGCATCGGCCTCTCCCTCTTCCAGCAGCTCGTCGGCATCAACGTGATCTTCTACTACAGCTCCTCGCTGTGGCAGTCGGTCGGCATCGACCCGAGCTCCTCGTTCCTGTACTCCTTCGAGACCTCAGTCGTGAACATCGTCGGTACGGTGATCGCGATGCTGCTGGTGGACCGGATCGGCCGCAAGCCGCTGGCCCTCATCGGCTCCACCGGCATGGCGATCTCCCTCGGACTCGCCGCCTGGGCCTTCTCCTACAAGGACACCAGCGGCGGCGAGATCGCCCTGCCGCACACCCAGGGCCTCGTCGCCCTCATCGCGGCCAACTGCTTCGTGCTCTTCTTCGCCCTCTCGTGGGGCGTGGTGGTCTGGGTGCTGCTCGGCGAGATGTTCCCGGGCCGCATCCGCGCCGCCGCACTCGGTGTGGCCGCCGCCGCCCAGTGGATCGCCAACTGGGTCATCACGGTGTCGTTCCCGAGCCTCTCGGACTGGAACCTGTCCGGCGCCTACGTCATCTACGCCGTCTTCGCCGTGCTCTCGATCCCCTTCATCCTCAAGTGGGTGCCGGAGACCAAGGGCAAGGCGTTGGAGGAGATGGGGTAACCATCCCCCGCCACCACCCCTCCCCTCCACGGGTGCTGCCCCGGCTCAGTCCTTGAGCCGGGGCAGTACGCGTTCGCACAGCAGCCGCAGGCTCCGCCAGCCCTCCTCCACCGGCATCCCCCCGCACAGCGGGTGCAGCACCAGGTTCCCGCTCTCACCCGCGCCCCGCGCGTACGCGAGCGCCTCGTCCGGGGTCAGCACCCGGTACACGCCCTCCGCGCGCAGCTCCGCCACCGACCGGGCGCCCGACCGTACGGCGCTGCGGATGTCCTTGGACTGCCAGGAGGCGTACATCCCGGCCTCGTGCAGGAAGTGCCTCCCGTACTCGGCCCAGACCCGGTCCGGGTCCTCGGCGATGTGCAGCAGCGGGGTCTCGGCGGCGGGCATCATGCAGAAGCCCTCCGTCCCGTACTCCGCGAGCCGCTCCCGGTAGTACGCCTCCAGCTCCGGCAGGTGCGCGCTCGGGAAGAAGGGCAGCCCCAGCCGGGCCGCGCGCCGGGCCGCCGCCTCGGAACTGCCGCCGACCAGCAGCAGTGGGTGCGGCCGGGTGAAGGGGCGCGGGGTCACCCGTACGGTCCTGCCGCGGTGGGTGAACGGTTCGCCGGTCCACGCCTTCAGCAGGGTCTCCAGCAGCTCGTCCTGGAGCCGGCCGCGCCGGCCCCACTCCACGCCCTGCTGCTCGTACTCCTCGGGCCGGTAGCCGATGCCCGCCACCGTGACCAGCCGGCCGCCGCTCAGCAGGTCCAGGACCGCGATGTCCTCGGCGGCCCGCAGCGGGTCGTAGAGCGGGCCGATGATCGCCGAGACCGTGACCGCGATGCGGCGGGTGGCGCCGAACACCGCGCCGGCGAAGGCGAAGGGGGAGGGCAGCCAGTTGTTGGCGGTGCCGTGGTGCTCCTCGGTCTGGATGGTGTCGATGCCGCGTACGTCCGCGTACGTCGCCATCTCCAGGGCGGCTCGGTAGCGGGCGGAGAGGGTCTCGGGGGTGCCGTTCGGGTCGACGAGATTGAACCGGGCCACGGTGATGGGCATGGAGGAGTCCCCCTTCGCCGGAGGTGGTGGGCGGGCGAAGGGGGACGCTAGCTGACGAAGCGTCAGTTGGACAGGGATCCGGCGGGCTCGCGCGCACCGGCGTCGGCCGGTGCGGCCGGGGCGGCGGTGCGCGGCAGCACGGCGTACAGCACGCCGGAGGTCACGATGCCGGCCACCCAGCCCAGGCCGTTCTCGCCGATCCAGGTGGAGGCGAGCGGTCCGCTGAACCAGTCCACCTTCGTGAACAGCAGCCCGGCCACCAGGGCCGCGCCCCAGGCCGTCATCGCCTGCCAGGCGAAACCGCCCTTGTACCAGTAGGCGCTGCTCGCGGTGGTGTCCAGCAGCGCGCGGCCGTCGTAGGACGGGCGGCGCAGCATGTCCACGCCGAAGACGCCGATCCAGGCGGAGAAGGCCACCGCCAGCAGGGTCAGGAAGGAGATGAAGGAGCCGAAGAAGCTGGTGGCCACCACCATCAGCAGGAAGCCGAAGACCAGGCTGATGACCGCGTTGACGCTGACGGCCCAGGCGCGCGGGACCTTGATGCCGAGGGTCTGCGCGGTGAACCCGGCCGAGTACATGGACATCGAGTTGATCAGCAGCATCCCGATGAGGGCGATGAGCAGGTACGGGACCGCGAGCCAGGTCGGCAGCAGCTCGCCGATGAAGGAGACCGGGTCCTGGGCGGTGGCCAGGTCCGGCGTGCCCACGGCCATGACGGCGCCCATCAGCACCATCGGCAGGACGACCACGCCCGCGCCGCCGACCGTCGCCCCGACCAGGGCCTTGGAGGAGGCGGCGCGGGGCAGGTAGCGGGTGAAGTCCGGGCCCGAGGGCACCCAGCTGATGCCGCCCGCCGCGATGGTGCCGATGCCCGCGACCATCATCGCCGTCGAGCCGGCCGGCTTGCCGAGGACGGCGGACCAGTCGGTGGTGAAGAGCAGGTAGCCGAGGACCAGCACGCTGAACCCGCCGAAGAGGTACGTCGACCAGGTCGAGCAGACGCGCAGCGCCTTGATGCCGAGTCCGGAGACCACGAAGGTGCAGCCCACGAAGAAGAGCAGGGTGACCACGATGAGCGGGGTACTGCTCTTGACGCCGAAGACGAGGTCGAGGACGGTCAGCACGGCGTAGGCCCCGCTGACCGCGTTGATCGTCTCCCAGCCCCACCGGGCCACCCAGATCAGGGCGCCCGGGAAGAGGTTGCCGCGCTGGCCGAAGACGGCCCGCGAGAGCGCCATGCCGGGAGCGCCGCCGCGCTTGCCGGCGATGGATATGAGGCCGACCATCCCGTACGAGACCACGGGGGCGGCGATCGCGACGACCAGCACCTGCCAGATGTTCAGCTTGTTGAGGATCACCAGGCCCGCGCCCATCGTGAGCAGCAGCACACTGATGTTCGCGGCCACCCAGGTGGGGACCAGGTCACGGACCCGGCCGCCGCGCTCCGCGTCGGGAACGGGTTCCAGGCCGCGGGTCTCCACGGAGGTCTCTTCGGCAGGCATGCGGTACTCCGGTGGGGGAGGGCTCGGGGCAAGTCGTCCATCATCGTAGAAGTGCCGTTAAAACAACAAATGGGTCGTACGCCCCGGGACCGAAGTCCCGGTTCCGGGGCCCGGGGCGGCCCGTGGCCGATACTGGGGGGGTTATGGAAATCCTGATCCTTGCTGTAGTCATCGCCCTGGTCGCGGTCGGCGCGATCAGCGGGCTCGTGGTCAGCAGCCGCAAGAAGAAGCAGCTGCCCCCCACGGCGCCGCCGAGCACGCCGACCATCACTGCCCCGCCTGCCGAACCGCAGGTGGGGGAGGACGCCGTAGAGACGGCGGAAGAACCGCGCCGCACCATCGAAGAGGTCGGCCTCCCGGACGCCGAGACGGCCACCGGGTCGCCGGTCGCCGTCGAGGACCCGGTGGTCGCGGCCCCCGAGCCCGAGGCCCCGCCGATCGAGGTGCCCGAGCCCACCGCCGGCCGGCTGGTCCGGCTGCGCGCCCGGCTCGCCCGGTCCCAGAACTCGCTGGGCAAGGGGCTGCTCACGCTGCTCTCCCGCGAGCACCTCGACGAGGACACCTGGGAGGAGATCGAGGAGACCCTCCTCATCGCCGACGTCGGTGTCGCGCCGACCCAGGAGCTGGTGGACCGGCTCCGCGAGCGGGTCCGGGTGCTCGGCACCCGCACCCCCGCCGAGCTGCGCACCCTGCTGAAGGAGGAGCTGCTCACCCTCCTCGGCACCGACTTCGACCGCGCCGTGAAGACGGAGAGCGGCGTCGACACCCCGGCCGTCGTGATGGTCGTCGGCGTCAACGGCACCGGCAAGACCACCACCACCGGCAAGCTGGCCCGCGTCCTCGTCGCCGACGGGCGCAGCGTGGTCCTCGGCGCCGCCGACACCTTCCGCGCCGCCGCCGCCGACCAGCTCCAGACCTGGGGCGAGCGCGTGGGCGCCCGTACCGTACGGGGCCCCGAGGGCGGCGACCCCGCCTCCATCGCCTACGACGCGGTCAAGGAGGGCATCGCCGAGGGAGCGGACGTCGTCCTCATCGACACCGCCGGCCGGCTGCACACCAAGACCGGGCTCATGGACGAGCTCGGCAAGGTCAAGCGCGTCGTGGAGAAGCACGGCCCGCTGGACGAGGTCCTGCTGGTCCTGGACGCGACCACCGGGCAGAACGGCCTGACCCAGGCGCGCGTCTTCGCCGAGGTCGTGGACATCACCGGCATCGTGCTGACCAAGCTCGACGGCACCGCCAAGGGCGGCATCGTCATCGCCGTCCAGCGCGAGCTGGGCGTCCCGGTCAAGCTCATCGGCCTGGGCGAGGGCCCCGACGACCTGGCCCCCTTCGAGCCGGAGGCGTTCGTCGACGCCCTCATCGGCGACTGACCGGCGACCGGGACCCGGCTCCGGGATCAGCCGCCCTTACGCATACCAGTGCCCCCGCGTCCGCGCCGGACCCGGGGGCACTGGCGACTGCGGGCGCCTAGCCGCGGAAGCGGTGGCAGATGTAGGCCAGGGTGCCCAGCAGCAGCCGGGCCTGCGGGGGGCCGCCGGCCCGGTCCAGGGAGGGCCGGCGCAGCCAGCCGGCCGGGCCCAGGCCCGCGTGGTCGCAGGGCGGGGCGGTCAGGAAGGCGCCGGCGCCCAGGGCGCGCAGGTCCAGATCGGCGTCGTCCCAGCCCATCCGGTACAGCAGCTGCGGCAGCCCGGCCGCCGCCCCCGGGGCGACGAAGAACTGCGCGCGCCCGTCCGGGGTGACCGTCACCGGCCCCAGCGGCAGCCCCATGCGCTCCATGCGGACCAGCGCGCGCCGGCCGGCCTCCTCGGCCACCTCGATCACGTCGAAGGAGCGGCCGACCGGGAGCAGGATCGCCGCGCCCGGGTACTCGCCCCACACCTCGGTGACCTCGTCCAGGGTGGCGCCGCCGGGAACGGTGGGAGCGAAGTCGAGCGGATGCGCCCCCGGCGTGACGCAGTTCGTATGACCGCAGGAACAGTCGCGGGCCGGGGCCGCGGCCCGGGCGCCGGGTACCGCGTCCCAGCCCCACAGGCCGGTGTACTCCGCCACCGTCGTGCACTCCGAGGTCCGGCCGCGGCGCCGGACGCCGGAACGGAACTCCTTGGTGCCGCGGCTGCCGCCGATCGTGAAGCCCATGCCCATGCCCCCTCCAACGGGTCGGACGTGCCGGTGGTTACGACGTCGGCGGGACCGGTCGGCGGACGGGTGCGCCGTGCCTTCCCAAGGGGCCGCCCCGGCGCACTCCTCGCCGCGCGCGCCCCGTGCGCACTCCCGTCCAACCATTCCGTTTCGCCTCGGTGTCAAGTGAATCGCGCCTGGCCGGTGGGGAGTTCATTCGAAGGGGTGGCGAATGGTGGCGTTTCCAGGATCGGCCTCGCGGCGCGGGTGATCGTAGGATTACTTTCGGTGCACGAACCCGGATGGCGGACCCGACCGTGGGTATGCCGGAGGCAATGTGTGGAGGACCTGTGAAGGTCCCACCGGCGCCACTCGTTCCGGCCAGGGTTCGTGGTGAAGAGGCGATGCAGGATGGGGGCGTTCCAGTGAGCGGCAGCGGCGCAAGCGGAACGAGTGGCGATGCCACCGACCGGAACGACCAGCTGACCTCCTGGTTTGTCCGCAGCGGCTGGTCCAAGGGCGAACTGGCCCGCCAGGTGAACCGTCGCGCCCGCCAGATGGGCGCCCACCACATCAGCACCGACACCTCCCGCGTGCGCCGCTGGCTCGACGGTGAACAGCCCCGCGAACCGGTGCCCCGCATCCTCTCCGAGCTCTTCTCCGAGCGTTTCGGCTCCGTCGTCGCCATCGAACAGCTCGGCCTGCGCACCGCCCACCAGACCCCCTCCGTCTCCGGGGTCGACCTGCCCTGGGCCGGCCCGCAGACGGTGGAGCTGCTCAGCGAGTTCTCCCGCAGCGACCTGATGCTGGCCCGCCGGGGCTTCCTCGGGACCTCGCTGGCCCTCTCCGCCGGCCCCGCGCTCATCGAGCCCATGCAGCGCTGGCTGGTCCCGGCCCCGGCCGCCGACCCCGCAGGGCGCGAGCAGACCGGCGCCGGCGGCCACCGCCCGCCCCGGCTCTCCGAACCGGAGCTCGGCCTCCTGGAGGCCACCACCGTGATGTTCCGCCAGTGGGACGCCCAGTGCGGCGGCGGACTGCGCCGCAAGGCCGTCGTCGGACAGCTCCACGAGGTGACCGACCTGCTCCAGGAGAACCATCCGGCGCCCGTCATGAAGCGGCTCTTCAAGGTCGCCGCCGAGCTCGCCGAACTCGCCGGCTGGATGAGCTACGACATCGGCCTGCACCCGACCGCCCAGAAGTACTTCGTCCTCGCGCTGCACGCCGCGAAGGAGGGCGGCGACAAGCCGCTGGGCTCGTACATCCTCTCCAGCATGAGCCGCCAGATGATCCACCTCGGGCGGCCCGAGGACGCGCTGGAGCTCATCCACCTCGCCCAGTACGGCAGCCGCGACTGCGCCGGACCGCGCACCCAGGCGATGCTGTATGCGATGGAGGCCCGCGCCTACGCCAACATGGGACAGCCCAGCCGCTGCAAGCGGGCCGTGCGGATGGCCGAGGACACCTTCTCCGACGTCGGCTTCGACGGCGAGCCCGAGCCCGACTGGATCCGCTTCTTCTCCGAGGCCGAGCTCAACGGCGAGAACTCCCACTCCTACCGTGATCTGGCCTACGTGGCCGGGCGCAGCCCCACCTACGCCTCCCTCGCCGAGCCGGTCATGCGGCGGGCCGTCGAGCTGTTCTCCAAGGACGACGAGCACCAGCGCTCGTACGCCCTGAACCTCATCGGCATGGCCACCGTCCACCTCCTCCAGCGGGAGCCCGAGCAGGCCACCGTCCTCGTGGACCGGGCCCTCGACGTGGCGCGAAAGGTGCGGTCCGAGCGGGTGAACAACCGGCTCCGCAAGACCGTGGACAGCGCCGCCCGTGAATACGGCGACGTCGCCGAGGTGGTCCGGCTCACCGACCTGCTCGCCTCCCGGCTGCCCGAGGCCGCCGAGGCCGTCTAGCCTCCCCGCGACTCCAGGAACCTTCGAGTTCCGTTCATGGACGTGTAACACGCACGACCTCTTCGTCATCGGGGCGAAACACCCAGCGGCGCCGCCGGAAACCGGCCTGCGCGAATCTCATGGCCCATAACCGGCCAGTCCCCAGGCCAGCCCCCCGGCCTACGCCTTGCGCCGCTCAGGTTTTCACGCTCGCCCGCACGCGAACGTACCGACGACGAGGAGACGCCGATGGCATCAGCCATCACGACCCTCGCGGCAGACGCCCCCACCCTGTCTGCCGCGAACACCGGGTTCATGCTCATCTGCTCCGCCCTGGTCATGCTGATGACCCCGGGACTCGCCTTCTTCTACGGAGGCATGGTCCGCGTCAAGAGCAGCCTCAACATGCTGATGATGAGCTTCATCAGCCTCGGGATCGTCACGATCCTGTGGGTCCTGTTCGGCTTCAGCCTCGCCTTCGGCACCGACTCCGGCTCCCTCATCGGCTGGAACTCCGACTACGTCGGCCTCAGCGGCATCGGCATCACCGAGCTGTGGGACGGCTACACCATCCCGGTCTACGTCTTCGCCGTCTTCCAGCTGATGTTCGCCGTCATCACCCCCGCCCTGATCAGCGGCGCCCTCGCCGACCGCGTGAAGTTCAGCGCCTGGGCGCTGTTCTCCGCCCTGTGGGTGACCGTCGTCTACTTCCCCGTCGCGCACTGGGTGTGGGGCGCCGGCGGCTGGCTCTTCAAGCTCGGCGTCATCGACTTCGCGGGCGGCACCGCCGTCCACATCAACGCGGGCGCCGCCGCCCTCGGCGTCATCCTCGTCATCGGCAAGCGCGTCGGCTTCAAGCGGGACCCGATGCGCCCGCACAGCCTGCCGCTGGTGATGCTCGGCGCCGGCCTGCTGTGGTTCGGCTGGTTCGGCTTCAACGCCGGATCGTGGCTCGGCAACGACGACGGCGTCGGCGCGGTCATGTTCGTCAACACCCAGGTCGCCACCGCCGCCGCGATGCTCGCCTGGCTCGGCTACGAGAAGCTGCGCCACGGCTCCTTCACCACCCTCGGCGCCGCCTCCGGCGCGGTCGCCGGCCTCGTCGCCATCACCCCCTCGGGCGGCTGCGTCAGCCCGCTCGGCGCGATCGCCGTCGGCGCCATCGCCGGTGTGCTGTGCGCCATGGCCGTCGGCCTGAAGTACCGGTTCGGCTACGACGACTCCCTCGACGTGGTCGGCGTCCACCTCGTCGGCGGCATCACCGGCTCCCTCCTCGTCGGCCTCTTCGCCACCGGCGGCGTACAGTCCGACGCGGCCGGCCTGTTCTACGGCGGCGGCCTGATCCAGCTCGGCAAGCAGGCCGTCGGCGTCTTCGCGGTCCTCGCCTACTCCCTCGTCGTCTCCGCGCTGCTGGCCTTCCTCCTCGACAAGACCATCGGGATGCGGGTATCCGAGGACGTGGAGGTCTCCGGCATCGACCAGGCCGAGCACGCCGAGACCGCCTACGACTTCAGCGGAGCCGGCGGCGGCATCTCCTCCCGGAGCACCGCCGCCCCCGCCCCCACCCCCGGCCCCGGACCCGCACCGAGCAAGAAGGTCGACGCATGAAGCTGATCACCGCGATCGTCAAGCCCTACAAGCTGGACGAGATCAAGGAAGCCCTCCACGCCTTCGGAGTCCAGGGCCTGACCGTCTCCGAGGCCAGCGGCTACGGGCGCCAGCGCGGCCACACCGAGGTCTACCGGGGCGCCGAGTACACCGTCGACCTCGTACCGAAGATCCGCATCGAGGTGCTCGTGGACGACGCCGAGGCCGAGGAGCTGATCTCCGTCATCGTGAGCGCCGCCAGCACCGGCAAGATCGGCGACGGCAAGGTGTGGAGCGTCCCCGTGGACTCGGTCGTCCGGGTCCGCACCGGCGAGCGCGGCGCCGACGCGCTCTAGGTGACGGGAGCCCCCGGGTGACGAGCGCCGAAGAGACCACCGACGGCACGGGCGGCCACGGCCGGCCGGACGGTCCCGAGCCCGGCGGATACGCCGCGGCCCGGCTGCGCCTCCTCCAGGAGGAGGCGCGGTCCGGGCCCGCCCGGCGTTCCGCGCTGTCCGCCCTGTCCGACCAGTGGCTGTCCGCCCTGTTCACCACCGCCGCCCGGGAAACCGGCGTACGCGGCGCCGCCCTCGTCGCCGTCGGCGGCTACGGCCGCGGGGAACTCTCCCCGCGCAGCGACCTCGACCTGCTGCTGCTCCACGACGGCAAGGCGCGGCCCCGCGAACTGGGCGCGCTCGCCGACCGCCTCTGGTACCCCGTCTGGGACCTCGGACTGGCCCTGGACCACTCGGTACGGACCCCGGCCGAGGCCCGCAAGACCGCCGCCGAGGACCTCAAGGCCCACCTCGGGCTGCTGGACGCGCGGCTCGTCGCCGGGGACGCCGGGATGCTCGCCGGGGTGCGCACCACGGTCCTGGCCGACTGGCGCAACCTCGCCGTCCGGCGGCTCCCCGAGCTGCGCGCGCTGTGCCTGGAGCGCGCCGAGCGGGCCGGTGAGCTGCGCTTCCTGCTGGAACCCGACCTGAAGGAGGCCCGGGGCGGGCTGCGCGACGTCACCGCGCTGCGGGCCGTCGCCGCGTCCTGGCTGGCCGACGCCCCGCGCGAGGGACTCGCCGAGGCCCGGCGCCGGCTGCTGGACGTGCGCGACGCGCTGCACCTCGTGACGGGCCGGGCGACCGAGCGGCTCTCCCTCCAGGAACAGCCCCAGGTCGCCGCCCGGCTGGGACTGCTCGACGCGGACGCGCTGCTGCGCGAGGTGTACGAGGCCGCGCGGGTGATCTCGTACGCCGGTGACGTCACCTGGCGCGAGGTCGGCCGGGTCCTGCGGGCCCGGGCCGCCCGCCCCCGGCTGCGCGGGCTGCTCGGCGGCCGGGGGGCTCCCGCCGTCGAGCGGGCACCGCTCGCCGAGGGCGTGGTGGAGTCCGAGGGGGAGGCCGTACTGGCCCTGGCCGCCCGGCCCGACCGGGACCCCGTACTGCCCCTGCGCTTCGCCGCGGCCGCCGCCCAGGCGGGCCTGCCCGTCTCGCCGCACGCCGTACGCCGCCTCGCGGCCCAGGGCCGGCCGCTGCCCGTGCCCTGGCCGGCGGAGGCCCGCGAAGAGCTGCTCACCCTGCTGGGCGCCGGGGAGCCGATGGTGGCCGTGTGGGAGGCGCTGGAGGCCGAGGGGCTGATCACCCGGCTGCTGCCCGACTGGGAGCGGGTGCGGTGCCGGCCCCAGCGCAACCCCGTGCACACCTGGACCGTGGACCGCCACCTCATCGAGACGGCCGTGCGGGCCGGCGAGCTGACCCGCCGGGTGGGCCGCCCCGACCTGTTGCTGATGGCGGCCCTGCTGCACGACATCGGCAAGGGCTGGCCCGGGGACCACTCGGTGGCCGGCGAGACCATCGCCCGGGACACGGCCGTCCGGGTGGGTTTCGCCGCCGAGGACGCCGCCGTGCTCGCCACCCTCGTACGCCACCACCTCCTGCTGGCCGACACCGCGACCCGGCGCGACCTCGACGACCCCGCGACCGTCAAGGCCGTCGCCGAAGCCGTCGGCTCCACCGCGACCCTGGAGGTCCTGCACGCCCTCACCGAAGCCGACGCCCTCGCCACCGGGCCCGCCGCCTGGAGCACCTGGCGGGGCTCCCTCGTGGCCGACCTCGTCTCCCGGGTCGCCGCCGTGCTCAGCGGCGCCGCCCCCGCCCCCGCCGAGCCGGAGATCCCGACCGCCGAACAGGAACGCCTGGCGGTGGAGGCCCTGCGCACCGGGGGGCCGGTGCTCGCGCTGCACGCCCACCAGGAGGAGGACGACGACGCCGTCGGGGCGGAACTCGTCGTCGCCGTCCCCGACCAGTGCGGGGTGCTCCCGGCGGTGGCCGGGGTGCTGGCGCTGCACCGGCTGACCGTGCGGGCGGCCGGGCTGCGCTTCGTGGAACTCCCCGGCCGGCTGGGCGAGGCCGTGGTGCTGCGCTGGCGGGTGTCCGCCGCGTACGGGGCCCTGCCGCAGGCGGCGCAGCTGCGGACCGACCTGCTGCGGGCGCTCGACGGCTCGCTGGACGTCCCGGCGAAGCTGGCCGACCGCGAGGCGGCGTACCCGAAGCGGCGCGGGGTGGTCCCGCCGCCGCCCCGGGTCACGGTGGTCCCCGGCGTCTCCTCGCTGGCCACCGTCCTGGAGGTGCGGGCGCCCGACGCGGTGGGGCTGCTGCACCGCGTCGGGCGCGCGCTGGAGTCCTGCGGGGTCCGGGTGCGCAGCGCCCACGTCTCCACGCTCGGCGCCAACGCGGTAGACACCCTGTACGTGGTCGACACCGACGGCAAACCCCTGGACGCCCCGGACGCGGCCGCCCTGGCCACGGCGGTGGCGGCGGCCCTGGCGTAGCCGCTCCCGCCCCCGCCCGGCGGGGGCGGGACGGAAATCCGCCCGCAGGGCCGGGCAGGCGGCGTGGCCCGATACCCTGGGGGACGACCACCACGCCCCCGACCCGAGGAATCGCGACCACCGTGTTCGATACGCTTTCCGACCGCCTCAGCGCGACCTTCAAGTCCCTCCGGGGCAAAGGCCGCCTCTCCGAGCAGGACATCGACGCTGCGGCGCGGGAAATCCGTATCGCCCTCCTTGAGGCCGACGTCGCGCTTCCCGTCGTCCGCTCCTTCATCGCGAACGTCAAGGAGAGGGCCCGTGGCGAGGAGGTCAGCAAGGCGCTGAACCCCGGCCAGCAGGTCCTCAAGATCGTCAATGACGAGCTGGTCACCATCCTCGGCGGCGAGACCCGCCGGCTGCGCTTCGCGAAGACCGCGCCCACCGTGATCATGCTGGCCGGTCTCCAGGGTGCCGGTAAGACCACCCTCGCCGGAAAGCTCGGCCTCTGGCTGAAGGGCCAGGGCCACGCCCCGCTGCTGGTCGCCTGTGACCTCCAGCGCCCCAACGCCGTGAACCAGCTCTCCGTCGTCGCCGAGCGCGCGGGCGTCGCGGTGTACGCGCCCCAGCCCGGCAACGGCGTCGGCGACCCGGTCCAGGTCGCGAAGGACTCGATCGAGTACGCGCGCACCAAGCAGTACGACATCGTCATCGTCGACACCGCCGGCCGCCTCGGCATCGACCAGGAACTGATGCGCCAGGCCGCGGACATCCGCGACGCCGTCAGCCCCGACGAGATCCTCTTCGTCGTCGACGCCATGATCGGCCAGGACGCGGTCAACACCGCCGAGGCCTTCCGCGACGGCGTCGGCTTCGACGGCGTGGTGCTCTCCAAGCTCGACGGCGACGCCCGCGGCGGCGCCGCGCTGTCGATCGCGCACGTCACCGGCAAGCAGATCATGTTCGCCTCGAACGGCGAGAAGCTCGACGAGTTCGACGCCTTCCACCCCGACCGCATGGCGGGCCGGATCCTCGACATGGGTGACATGCTCACCCTCATCGAGCAGGCCGAGAAGACCTTCTCGCAGGCCGAGGCCGAGAAGATGGCGGCCAAGCTCGCCAAGGGCCCCAAGGAGTTCACGCTCGACGACTTCCTGGCCCAGATGGAGCAGGTCCGCAAGATGGGCTCCATCTCCAAGCTCCTCGGCATGCTGCCGGGCATGGGCCAGATCAAGGACCAGATCAACAACATCGACGAGCGGGACGTGGACCGCACCGCCGCGATCATCAAGTCGATGACCCCGGCCGAGCGCCAGGACCCGCACCTCATCAACGGCTCGCGCCGCGCCCGTATCGCCAAGGGCTCCGGCGTCGAGGTCAGCGCCGTGAAGGCGCTGGTCGAGCGGTTCTTCGAGGCCCGCAAGATGATGTCCCGCATGGCCCAGGGCGGCGGCATGCCGGGGATGCCGGGCATCCCGGGCATGGGCGGCGGCCCCGGCCGGCAGAAGAAGCAGATCAAGCAGGCCAAGGGCAAGCGCAAGAGCGGCAACCCGATGAAGCGCAAGGAAGAGGAGGCCGCCGCGGCGGCCCGGCGCGAGCAGGGCCCGCAGGCGGTCGAGCCGGCCGCCGGCGGCAACCCGTTCGGCCTCCCCGCGGGCGGTCAGGGCGGTCAGGACTTCGACCTGCCGGACGAGTTCAAGAAGTTCATGAAGTAGCGCGGAAGGCGCACCGGGTGGCCGCACCCGGTCCGCGAGCAGGGCCCCGGACGTGCGCGCACGTCCGGGGCCCTGTCGTTTCTGTGCGGGCATACGTCCTGTTTGTCGCCTATGGTCGGCCGGGAGGACGGCATAAGGAGGCCCCGTGCCCAGCCCCACCCCCGTACCGCCGCGCGACCGGGCGGACACCCCCTGGCGCTCGGAGGGAGCCCCGCCCACCCCGCCGCCCAGGAAGCGGATGCCCGGCGGCTGGCGCGGACTGATCCTCACCGCCCTGATCGTCTATCTGATCGCCAACGTGGTGCTGTCCTTCTTCAACGAGGGCGACGAGCCGGTCATCTCGTACACGGAGTTCAGCAGGCAGGTCGCCGACGGCAACGTCGAGAAGATCTACTCCAAGGGCGACGCCATCCAGGGCGAACTGAAGGCCGCGCAGCCCGTCCCCGGCGGCAAGAAGGGCGACTACACCAAGTTCACCACCCAGCGCCCGGCCTTCGCGGACGACCAGCTCTGGGCCAACCTCACCCAGCACAAGGTCACCGTGACGGCCTCGCCCGTCGTCGTGCAGCGCAGCTTCCTGGCCAACCTGCTGCTCTCCCTCGCCCCCATGCTGATCCTGGTCCTGCTGTGGGTGTTCATCGCCCGCCGGATGAGCGCGGGCATGGGCGGCGGCATGGGCGGACTGGGCCGCAAGGCCCCGCCCAAACCGGTCGAGCTGGCCGGGACCAAGCGCACCACCTTCGAGGACGTGGCGGGCATCGACGAGGTCGAGGGCGAGCTGAACGACGTCGTCGACTTCCTCAAGAACCCGGAGCAGTACCGCCGGATGGGCGCCCGGATGCCGCGTGGAGTGCTGCTGTCCGGGCCGCCCGGCACCGGCAAGACCCTGCTGGCGCGGGCCGTCGCGGGCGAGGCCGGGGTGCCGTTCTTCTCGGCGTCCGCCTCCGAGTTCATCGAGATGATCGTCGGCGTCGGCGCCTCCCGGGTGCGCGAACTCTTCACCGAGGCGCGCAAGGTGGCCCCCGCCATCATCTTCATCGACGAGATCGACACCATCGGACGGGCCCGGGGCGCGGGCGCCGGCATGGGCGGCCACGACGAACGCGAGCAGACCCTCAACCAGATCCTCACCGAGATGGACGGCTTCTCCGGCTCCGAGGGCGTGATCGTGCTGGCCGCCACCAACCGGGCCGACGTCCTGGACCCGGCCCTGACCCGGCCCGGCCGCTTCGACCGCACCGTGGCCGTCTCTCCGCCCGACCGCCCCGGACGCGCGGCCATCCTGCGCATCCACACCCGGGACATCCCGCTCGCCCCCGACGTGGACCTCGACCAGGTCGCCCGCACCACCCCGGGCATGACCGGCGCCGAACTGGCCAACCTCGCCAACGAGGCCGCCCTCCTCGCCGTCAAGCGCGGGCACGCGCAGGTGGGCCCCGCCGACCTGTCCGACGCGCTGGAGAAGGTGCAGCTGGGGGCGGAGCGGTCGCTGGTGATGCCGGAGGACGAGCGCCGCCGGACGGCCTACCACGAGAGCGGCCACGCGCTGCTGGGGATGCTCCGGCCGGGCGCCGACCCCGTACGCAAGATCACCATCGTCCCGCGCGGCCGCGCCCTCGGCGTCACCCTCTCGGCCCCGGACGCCGACCGGTACGCGTACACCGAGGACTACCTGCGCGGCCGCATCATCGGCGCGCTGGGCGGCATGGCCGCCGAGCACGTGGTCTACGACGTCATCACCACCGGCTCGGAGAGCGACCTGGAACAGGTCACCGGTCTCGCTCGCGGCATGGCCGGCCGCTGGGGCATGAGCGAACGCGTGGGCCGGCTGACCGCGATCCCGTCCGACGGGCAGAGCCCGTACGGCCTGTCCGCCGCCCCCGCCACCCTCGACGCGGTGGACCACGAGATGCGGCGGATCGTCGACGAGTGCTACGAGGAGGCCTGCCGCGTCCTGCGCGAGCACCGCCCGCAGCTCGACGCCCTGGCCGAGGCGCTGCTCGCCAACGAGACCCTGGACGAGAAGGCGGCGTACGCGGCCGCCGGGATCACCCGCCTGGAGAAGTAGCCCGCAGAAGTAGCCCGGACGGTCACCTGCGGCGTACACCCGCGGGGCCCGTCCGGCGGGTCCGCACCCGCCGGTCCGGCCCCGCCGATTCGCCCGGGCGGACTACCCCGTCCGGGCGACGACGTAGCGGAAGATGTTCGGCAGCCAGACGGCGCCGTCGGTCCGCTCGAACGGGTGAAGCGCCTCGGACAGCTCCTTCTCCACCAGCGCCGGATCGGCCGCCGCGTCGTAGAGCATCGTCGACAGCAGCCCCCGTACCGCGCTGTCCACGTCCGCGTACCCGAACGGGCAGAACACCCGCCCCGACCCGTCCGGCACCAGGCCGGTCTCCGCCACCAGCGCGTCCAGGTCCCGGGGCACCGGGCCGCCGCCCAGCACCGCGGGGACCGTGCAGCGCTCCGCCGGACCCCAGTCGGCCAGCACCACGGCCCCGCCCCGCCGGACGGCCGGCAGGGCGGCCTCCAGGGCGCCGGGGCCGGGTGAGAAGGCCAGCAGCACGTCGTAGGGCCGCGCGGCGGCCACCGGGGGATCGGCGACCACCTCCAGCAGCCGTTCGCGGGCCAGTGCCCGCCGGGCCGCGTCCGCCTCCACTCCCGTGGCGGCCGCGCCCCGGCCGGCGGCCAGCAGCAGCGGCAGCCCGGCCCCGCAGCCGAGGCTCAGCAGCCGGTCGCCCGGCCCGACCTCCAGCCGGTCGTAGACCGCCTCGTACAGCGGTACCAGCATCCGTTCCTGGATCTCCGCCCAGTCCCGGGCGACGAGCGTCGCCGTCGGCGTCGGTGTCATCGAAAGAGCGCTCCTGATTCCGTCTCGCCCCCTTGGCCCCCGTTGCCAGGGAACTCCCCATCGGCCCCCGCGTCCAGAGGAGTGCGCCACCCGATTCACGCTCGGTGCGCCCGGCGCCGTACCATTCGCGCCATGGCAAAGGCACCCGTTCTCACCCCCCAGGCGGAGGATTTCCCCCGCTGGTACCAGGATCTGATCAACAAGGCCGAGCTGGCCGACAACGGTCCGGTACGCGGCACCATGGTCATCCGACCGTACGGCTACGGGCTGTGGGAGCGGATGCAGCAGGAGATGGACGCGCGCATCAAGGAGGCGGGCGCCCAGAACGCGTACTTCCCGCTGTTCATCCCCCAGTCGTACCTGACGAAGGAAGCCGAGCACGTCGAGGGCTTCGCCCCCGAGCTCGCGGTCGTCACGCACGGCGGCGGCAAGGAGCTGGAAGAGCCGGTCGTCGTCCGGCCCACCTCCGAGACGATCATCAACGACTACTTCTCCAAGTGGGTCCAGAGCTACCGGGACCTGCCCCTGCTGATCAACCAGTGGGCCAACGTCGTCCGCTGGGAGATGCGCCCGCGCGTGTTCCTCCGTACGAGCGAGTTCCTCTGGCAGGAGGGCCACACCGCCCACGCCACGTACGAGGACGCCCGCGCGTACGCGGCCCGCATCCACCGCGACGTCTACGGCGACTTCATGACGAACGTGCTCGGCATCGACGTCGTGCTCGGCCGCAAGACCGCCAAGGAGCGCTTCGCCGGCGCCATCAACACCCTCACGCTGGAGGGGATGATGGGCGACGGCAAGGCCCTCCAGCTGGGCACGAGCCACGAACTCGGCACCAACTTCGCCAAGGCCTTCAACACCCAGTACCTGTCGAAGGAAGGCAAGCAGGAGCTGGTCTGGCAGACCTCGTGGGGCGTCTCGACCCGCATGGTCGGCGGCCTGATCATGTCGCACGGCGACGACAACGGCCTGCGCGTCCCGCCGCGCCTCGCGCACGTCCAGGTCGTCGTCATGGCGATCAAGGGCGACGAGGCCGTGGCCAAGGTCCGCGAGCTGGGGGCCCAGCTCAAGGCCGCCGGGATCCGGGTCCAGATCGACGACCGTGTGGACACGCCCTTCGGGCGCCGCGCCGTGGACTGGGAGCTCAAGGGCGTACCGGTGCGCGTCGAGATCGGCCCGCGCGACCTGGAAGCCGGCACCGCGATGCTGGCCCGCCGGATCCCCGGCGGCAAGGAGGCCGTGCAGATCTCCGCGCTGGCCGACCTGCTGCCCAAGGTGCTGGAGGAGGACCAGGCGCAGCTGCTGCGCGAGTCCCGCGAGCGCCGCGAGGCCCGCACCTCCGACGTCGCCACGATCGAGGAGGCCGCCGAGGCCGCCATCGCCGGTGGCTGGGCGCGCATCCCGTGGGCGGACCTGGGCCCCGAGGGCGAGGCGAAGCTGGCGGAGCAGGCCGTCTCCGTACGCTGCCTGATCGCGGCCGACGGGTCGGTTCCGGAGTCGGACGACGCCCCCGGTACCCTCGCCATCGTCGCGCGCTCGTACTGACGCACCCCCGCCCCCGGCGCGCGGCTCAGGCCGCGCGCCGGGGGCGGAGCCGTCGGTGGTCTTCGTTACGTACCGACTCCTCCTGAGATCGGCGCACCCGTCCTCGTCGGGACGCATCAGACTGAACTGACTGGTACGTGCAAAAAATTTGGAATGGCCCGGAATCGGAACACCGGGGCACCCCGGCTCGTTGTCACGACGTGAGCACGACACCACCTGTTCTCGCCGCAGAGCTGGCGCAGGCGTGGGCCGACATTCAGCGGTACCACCCCGAGCTGCCTGACCTTGCCGCGCCCGAATCACTGATCGGGGAGTCCTCGTCCGCCTGTGGCGCCGAGCTCTCCTTCGAGCGTCTGCTGCACGAGGCAGTCCACGGCATCGCCGCCGCCCGCGGAGTCCGTGACACCTCGCGAGCCGGCCGCTACCACAACCGCAGATTCCTCGCGATCGCCGAGGAGATGGGGCTCGACCACTCCGAGGAGCCGCACGCCAGCAGCGGGTTCTCCCTGGTCTCCCTCAACCCCGAGGCCAAGAAGCGCTACCGCCCCACCATGGAGCGGCTCCAGCGCGCGCTGAAGGCGCACACGGCCGCCACGGCCGCCGACACCAAGCGCAGCTTCCGCGGTCCGGCCGCCCGGCACGGCTCCTCGGGCGGCGGCGTACGGGTCAAGGCGGTCTGCGACTGCGGGCGCAACGTCCGGGTGGTCCCGTCCGTCCTGGCCCAGGCGCCGATCGTGTGCGGCGGCTGCATGAAGCCCTTCCGCATCCCGGAGGTCGCCACGGCGGCGGCCTCCTGACCCCCCGGACCGGGCGCGCGGGGGAGCGGTCGCGGGTACGGCCGGGGACCGGCACCTCGCGGCCGGGCGGGCCGCGGGCGTATGGCACAATGGACAGCTGTACTCGACAGTCGCATAGGACCCCTCTCTCCTCCGGCTGACGCGTCCATCGGGCACCCGAGTACCGCAACCCCACGTGGCATCTCATGTGCCCAACCACGTCAAGTTCAGGAGACACCACTCCAGTGGCAGTCAAGATCAAGCTCAAGCGCCTCGGCAAGATTCGCCAGCCGCACTACCGCATCGTCGTCGCCGACGCCCGCACCCGCCGGGACGGTCGCGCGATCGAAGAGATCGGTATCTACCACCCGACGTACAACCCGTCGCGCATCGAGGTCAACGCCGAGCGTGCGCAGTACTGGCTGTCCGTGGGCGCCCAGCCCACCGAGGCCGTCATGGCCATCCTGAAGCTGACCGGTGACTGGCAGGCGCACAAGGGCCTCCCGGCCCCCGCGCCGCTGCTGCAGCCGGAGACGAAGGAGAGCAAGCGTCGCTCCTTCGACGAGTTCGCCAAGGCCCTCGAGGGCATCGGCGAGACCAAGGGCGAGGCCATCACGCAGAAGGCGAAGAAGGCCGACAAGAAGGCGGACGAGGCTGAGGCCGCCGCCGAGTCGACCGAGGCCTGATCGTGCTCGAGGAGGCTCTTGAGCACCTCGTGAAGGGCATTGTGGACAACCCCGACGACGTGCAGGTCGCCTCGCGCAACCTGCGCCGCGGTCAGGTGCTCGAGGTCCGGGTCCACCCCGAGGACCTCGGGAAGGTGATCGGCCGCAACGGCCGCACCGCGCGTGCACTGCGTACCGTCGTGGGCGCCATCGGCGGCCGGGGGATCCGCGTCGACCTCGTCGACGTGGACCAGGTCCGCTGAGAAGCTGAAGTACCGGCCCGGGCCGGGGAGGGCGTTCGTCGCCCTTCCCGGCCCGAGTTGTTTCCGCCCGCGGGCGGAGCGACCATCGATTGAGACCACAACGGAGACACACAGTGCAGCTGGTAGTCGCGCGGATCGGCCGCGCCCACGGGATCAAGGGTGAGGTCACCGTCGAGGTGCGGACCGACGAGCCGGAGCTGCGGCTCTCGCCGGGCGCCGTGCTGGAGACCGAGCCGGCGTCGGCGGGTCCGCTGACCATCGAGACGGGCCGGGTGCACAGCGGCCGGCTCCTGCTCCGCTTCGCGGGCGTCAAGGACCGCACCGGCGCGGAGGGGCTGCGCAACATCCTGCTCATCGCCGACGTGGACCCGACGGAGCTGCCGGCGGAGCCGGACGAGTACTACGACCACCAGCTGATGGACCTGGACGTGGTGCTGGCGGACGGCACTGAGGTCGGCCGGATCACCGAGATCTCCCACCTGCCCTCGCAGGACCTCTTCATCGTCGAGCGGCCGGACGGCAGTGAGGTCATGATCCCCTTCGTGGAGGAGATCGTCGCCGAGATCGACCTGGAGGAGCAGCGCTGCGTCATCACCCCGCCGCCCGGGCTGATCGACGACCGCGCCGAGGTCGTCTCCACGCGTGACGACGGGGCCGCGGCGGAGAACGCCGAGGGCGAGGGCGGCGCCTGATGCGGCTGGACGTCGTCACGATCTTCCCCGAGTACCTGGAACCGCTGAACGTCTCCCTCGTCGGCAAGGCGCGGGCGCGCGGCCAGCTCGACGTACACGTGCACGACCTGCGCGCGTGGACGTACGACCGGCACAACACGGTCGACGACACCCCGTACGGCGGCGGCCCCGGCATGGTCATGAAGACCGACCCCTGGGGCGAGGCCCTGGATTCGGCGCTGGCCGACGGCTACGAGAGCGGCGCCCGCGGCCCGGTGCTGGTCGTCCCCACGCCCAGCGGCCGCCCCTTCACCCAGGAACTCGCCGTCGAGCTCTCCGAACGCCCGTGGCTGATCTTCACCCCCGCCCGCTACGAGGGCATCGACCGCCGGGTCATGGACGAGTACGCCACGCGCATGCCGGTGTACGAGGTCTCCATCGGGGACTACGTCCTGGCGGGCGGCGAGGCCGCCGTGCTGGTGATCACCGAGGCCGTGGCCCGGCTGCTGCCCGGGGTCCTCGGCAACGCGGAATCGCACCGCGACGACTCCTTCGCGCCCGGCGAGATGGCCAACCTGCTCGAAGGCCCCGTCTACACCAAGCCGCCGACCTGGCGCGGGCGCGGCATCCCGGAGGTGCTGATCAGCGGCCACCACGGGAAGATCGCCCGCTGGCGCCGCGACGAGGCCTTCCGCCGCACCGCCGCCAACCGCCCCGACCTGATCGAGCGCTGCGAGGCGTCCGCCTTCGACAAGAAGGACCGCGAGATCCTCTCGATCCTGGGCTGGAAGCCGACCGCCGACGGCCGATTTTGGCGCAGGGCGCAGGCCGTGGAAGAATAGGCGGCTGCTGTGTGCTCGCGTGCGCCCCTGCCACAGGGGGACCGTCGCCCGCGAAGTGACCCGGCTCCCGAACTCTCTACGGAAATCCGCACCGGCGACCTGTGGCGTCGTGCGAAGAAAGCAGACGAAGAACATGTCTCACCTGCTCGATGGCGTCAACGCCGCCACCCTGCGCTCGGACGTCCCGGCCTTCCGCCCCGGTGACACCATCAACGTGCACGTCCGCGTGATCGAGGGCAACCGCTCCCGTATCCAGCAGTTCAAGGGCGTTGTCATCCGTCGCCAGGGCGCTGGCGTCTCCGAGACCTTCACCGTTCGCAAGGTCTCCTTCAGCGTCGGCGTGGAGCGTACCTTCCCGGTCCACTCCCCGATCTTCGAGAAGATCGAGCTCGTCACCCGCGGTGACGTGCGTCGCGCCAAGCTGTACTTCCTCCGTGAGCTCCGCGGCAAGGCCGCGAAGATCAAGGAGAAGCGCGACCGCTGATCTCCTCTCCGGCTCCAGGGGACGGCCGGATAGGCTCGCCCCCGATGGACACCGAAGCAGAGCTCACACAGCGCGGCCACTCCTCTCCCGAGCAGGGGGAGGGGCGGCCGCGTTCTGCGTTCTCCGGGGGGTGGCCGCGGTGGTCCTGGCGGCGGGCCGGCCTGCTCGGCGTGGCCTGCACGGTGTTCCTGCTGCTCTTCGCGGACTTCGTCGTCCAGCCCTTCCTGATCCCCAGCCGCTCGATGGAGCCGACCCTGAAGGTCGGGGACCGGGTGCTGGTCAACAAGCTCGCGTACCGGTTCGGCGGGCAGCCGCACCGCGGTGACGTGGTGGTCTTCGACGGCATCGGCTCCTTCGTGCGCGAACGCCCTGCGGGCAATCCGGTGGGCGAGGCCGTGCACGGCGCCTTCTCGGCGCTGGGGCTCGCCGAGCCCTCCGACACGGACTTCGTGAAGCGGGTCGTGGGCGTGGGCGGGGACGACGTGGTGTGCTGCGACGCGGGCGGCCGGCTCAAGGTCAACGGGGTGTCCGTGGACGAGCCCTACCTGTACCCCGGGGACACCCCCTCGGTGGTGCCCTTCCGCGTCGTCGTCCCGCTGGGGACCCTGTGGGTGATGGGCGACCACCGCTCCCAGTCCCGGGACTCCCGGGACCACCTTGGGGAGCCGGGCGGGGGGATGGTGCCGGTGGACAAGGTGATCGGGCGGGCCGACTGGCTCGGCTGGCCGGTGAGCCGCTGGGGATCGGTACCGGGGAACGGCGCCGAGGCGTGGTCCCGGGTGGGTGGTGGATCGCATGGGTAGCCGGGGACGGCCCCGGGGCGGCCGGGACGAGGGACGCGAACCGCAGTCCCCGCAGTCCCCGCGGCTTCCGGAGTCCCCGCGGCCTCCGCGGCTTCCGGAGTCCCCGCGGCCGGCGTCGTCGGGTGAGGCGGCGGTGCCTGGGGCGCGTCCGGGCGGGCCGGTGCAGGGCGGGCCGTTGTGGCGCCGTCCGGAGCAGGGGCGGGCGGGGCAGGGCGGTCCGGAACAGGCCGGTCCGGTGCAGGACGCTCCGGCGCGGTACGGGGGTGGTTCCGAGCCCGGGGACGCGGCTGAGTACGGGTACGGGCGCGGGTCCGAGCCCGAGCCCGGTTCCGCGGCGGTGTCCGGTGGCGCGGAGGCCGGGGCCGGGGCCGGGGCGGTCGTGCCGGAGCCCGGGGGGCGGGCCGAGCGGCGCAGGCTGGCCCGGCGGGTCCGGCGGCGTCGGCGTACCCGGCGGGCGGGCGAGCTGCCGCTGCTCGTCGTCGTCGCGCTCTGCATAGCCCTGCTGCTCAAGACCTTCCTCGTACAGGCCTTCTTCATCCCCTCCGGGTCGATGGAGCAGACGATCCGGATCGGCGACCGGGTCCTGGTCGACAAGCTCACGCCGTGGTTCGGCTCCAAGGTCGAGCGGGGCGACGTCGTGGTGTTCAAGGACCCGGGCGGCTGGCTCAAGGGCGAGGCCGCCCGGCCCGCCCAGGACCCGGCCGGGATCAAGCAGATCAAACAGGCCCTGACCTTCATCGGCCTGCTGCCCTCCGCCGACGAGCAGGACCTGATCAAGCGGGCCATCGGTCTCGGCGGGGACACCGTGAAGTGCTGTGACGCGCAGGGGCGGATCACCGTCAACGGCGCGCCCCTCGATGAGCCGTACGTGTCACCGGGCAACGCCCCTTCGGAGATCCGCTTCGAGGTGCGCGTACCGGCGGGGCGGCTCTTCGTCATGGGCGACCACCGGGCCAACTCCGCCGATTCCCGCTACCACCTCGACGAGGCCTTCGAAGGCACCATCGCCGAGAACGGCGTGGTCGGGCGGGCCGTGGTGATCGCCTGGCCCTATGACCACTGGCGCGGGCTGGACCAGCCGGCGACCTTCCTCTCGGTGCCCGATCCGGCGCGAACCGGTCGGCGGCGCGGGCGCCTTGGGCGTCGGCGGGGCGCCGCGTTCGCATAGTGTGTCCTCGGTCTCCCGCGCCTTAGGGAACTCCCGCTCGTTAAGGGAGGGGAGGACCCGTCGACCGATCCGGTGCGGGACGCGAATTCCGATTGAGGAGTGGATGTGGGGGATGTGGCGGTAGGCGCCCGATCCGGACGCGATGAGGGCGAGGAGCGGCCGGACGACGCCGTCGAGCGCGACACCGAGGCCAAGGCCGAGGACGGCGGTGCGGTCGCGCGCCCGCAGCGTTCGTTCTGGAAGGAGCTTCCGCTCCTCATCGGTATCGCCCTGCTGCTGGCCCTGCTGATCAAGACGTTCCTGGTGCAGGCGTTCTCGATCCCATCCGACTCGATGCAGAACACCCTCCAGCGCGGTGACCGGGTGCTGGTCGACAAGCTGACCCCGTGGTTCGGCTCGGAGCCCGAGCGCGGTGAGGTCGTGGTCTTCCACGACCCGGCGGACTGGCTCGCGGGCGAGCCCACTCCCGAGCCCAACATCGCGCAGAAGGCCCTCAGCTGGATCGGTCTGATGCCGTCCGCCGAAGAGAAGGACCTGATCAAGCGGACCATCGCCATCGGCGGCGACACGGTGGAGTGCAAGAGGGGAGGACCGGTCGTCGTCAACGGCAAGGAGCTGGACGAGCCGTACATCTACCCGGGCAACACCCCGTGCGACGACGCCCCCTTCGGCCCGATCACCGTGCCCAAGGGCAAGATCTGGGTGATGGGCGACCACCGCCAGAACTCGCAGGACTCCCGCTACCACATGCAGGACTCCACCCAGGGCTTCGTGCCGGTCGACAAGGTCGTCGGGCGGGCCGTGGTCGTCGCCTGGCCGGTCACCCGGTGGGCCACGCTCCCGGTCCCCGACACCTTCGACCAGCCCGGTATCAACCACCAGGCGGCGGCGACCGCTCTCGGCCTCGGCGCCTCCGGACTCGCCCCGGTCGGGCTCGGTCCGGTCGGGCTCGGTCCGTCCGCGCTGGGCGTCGTGGGCGCGGTGCCCGTCGTGCTCTGGCGGCGGCGGAGGCTGACCAAGGGCCGTACCGCCCGGTAGGGTGCCGCCCAGGTCGACGATCTCCGATGCGGGGGCGCTGCAATGGGCGGAACACAGTCAATACGCGGGACCACCGGTGGCCGCGGCGGGCTCGGCAACGTGCTGTCGGGCATCGCCGTGGCCATCGGTTTCGTACTCTTCCTGGGCGGTTTCGTCTGGGGCGCGCTGGTGTACCAGCCGTACACGGTGCCGACCGACTCGATGGTGCCCACCGTGCGCCCGAACGACCGGGTGCTGGCGCAGCGCATCGACGGCGGCGAGGTGCGGCGCGGTGACGTGGTCGTCTTCACCGACACGGAGTGGGGCGCCTCGCCCATGGTCAAGCGGGTCATCGCCGTGGGCGGCGACACCGTCCGTTGCTGCGGCCAGGGCGGCCGGCTGACCGTGAACGGCACCGCGCTCGACGAGCCGTACCTCGACGACGCGGGCAGCGAGATCGCGGCGATCGGGACGGGCGGCGCCCGGTTCGAGGTGAAGGTGCCCGACGGCAACCTCTTCCTGATGGGCGACCACCGCACCGCCTCGCTCGACTCCCGCGCCCATCTCCAGGAGGCCGGTCAGGGAACCGTGCCGCGGTCGGCGGTGTCGGCCCGGGTCGACGCGCTGGCGTGGCCGTCCATGAAGATGCTGGACCGGCCGGCGACGTTCGCCGCCCTGCCCGGCGGGGTGTCCGGGCCCGGACCGCTGCGGCTCCAGGTGGCCGCGGTGGTGGGCGGCGCGGCCCTGGTGCTGCTGGGGGCGGCCTACGGGCCCCTCGTACGGATCCTCGGACGCGGACGGCGGCGGGAGCCCTCCGGTGCCCGCTGAGTCCGGCGCGGGCGGGCCGGGACCGGGGCCGGCGGCGCCGCGGAAGGTGTCGCGGGTGATCCTGCTGGACCCGGCGGACCGGATCCTGCTGCTGCACGGCTTCGAACCGTCCGATCCGGCCGACGACTGGTGGTTCACGCCCGGCGGCGGGCTGGAGGGCGACGAGACGCGCGAGCAGGCGGCGCTGCGGGAGCTCGCGGAGGAGACGGGGATCACAGAGGTCGAGCTGGGGCCGGTGCTGTGGCACCGGTACTGCTCCTTCCCCTTCGACGGCCGGCGCTGGGAACAGGACGAGTGGTACTTCCTCGCCCGTACCGACCGGACGCGGACCCTGACGGGCGGGTTCACCGAACTGGAACGGCGCAGCGTCACGGGAGCCAGGTGGTGGACCTCCGGGGAACTGCTGGCGGCTCGTGAGACGGTGTACCCGACCAGACTCGCCGAGCTGCTGCGCACGCTGCTCGACGACGGTCCCCCGGGTGCTCCGGTGGTCCTGGCCCCGGAAATCGTTTAGGGGCGCACGGCGCTGGCGCACAATAGGGGGACGCACGGCTGAAGGGGAACATGCCATGAGTGCCGAGGACCTCGAAAAGTACGAGACCGAGATGGAGCTGAAGCTCTATCGGGAGTACCGCGACGTCGTCGGGCTGTTCAAGTACGTGATCGAGACCGAACGTCGTTTCTATCTGACCAACGACTACGAGATGCAGGTGCACTCGGTCCAGGGGGAGGTCTTCTTCGAGGTCTCCATGGCTGACGCCTGGGTCTGGGACATGTACAGGCCCGCCCGCTTCGTCAAGCAGGTGCGGGTGCTGACCTTCAAGGACGTGAACATCGAGGAGCTCAACAAGAGCGACCTCGAACTTCCCGGCGCCTGACCGGGCACGGGTGGCCGCCGGCGCTCGCCGGCCGCCCGCGCCCGGCGATCCGGACGACCCGCTCACCCTGAAGGGTGAGCGGGATTTCCACAACGGCGGAGTTGTCCACCAAGATCCACTCGGGGGACGGGAACGCGGGACTCTCGGCACGGAGGTGGTGCCGGATGAACGCGAAGGGCGTGGCACAGCAGGCATTGGGGCGGTACGGCGAGGACCTCGCCGCGCGACGGCTGACCGAGTCGGGGATGACGGTGATCGCCCGGAACTGGCGGTGCCGGGCCGGGGAGATCGACATCGTCGCGCGGGAGGGGGACGCCCTCGTCGTGTGCGAGGTCAAGACGCGCCGGGCCGGCGGCTTCGAGCACCCCATGGCGGCCGTCCGGGCCGGCAAGGCCGACCGGCTGCGCAGGCTCGCCGGGCGGTGGCTCGCCGACCACGGCGGACCGCCCCCGGGCGGCGTGCGGATCGACCTCGTGGCGGTCCTGCTGCCACGGCGCGGCGCGGCCCGGGTGGAGCACGTCAGGGGGGTGGCCTGATGGGTTTCGCGCGGGCCTGCTCGGTGGCCCTGGTGGGCGTCGAGGGCGTCGTGGTGGAGGTGCAGGCCGACCTGGAGCCGGGGGTCGCCGCCTTCACCCTGGTGGGGCTGCCCGACAAGACCCTGGTCGAGAGCCGTGACCGGGTGCGGGCGGCCGTGGTGAATTCCGGCGCGGCCTGGCCGCAGAAGAAGCTGACGGTCGGACTCAGCCCGGCGTCGGTGCCGAAGGGCGGTGCGCATTTCGACCTGGCCGTCGCGGTGGCGGTTCTCGGGGCCGCCGAGGTGGTCGATCCGGGAGCCATCGCGGATCTGGTGCTCATCGGGGAGCTGGGCCTCGACGGCCGGGTCCGCCCCGTGCGCGGGATCCTGCCCGCGGTGCTGGCCGCCGCCGAGGCCGGGTACCGGCAGGTGGTGGTGCCCGAGCAGTGTGCGGGGGAGGCCGCCCTGGTTCCCGAGGTGTCCGTCCTCGGCGTGCGGAGCCTGCGGCAGCTGATCGCGGTCCTCACCGACGGGGTGGTGCCCGAGGAGGAGCCGGACCGGGCGGGGCGCCCCGACCCGATGCTGGCGGGGCTGGTGGTACCGGGCGCCGGGCTCGGTACGGGGCTGGCGCGGGGCGGGGGCGAGAGCGCCGAGGTCCCCGACCTGGCCGACGTCGCGGGCCAGCACCGGGCCCGCCGGGCTCTGGAAGTGGCCGCCGCCGGGGCCCACCACCTGTTCCTCAGCGGGCCCCCGGGCGCGGGCAAGACCATGCTGGCCGAGCGGCTGCCGTGGATCCTGCCGCCGCTCACCCGACAGGACTCACTGGAGGTGACGGCCGTCCACTCCGTCGCGGGAATCCTGCCGCCCGGCGAACCGCTGGTCGGCCGGCCCCCGTACTGCGCCCCGCACCACTCCGCGACCATGCAGTCCCTGGTCGGCGGCGGGGCCGGAATCCCCAGGCCGGGGGCGGTCTCGCTGGCCCACCGAGGGGTGCTCTTCCTGGACGAGGCCGCGGAGTTCAGCGGCAAGGCGCTGGACGCCCTGCGGCAGCCCCTCGAAGCGGGGCACGTGGTCATCGCCCGGGCCGCGGGGGTGGTAAGGCTGCCGGCCCGCTTCCTGATGGTCCTCGCGGCCAACCCCTGTCCCTGCGGCCGGTACAGCCTCCAGGGGGCGGGCTGCGAGTGTCCCGCCTCCGTGGTCCGGCGCTACCAGGCCCGGCTGTCGGGGCCGCTGCTCGACCGGGTCGACCTCCGCGTCGAGGCGGAGCCGGTCACCCGCTCCGACCTGCTGGGGCGGGGTGGCCGGGGCGAGGCCACCGCCACCGTCGCGGACCGGGTACGCGAGGCCCGCGACCGGGCCGCCGCCCGGCTGGCCGACACCCCGTGGCGGCTCAACTCCGAGGTGCCCGGGCATGAGCTGCGCACCCGCTGGCCGGCCGGTCCCGGGGCGCTGGCCCTGGCCGAGCGGGACCTGGAGCGCGGACTGCTCACCGCCCGGGGGCTGGACCGGGTGCTGCGCGTCGCCTGGACCGTGGCCGACCTGCGGGGGCGCGACCGCCCCGACGCGCTGGACGTGGCCGTCGCACTGGAGCTGCGCACCGGCATCGCCCGCGGGGCGGTCCTGGCGACTGGAGCGGAGGCAACGCCATGACGACCGACGACGTCACCCGCGAGCCCGCCCCGGACGCCCTCACCCCACGGGCAGGGCCGGGCCAGCAGATGCCAGTGCGGCGGGAGAACGCCGGACCGGAGCCACCCGCCCACCCGGAAGAGCCCGGGCGGGAGGCGCCCGCGGGGGCAGAGGCCTTGCCGAAGCCGCTGGCCGGGGCGGAGCGACCCGGGCCGGAGGAGCCGGTGCCGGACGTGCCGGCCAGCGCGGATGGGGCCCGTGCGGGGACATCGGCTCCGGAGAAGGAGTGTGGGCCGGAGGGGGGCGCGGGGGAGGTGGGGGATGAGGGGCTTGCGCGGGTTGCGTTGACGCGGGTGTTGGAGCCCGGGGACGAGCATGGGGGGCGTTGGCTGCGTGAGTTCGGTGCCGTCGGGCTGATGCGTCTGCTGACCGGGCCCGGGGCGGAGTGCCGGGTGCTGACCGGGGTGGGTTCCGAGCGGCTCGCCGGGTACCGGAGACGGGCCGCCGTCGCGGACCCCCGGCGGGACCTGGCGGAGGCCGCCCGGGCGGGCTGCCGGTTCGTCTGTCCGGGGTCGGCGCAGTGGCCGACCCAGCTGGACGACCTCGGGGACGCTCGGCCCGTCGGGCTGTGGCTGCGGGGCCACCCCGACCTGCGGGCCTGGGCGCTGCGCTCGGTCGCCGTAGTCGGGGCCCGCGCGTGCACCCCGTACGGGGCCCACATGGCGCAGACCCTCGCCGCCGGGCTCGCCGAGCGCGGCTGGGTGGTGGTCTCGGGGGCCGCCTACGGGATCGACGGCGCCGCGCACCGGGGCGCCCTCGCCTCCGGCGGGGCCACCGCCGCGGTGCTGGCCTGCGGGGTCGACGTCTGCTATCCGCGCGGCCACGCCGGGCTCCTCGGCGGGATCGCCCGCGCGGGGCTGGTGCTGGGGGAGCTGCCGCCCGGCAGCCATCCCACCCCGAGCCGGTTCGTGCTGCGCAACCGGGTCATCGCCGCCCTGACCCGGGGGACCGTCGTCGTGGAGGCGGCCCACCGCAGCGGCTCACTGGTCACCGCCCGCCGGGCCCAGCAGCTCGGGCGCCTCACCATGGGCGTCCCCGGGCCCGCCACAAGCGGTCTGTCGGCCGGCGTCCACGAACTGCTGCGCGGCGGGGCGGAGCTCGTCACCGACGCCGCCGAGATCGTCGAACTCGTCGGAGCCATCGGCGAACTGGCCCCCGCCCGGCGGGGACCCGTACTCGCGAGGGACCTCCTGCACCCGGCCGCCGCACGGGTGCTCGAAGCCCTCCCGGCGGGCCGGGCCGCCGCACCGGAGGAGATCTCGCTCGCCGCGGGCACCGGCACCGATGAAGTCATCGGCAGACTGTACGAACTTCACTCCCTGGGGTTCGTCGAACGGCAGGGCGACGGCTGGCGGTTGACTCCGCGTACGCCGGGAGAGGGGGAGCAATCCCGGACCGACCGGCGGGGCGGTCGTTGACCTGGGGTGTTCCGGTGAAAGAGTGAAGGCGATGAGAGACGCGGTCTTCCCGGTGGCCCTAGCCGGGACCGAGCGCCAGGCGCCGGTCCCGGGCCGCCCGCGCGAGTCCGGGCGCCGCCCGGCCCCCGGGTCATCCCGTACTCTTCGCGCACCGCGACACTTCCGTCACGCTACGCTCCCAAGGAATCCCGCTCCGGCAAAGGCGAAGCATGCCCCAGCACACCTCAGGGTCCGACCGCGCTGCGGTGCCCCCCGCTGCCCGTGGCGGCGTGCGGTCCACCGCGCCCTCGTCCCTGGAGCTGCTCTGGCGCTCATACAAGGAGTCGGGTGACGAACGCCTGCGGGAGCAGCTGATCCTGCACTACTCGCCGCTGGTGAAGTACGTGGCGGGCCGGGTGAGCGTCGGCCTGCCGCCCAACGTCGAGCAGGCCGACTTCGTCTCCTCCGGGGTCTTCGGACTCATCGACGCGATCGAGAAGTTCGACATCGAACGCTCCATCAAGTTCGAGACGTACGCGATCACCCGCATCCGCGGCGCGATGATCGACGAGCTGCGGGCGCTGGACTGGATCCCGCGCTCGGTACGCCAGAAGGCGCGGGCCGTGGAGCGCGCCTACGCCACGCTGGAGGCCCAGCTGCGGCGGACCCCCACCGAGAGCGAGGTCGCGGGCGAGATGGGGATCGGGGTGGAGGATCTCCACACCGTCTTCAGCCAGTTGTCCCTCGCCAACGTGGTCGCCCTCGAAGAACTGCTGCACGCCGGCGGGGAGGGCGGCGACCGGCTGTCCCTGATGGACACCCTGGAGGACCACGCCGCCGACGACCCGGTGGAGGTGGCCGAGGACCGCGAGCTGCGCCGGCTGCTCGCCCGGGCCATCAACACGCTCCCCGAGCGGGAGAAGACGGTGGTCACCCTCTACTACTACGAGGGCCTCACCCTCGCCGAGATCGGCAACGTCCTGGGCGTCACCGAGAGCCGGGTCAGCCAGATCCACACCAAGTCGGTGCTCCAGCTGCGGGCCAAGCTCGCCGACGTCGGCCGCTGACCGCCGCACGGGCACGGACCTTGCGCGCCCTCCGTACAGTGGTGGCGTGCCCAGGATTCGAGCGGCCTCCGTGGCCGAGCACCGGTCGATGCAGCGCGGCGCCCTGTTGGACGCGGCGCGTTCCCTGCTGTCCGAAGGCGGGACCGACGCCCTGACCTTCCCCGCCCTCGCGGAGCGCACCGGGCTCGCCCGGTCGTCCGTGTACGAGTACTTCCGGTCGCGCGCGGCCGTCGTCGAAGAGCTGTGCGCGGTGGACTTCCCCGTCTGGGCCGCCGAGATCGAGGCCGCGATGGAGGCCGCGCGGACGCCGGAGGCCAAGATCGAGGCGTACGTGCGCAGCCAGCTGGGGCTGGTCGGGGACCGCCGCCACCGTGCGGTGGTGGCGATCTCGGCCAGTGAGCTGGACGCGGGGGCGCGCGAGAAGATCCGCGCCGCGCACGGGAGCCTGGTGGCGATGATCGTCGAGGCCCTGGGCGCCCTCGGCCAGGCGGAGCCGCGGCTGGCCGCGATGCTCCTGCAGGGCGTCGTGGACGCCGCCGTACGCCGCATCGAGCTCGGCGCCGCCGAGGATCCCGCGGTGGTGACCGAGACCGCCGTCGCCATGGCCCTGCGGGGCGTGCGGGGCGGCCCGTCCTAGCCGCCCGGTGCCGTCGGCGCGGGCAGCAGCCGGGGGGTGGGGCGGGGGAGCAGGGTGAGCGGGTCGAGGTAGACGTCCGCCCCGGTCAGCAGGCCCCAGTGCAGGCAGGGGCCCGGGCAGTGGGAGCCGTCCGTCAGCACCGCCACCTCCTGCCCCGCCGTGACCGCCTCCCCCTCCGCCACCAGCGGCCGCACCGGCTCGTACGTCGTACGCAGGCCTCCCGGAAGGGTGAGCGAGAGCACCCCGCGGCCCGCGACCTGCCCGGCGTAGTGCACCCGCCCGGGGCCGACGGCCCGTAGCCGCGCCCCCACCGGGGCCGACAGGTCCACCCCGCGGTGACCGGCCGCGTACGGCGTCGGCGGCGGGTCCCACCAGCGGGCGACGGACAGCGGCGCGGGCAGCGGCCGGACTCCCGGGAGGAGGGTCTGGGAGAGCGCCAGGATCACGGTGAGCAGCAGTGTCGTCATGCCCTCAGGGTCGCGCGCGGCCGGCGGCGGACGGCCGCGCCTGTGGATGACCGAAGGGGTGTGGACAACGGCGTCACCCGGCATACCGCCGGGTCCCGTACACTTCTTGTGGCGATCCGGGTCACCGGGTCGACTTCGCACGCCCCAGCATCGGCCGGAAACGGCCTGGTGAAAGCGTCTCTCGGTCCCTTCTGCGGGGCAGGGCGCGGCGGGGCGTCAGGAACCAAACCGAGAAAACAAGGAGATGGCCATGGCCGTCGTTACGATGCGGGAGCTGCTGGAAAGCGGCGTCCACTTCGGTCACCAGACCCGTCGCTGGAACCCGAAGATGAAGCGCTTCATCTTCACCGAGCGCAACGGCATCTACATCATCGACCTGCTCCAGTCGCTGTCGTACATCGACCGCGCCTACGAGTTCGTGAAGGAGACCGTCGCGCACGGTGGCTCCATCATGTTCGTCGGTACCAAGAAGCAGGCGCAGGAAGCCATCGCCGAGCAGGCGACGCGCGTCGGCATGCCGTACGTCAACCAGCGGTGGCTCGGTGGCATGCTCACCAACTTCTCCACCGTCTACAAGCGCCTCCAGCGTCTGAAGGAGCTTGAGGCGATCGACTTCGAGGACGTCGCCGCCTCGGGTCTCACCAAGAAGGAGCTCCTGGTCCTCTCCCGCGAGAAGATCAAGCTGGAGAAGACCCTCGGTGGTATCCGCGAGATGTCGAAGGTTCCCAGCGCCGTCTGGATCGTCGACACCAAGAAGGAGCACATCGCGGTCGGTGAGGCGCGCAAGCTGCACATCCCCGTCGTCGCGATCCTCGACACCAACTGCGACCCCGACGAGGTCGACTACAAGATCCCGGGCAACGACGACGCGATTCGCTCCGTCACCCTGCTCACCCGCGTGATCGCCGACGCCGTCGCCGAGGGCCTCATCGCCCGCTCCGGCGCTGCGACCGGTGACTCGAAGCCGGGCGAGAAGGCCGCCGCCGAGCCGCTCGCCGAGTGGGAGCGCGACCTGCTCGAGGGTGAGAAGAAGGCCGACGACGCCGAGGCCCCGGCCGCCGACGTCGACGCCGCCAAGGTGGACGCCGACGCCGCCGCCGAGGTCGCCGCCGAGGTCACCCCGGCCGCCGAGGCCACCGAGGCTCCGGCCACCGAGGCTCCGGCCGTCGAGGCTCCGGCCGCCGACGCCGAGCAGGCCTGACCCACCCACTGAGGGAGCCCGGCGTTCATCCGCCGGGCACCCGCAGCACGGACGATGACGGCGGGGGAGCCGCGCCACGAGCGCGACTCCTCCGCCGTTCACCCGTAGATCCACGACTTCGAGAGAGAATCACAGACTCATGGCGAACTACACCGCCGCTGACGTCAAGAAGCTCCGCGAGCTCACCGGCGCCGGCATGCTGGACTGCAAGAACGCGCTCGTGGAGGCCGACGGCGACGTCACCAAGGCCAACGAGATCCTGCGCGTCAAGGGCCTGAAGGGTGTCGCCAAGCGCGAGGGCCGTTCCGCCGAGAACGGTGCCGTCACCTCCCTGATCGCCGACGACGCCACCTCCGGTGTGCTCGTCGAGCTGAAGTGCGAGACCGACTTCGTCGCGAAGAGCCCGAAGTTCCTGGCCGTCGCCGACCAGCTCGCCGCCCACGTGGCCGCCTCCAAGCCGGCGGACATCGAGGCGCTGCTGGCGTCCGAGATCGAGCCCGGCAAGACCGTCCAGGCGTTCGTGGACGAGGCCAACGCCAACCTCGGCGAGAAGATCGTCCTGGACCGCTTCGCGGCGTACGAGGGTGCCTTCGTGGCCTCCTACATGCACCGCACCATGCCCGACCTGCCCCCGCAGATCGGTGTCCTGGTCGAGCTGGACAAGGCCGACGCCGAGCTGGCCAAGGGCATCGCCCAGCACATCGCCGCCTTCGCGCCGAAGTACCTCACCGCCGACGAGGTCCCGGCCGAGATCGTCGAGTCGGAGCGCCGCGTCGCCGAGGAGACCACCCGCGCCGAGGGCAAGCCCGAGGCCGCGATCGCCAAGATCGTCGAGGGTCGCGTCAACGGCTTCTTCAAGGACGCCACGCTGCTCGGCCAGCCGTACGCGCTGGACAACAAGAAGTCCGTCCAGAAGGTCCTGGACGAGGCCGGTGTCACCCTGAAGCGCTTCACCCGCATCAAGGTCGGCATCTGAGTCCGTCCGTACGCGACGGACACCGGACCCCGGTAGGGTCTGAAGCAGTCGTCCGCGTCCGCGCGAGGCGACCGCAGATCTGACGAGGAGGCCATTGCCGTAGAGGGAACCGCGAGGACCCACCGGCAATGGCCTTCTTCGTATGTGCACGAGGAGATCTCCATGAATCAGGGCGTGGACCCCCACACCGCTTCCCACGACAAGAGCGACCACGAGAAGAAGGGTCGCCGCTTCATGCTGAAGCTGTCCGGCGAAGCCTTCTCGGGCGGCGGCGGGCTGGGTGTCGACCCCGACGTCGTGCACGCCATCGCCCGCGAGATCGCGGCCGTGGTACGAGACGGCGCCGAGATCGCGATCGTGATCGGCGGCGGCAACTTCTTCCGCGGCGCCGAGCTGCAGCAGCGCGGCATGGACCGGGCCCGGTCCGACTACATGGGCATGCTCGGCACCGTCATGAACTGCCTCGCCCTCCAGGACTTCCTGGAGAAGGAGGGCATCGACAGCCGGGTGCAGACCGCGATCACCATGGGCCAGGTCGCGGAGCCGTACATCCCGCTGCGCGCCGTCCGGCACCTGGAGAAGGGCCGCGTCGTGATCTTCGGCGCCGGCATGGGCATGCCGTACTTCTCCACCGACACCACGGCCGCCCAGCGTGCCCTGGAGATCGACGCCGAGGCCCTCCTCATGGGCAAGAACGGTGTCGACGGGGTCTACGACTCCGATCCGAAGACCAACCCGGACGCGGTGAAGTTCGACGCGCTGGAGTACAGCGAGGTGCTGTCCCGGGACCTCAAGGTCGCCGACGCCACGGCCATCACGCTGTGCCGCGACAACGCGCTGCCGATCCTGGTCTTCGAACTGCTCGCCGAGGGCAATATCGCCCGCGCCGTCAAGGGTGAGAAGATCGGCACGCTCGTGAGCGACCAGGGCACCCGGGCCTGAGCCCCGCCGCGGCCCGGCTCCGGCCGGGCCCGGTCCGGGCGGCTCGCACCGCCCCGCCAGCCTGAACCATCCATATCTGACATGCAGGAGCACGTGGTGATCGAAGAAATCCTCCTCGAAGCCGAGGAGAAGATGGAGAAGGCCGTCGTCGTCGCCAAGGAAGACTTCGCCGCGATTCGCACGGGACGTGCGCACCCGGCGATGTTCAACAAGATCGTGGCGGACTACTACGGCGCCATCACGCCCATCAACCAGCTCGCGTCCTTCGCGGTGCCCGAGCCGCGCATGGCCATCGTGACGCCGTTCGACGCGTCCGCCCTGCGCAACATCGAGCAGGCCATCCGCGACTCCGACCTCGGCGTCAACCCGAGCAACGACGGCCGCATCATCCGGGTGACCTTCCCCGAGCTGACGCAGGACCGCCGCAAGGAGTACATCAAGGTCGCGCGCACGAAGGCCGAGGACTCCAAGGTCTCCATCCGCGCCGTCCGCCGCAAGGCCAAGGACGCCCTCGACAAGCTCGTCAAGGACAAGGAAGCCGGCGAGGACGAGGTGCGCCGCGCGGAGAAGGAGCTCGACGACACCACCGCGAAGTACGTCGCGCAGGTGGACGAGCTGCTGAAGCACAAGGAAGCCGAGCTGCTCGAAGTCTGATGAACGACTCTCCCTGGGCCGCGGAGCCGGTCGCGGCGGGTCCCGCATACGATGCGCTGGTGGGCCCGCAGACTCGGCCCATGCCCATCGTGCCCGATGCCGCCGGCCGTGACTTCGACGACCGGGAAGCACGCGATCGGGGGGCCGCCGCATTCGGCGGCCCCCCGTTCCGCGCCGAGACGCCGCCGCAGGAGCCCATGCCCAGCCCCCCGCCTCCGCCATCGCAGGCACCGCAGGACGCCTCCCCGCCACCGCCGAAGAAGCGCGCGGGCCGGGATCTGCGGGCCGCCATAGGGGTCGGTGTCGGCCTCGGTGCGGTGATCTTCGCTTCGCTGTTCATCGTCAAGGCGGTCTTCGTCGGCGTGATCGTCGTCGCCGTCGTGGTCGGCCTGTGGGAGCTCACCTCCCGGCTCCAGGAGAAGAAGGGCATCAAGGCCCCGCTCGTCCCGCTCGCGGTCGGCGGCGCGGCCATGGTCATCGCGGGATACGTCCGCGGGGCCGAGGGCGCCTGGGTGGCGATGGCGCTCACCGCGCTGGCGGTGCTCGTCTGGCGGATGACCGAACCGCCCGAGGACTACCTCAAGGACGTCACGGCGGGCGTCTTCGCGGCGTTCTACGTGCCCTTCCTGGCCACCTTCGTCGCGATGCTGCTCACCGCCGACGACGGCCCCCAGCGGGTCGTCACCTTCCTGGTGCTGACCGTGGTCAGCGATACGGGTGCCTACGCGGTGGGCTGGCGCTTCGGCAAGACCAAGCTGGCTCCGCGCATCAGCCCGGGGAAGACCCGCGAGGGCCTCGCCGGGGCGGTGGCCTTCGCGATGGCGGCCGGCGCGCTGTGCATGGAGTTCCTGGTCGACGACGGTGCCTGGTGGCAGGGCCTGCTGCTGGGCCTCGCGGTCGCGGTCAGCGCCACCCTGGGCGACCTGGGCGAGTCGATGATCAAGCGGGACCTCGGGATCAAGGACATGGGCACGCTGCTCCCGGGCCACGGGGGGATCATGGACCGGCTCGACTCGCTGCTGCCGACCGCCCCGGTGGTCTGGCTGCTGCTCGCGGCCTTCGTGGGCACCGGCTGACCCGCCGGACCCCATCGACCGGCTGCCCCGCCTGACCTGCCCGACCTGTGAAAAGGCGGCGTGATACGCCGGGCGGTTACCCTTGAAGGGCGCGCTGCTTCTGCGGCGCGCCTTTCGTCTTACAAGGAGTACCTGCCATGGCCCGCCCCGTTCCGGGTGAACTCACCTTCGTCGCGCCTCGCGGGGCCAAGAAGCCGCCCCGGCACCTCGCCGACCTGACCCCGGCCGAGCGCCGGGAGGCGGTGGCCGCGATCGGCGAGAAGCCGTTCCGGGCCAAGCAGCTCTCCCAGCACTACTTCGCCCGTTACGCGCACGACCCGGCCGAGTGGACCGACATCCCCGCCGGATCGCGCGAGAAGCTCCAGCAGGAGCTGCTGCCGGACCTGATGTCGGTGATCCGGCACATCTCGTGCGACGAGGACACCACCCGCAAGACCCTGTGGAAGCTGCACGACGGCACGCTCGTCGAGTCCGTGCTGATGCGCTACCCCGACCGGGTCACGATGTGCATCTCCTCGCAGGCCGGCTGCGGGATGAACTGCCCGTTCTGCGCCACCGGCCAGGCCGGTCTGGACCGCAACCTCTCCACCGCCGAGATCGTGCACCAGATCGTCGACGGCATGCGCGCCCTGCGCGACGGCGAGGTCCCCGGCGGCCCGGCCCGGCTGTCGAACATCGTCTTCATGGGCATGGGCGAGCCGCTGGCCAACTACAACCGCGTCGTCGGCGCCATCCGCCGCCTCACCGACCCGGAGCCCGACGGCCTCGGCCTGTCGCAGCGCGGCATCACCGTCTCCACCGTCGGCCTGGTCCCGGCCATGCTGCGCTTCGCCGACGAGGGCTTCAAGTGCCGCCTCGCGGTCTCGCTGCACGCGCCCGACGACGAGCTGCGCGACACCCTCGTCCCGGTCAACACCCGCTGGAACGTCCGCGAGGTCCTCGACGCGGCCTGGGAGTACGCGGAGAAGTCCGGCCGCCGCATCTCCATCGAGTACGCCCTGATCCGCGACATCAACGACCAGGCCTGGCGCGGTGACCGGCTCGGCCGGCTGCTCAAGGGCAAGCGCGTACACGTCAACCTGATCCCGCTGAACCCGACCCCGGGCTCGAAGTGGACCGCCTCGCGCCCCGAGGACGGCAAGGCCTTCGTCGAGGCCATCGCGCGGCACGGCGTACCCGTGACCGTACGGGACACCCGCGGTCAGGAGATCGACGGGGCGTGTGGCCAGCTGGCCGCCTCGGAGCGCTGAGTTCCGGCCAGGAACGGCCGCAATCGGCCGCGGGGTACCCTGTGGCCGGACAACTTCATCATTCCGACAGGGGAGCGCCACAGCGCTGAGAGTGCGGTAAGCATCCGCAGACCCTCTGAACCTCGCCCCGGTCATTCGGGGTAGGAAGTTCGGTCATCACTCAAGCTGTTGCGCCCTGCCCGGCGTCCGCTTCCGCGGAGCGCCGGGCGGGGCCGCGTCTTCTCCTGGACATCCCAGGAGGAATTCACCAGTGAGCACCACCAAGAAGATCGCGGGCGCCGCGCTCGCGGCGGCGCTGGGCGTCAGCACGCTCACCGCCTGCGGCGGCGGCGACGCCAAGGACAAGCCCGCGGGCGCGGGCGACGCCCCGAAGTCCAAGACGATCACCCTGGTCTCCCACGACTCCTTCAACGTGACCCAAGCGGTCCTCAAGGAGTTCGAGCAGCAGAGCGGCTACACCGTCAAGGTCCTGAAGTCCGGGGACGCCGGCGCCGCCCTCAACCAGGAGATCCTCACCAAGGGCTCCCCGCGCGGCGACGTCTTCTTCGGTGTCGACAACACGCTGTTCTCGCGCGCGCTCGACAACGGGATCTTCACCCCGTACCAGGCCAAGGGACTGGACCAGGTCAAGCCGGAGTTCCTGCTCGACCAGCAGCACCGCGTCACCCCGGTCGACTCCGGTGACATCTGCGTCAACTACGACAAGCAGTACTTCGCCGACAAGAAGACCGCCCCGCCGCAGACGCTGGACGACCTGGTCAAGCCGGAGTACAAGAACCTGCTGGTCACCGAGAACGCCGCGACCTCCTCGCCCGGCCTCGGCTTCCTGCTCGCCTCCGTCGGCAAGTACGGCGAGGACGGCTGGAAGGACTACTGGAGCAAGCTCAAGGCCAACGGCGTCGAGGTCGTCGACGGCTGGGAGCAGGCCTACAACGAGCGCTTCTCCGGCTCCGCGGGCGGCAAGAAGGCCAAGGGCGACCGGCCGCTGGTCGTCTCGTACGCCTCCAGCCCGCCGGTCGAGGTCCTCTACGGCGAGCCGCAGCCGGCCGAGGCCCCCACGGGCGTGGCCACCGGCACCTGCTTCCGCCAGGTCGAGTTCGCGGGCCTGCTCAAGGGCGCGAAGAACGAGGAGGGCGGCAAGGCCCTCATCGACTTCCTGGTGAGCAAGAAGTTCCAGGAGGACATGCCGCTCCAGATGTTCGTGAACCCGGTGGTCAAGGACGCGAAGCTGCCGGAGCTGTTCACGAAGCACGGCGTGGTCGTCGAGAAGCCGGAGACGGTCGCCCCCGACGCCATCGCCAAGAACCGTGAGCAGTGGGTCAAGGCATGGTCTTCGCTCGTCGTGAAGTAGCGCGGCAGGACTCCCCGAAGGAGGGCGGGCGCGCCACGGCCGTCCGGCTGGCCCTGATGGCCGTGCCGCTCGCCTTCTTCGGGCTGTTCTTCGCCTATCCCGTGGCCGCGATCGTCGGGCGCGGCCTGAAGACGGACGCGGGCTGGCAGTTCGGCCGGGCCGGCGAGGTGCTGACCCGGCCCGACATCGCCGGGGTGCTGTGGTTCACCACCTGGCAGGCGCTGGCCTCCACCGCGCTGACCCTGCTGATCGCGCTGCCCGGCGCGTACGTCTTCGCCCGGTTCGACTTCCCGGGCAGGCAGCTGCTGCGCGCCCTGGTCACCGTGCCGTTCGTGCTGCCGACCGTGGTCGTCGGCACGGCGTTCCTGGCGCTGGTCGGACGGGGCGGGCTGCTGGACGAGCTGTGGGGGGTGCGGCTCGACACCACCGTCTGGGCGATCCTGCTCGCGCACGTCTTCTTCAACTACGCCGTCGTCGTCCGGACGGTCGGCGGGCTGTGGGCCCAGCTCGACCCGCGCCAGGAGGAGGCCGCCCGGGTGCTGGGCGCGGGCCGCTTCGCCGCCTGGCGGCGGGTGACCCTGCCCGCGCTGGCACCGGCCGTGGCCGCCGCCGCGCTGATGGTGTTCCTGTTCACCTTCACCTCGTTCGGCGTCGTGCAGATCCTCGGCGGGCCCGCGTACTCCACCCTGGAGGTGGAGGTCTACCGGCAGACCGCGCAGCTCCTGGACCTGCCGACGGCCGCCGTGCTGACCATGGTGCAGTTCGCCGCCGTCGGCCTGATCCTCCTCGTGCACGCCCGGACCGTGCGCGGGCGCGAGAGCGCGCTGCGGCTCGTGGACCCGGCGCGCACCGCGCACCCGCCGCGCGGGTGGGCGCAGCGCGGCCTGCTCGGCGGGGTGCTGCTGACCGTGCTGCTGCTGATCGTGGCGCCGCTGGCGGTGCTGGTGGAACGGTCCTTCGACGCGCCCGGCGGATACGGGCTGGGCTTCTACCGGGCGCTCCAGGACGCGGGCGCCGGGGGCGGGACGTTCCTGGTGCCGCCGCTGGAGGCGATCTGGAACTCCCTCCAGTACGCGCTCGCCGCCACCGCCATCGCCCTGCTGATCGGCGCCCTCGCGGCCGCCGCGCTGACCCGGCGCGGGGGGAGGTTCGTACGGGGCTTCGACGCGCTGCTGATGCTGCCGCTCGGGGTGTCCGCCGTGACGGTGGGCTTCGGCTTCCTGATCACCCTGGACGAGCCCCCGCTGGACCTGCGGACCTCCTGGATCCTGGTGCCGCTGGCGCAGGCGCTCGTCGGCGTCCCCTTCGTGGTGCGCACCATGCTGCCCGTGCTGCGGGCCGTGGACGCCCGGCTGAGGGAGGCGGCGGCCGTGCTCGGCGCCTCGCCGCTGCGGGCCTGGCGGGAGGTGGACCTGCCGCTGGTGCGGCGGGCGCTGCTGATCGCGGCGGGCTTCGCCTTCGCGGTCTCGCTGGGCGAGTTCGGGGCGACGGTGTTCATCGCGCGGCCGGACCACCCGACGCTGCCGGTGGCGGTGGCCCGGCTGCTGGGGCGGGCCGGGGAGATGAACTACGGGCAGGCCATGGCCCTGAGCACGATTCTGATGCTGGTGTGCGCGGTGTCCCTGCTGGTGCTGGAGCGGCTGCGCCCGGCCACGACCTCGGGAGAGTTCTGATGACCCTGCTCCGGCTCGAAGGGGTGACGGTCCGCTTCGGCGACCGGGCGGTCGTGGACGCGGTGGACCTCGCGGTCGCCGAGCACGAGACCGTCTGCGTACTGGGGCCGAGCGGCAGCGGCAAGTCCACCCTGCTGCGGGTGGTGGCCGGGCTCCAGCCGGTGTCCGGCGGGCGGGTGCTGCTCGGCGGCGCCGACCAGGCCGCGGTGCCGGTGCACCGGCGGGGGGTGGGCCTGATGTTCCAGGACCACCAGCTGTTCCCGCACCGGGACGTCGGCGGCAACGTCGCCTTCGGGCTGCGCATGCGGGGGGTGGCGGGCGCGGCCCGGGCGGCCCGGGTCACCGAGCTGCTGGAGCTGGTCGGGCTGCCGGGCGCCGGGGGCCGGGCGGTGGCCTCGCTGTCGGGCGGCGAGCAGCAGCGGGTCGCCCTGGCCCGGGCGCTGGCGCCGTCGCCACGGCTGCTGATGCTGGACGAGCCGCTGGGGCAGCTCGACCGGGGGCTGCGGGAGCGGCTCGTCGTGGAACTCCGCTCGCTCTTCTCCCGGCTGGGCACCACCGTGCTCGCCGTCACCCACGACCAGGGCGAGGCCTTCGCGCTGGCCGACCGGGTCGTGGTGATGCGGGAGGGGCGCATCGCCCAGGCCGGCACCCCGCTGGAGGTGTGGCAGCGGCCGGCGTCGGAGTTCGTGGCGCGCTTCCTCGGCTTCGAGAACGTGGTCCCGGCGACGGTGGCGGCGGGCGCGGCGGCGACCCCGTGGGGCAAGGTGCCGGTGCCGGCCGGAGCCCCGGAGGGCGAGCGGCAGCTGCTGGTCCGCCCGGCCGGAGTGGTCCTCGGGCCGGACGGGCTGCGCTGCGAGGTGGTCTCCCGTACGTTCCGCGGCGCCCATGTGGCGCTGCTGCTGCGGCCGGAGAGCGGCCCCGTGCTGGAGGCCGAGTGTGAGCTGGCGGGGGCCCCGGCAGTGGGCGACCGGGTCTCGGTGGGGTTCCGCCCGGCCGAGGTGGTCGTCCTGCCCGGGGCCCCGTAACGCGGGGCCGGACGTCAGGGCCTGATGCCGTCGCAGGCGATCGGCAGGTGGCGCGGGCCGCGGAGCACCGCGTTCTGGCGGTACACGGGCGGGTCCGCGAGCAGCCGGGGGTTCTCCAGCCTGCGGGCCAGCTCGCTCAGGGCCAGCTGCGCCTCCTGCCGGGCCAGCGGCGCACCGAAGCAGCTGTGGATGCCGCTGCCGAGGCCCAGGTGCTGGACGTCCCGCCGGTCCGGGTCGAAGCGGTCGGGGTCCTCGAACCGCAGCGGATCGCGGTTTCCCGCGGCCAGGATCAGCCAGAGCGAGGCGCCCTTGGGCACCGTGACGCCCCGTACCTCGACGTCGGTGAGGGTGGTGCGCTGCGGGACCAGCTGCACGGGGGGCTCGTAGCGCAGCAGTTCCTCCACGAGCGGGACGGACAGTTCCGGGTCGTCGCGCAGCCGTTCCAGGACCTCGGGGTGGCGCAGCAGCGTCAGCATGCCGTTGGTGATCAGGTTGACGGTGGTCTCGTGACCGGCGATGAGCAGCAGCGCCGCCGTGCTCAGTACCTCCATCGTGGTCATCGTGCCGTCCGGGCCACTGCCGGTGGCCAGCTCCGAGAGCATGTCGCCGGTCGGGTGCTTGCGCCGCTCCTCGATCAGTCCCGACAGGTACATGCCGAGTTCCATACGGGAGTCGTGCGTACGCCTCTCGCGCTCCCTCGGGTCGGCGTCCGGATCCGGGTCCAGACTCGCCGCGAGGGTGTCCGCCCACACGTGGAACTTGGGCTCGTCCTCGCTCGGTACGCCCAGCAGCCGGCAGATCACCGTCACGGGGAAGGGGTACGAGAACTGCTCGACCAGATCGATCTCGCGCGCGTCGCCCGTCTGCTCGATCCGGTCGATCAGCCCCTTGACGATGTCGTGCAGCTCGCCGCGCATGTCGTGGATCCGGTGCGGGGAGTGCGGCGGTCCGAAGGGCCGGTTGGTCATGCGGCGCAGCCGGTCGTGCTCGGGCGGGTCGAGCTTGAGGAAGGACGGCGGCAGGACCGACTCCTCCTCCCCGCCCGGCTCGGCCAGCGGATCGTGCGCCGACGCGGCCAGGTTGCGGGCGTCGGAGCTGATCCGCGGGTCGTGCAGCAGGCCCTGGATGTCGTAGTACGTACTGACGACGAACGGCCCGGAGCCGTCGTGGTAGACCGGCGTCTTGCGGAGCTCCTTGTAGAGCGGGTACGGATCGGCCCGGTGGGAGTAGTCCAGGATCTGCCGCAGGATGTCTTGGGTCATGGGGGATCCTCAGTGACGGGCGGGCGTGAACGTGATGCGCCGGTCTGCGGGCGAGTAGCCCGAGAGCGTGATCGTCGGGCCGTGCGTGGGCACCGACGGGTCCGGGAAGTCCGCGGGCAGCGGCTTGTTGCCCTCGGGGCGCCGGTCCATCGTGGGGAACGGCGGCGGGAACGGCGCGGTCTCCTCGATCTGCCGCTCGTAGAACTGCAGCCAGCGGGAGTTGTCGAAGGTCACCGCCGCGATGACCCGGCCCTGGTAGCCGTAGACGCCGGTGAAGCGCCGCTCGTCCCGGGACCCCTGGGTGATGACGATCTCCGTGCCCATCGACGGGACCCCGACCGACTTGATGCTGACGCCGAACTGGGAGGACCAGAACGCCGGGACCCACAGGTGGGGCCGCCGGTCCACGCTCTCGCTGAGCATGTTGTGCGCGGCCGTCTCGGCCTGCGCGACGGCGTTGCCCCAGTGCTCCAAGGAGAGGAACTGGTAGCCGAACAGCGCGTGCGGGGAGCGTGCCACGTCACCCGCCACGTAGATGTCGTCCGTGACGATGCCCCGGATGTCGAACGCCCGGCAGCCGGCGTCGCAGGCGATGCCGCGCGGACCCGCCCCGAGGCCGGACCCGGCCAGCCATTCGGTGTTGCGCATCGCGCCGAGCGAGACGATGACCACGTCGGCTTCGAGCGAGGTGCCGTCAGAGAGGTGCGCCGCGCGGACCCGCCCCGAGGAGTCGCCCTCCAGGCCGGTCACCATGACCCCGGTCCGCAGGTCGACGCCGTGCTCCCGGTGCATCTGCGCCGCCACCTCGCCGATCACCCCGCCGAGCGCGCCGACCAGCGGCGCCGCCCCGCGCTCGGCGACCGTCACGGGGATGTCGCGCTCACGGCAGGCGGAGGCGATCTCCGAGCCGGTGAACCCGGCGCCGATCACCAGCACCCGGCGCGGGCCGGCCGCCAGCGCCCGCTCCAGGCCGACGGCGTCGTCGCGAGTGCGCAGTACGAAGACCCCGCGCAGCGACGCCTGGTCCTCGTGCGGCCACGGGCGGGCCCGTACGCCGGTGGCGATCAGCAGCCGGTCGTACTCCACCGCGTCGCCGTCGTCGAGCAGCACCGTGCGGGCCGCCATGTCCAGGCCGCTCGCCGGGACCCCGAGCCGCCAGGTGGCGTCGATGTCGCGGCGCCGGGGGAGCAGGGTCCGCTCCGCGGCGGCCTTGCCGAGCAGCACCTGCTTGGACAGCGGGGGCCGGTCGTAGGGCTCGTACGGTTCGTCGCCGATCATCGTGAGGGAACCGGCGAACCCCTTCTCGCGCAGGGTCTCGGCGGCCCGCAGACCGGCCAGCGAAGCGCCGACCACCACGATGCGCCCCTCGCGCCTGAGCCGCTCCAGGGTCCCGTCACCGGTCACGGTGCGCCTCCGGTGCGGACGGGGCCTGCGGTGCGGACGCGGCCTGCGGTGCGGAGAGGGATCCGTTGACCGCGTCGACCAGGATGGCCCGTACGGGGCAGGCGTGGACGGCGCGCTCGACGTTCTCCCGCTGCTCGTCGGCGGCCTGCGGATCGTAGAGCAGGGACTCCTCGCCGTGCATGGTGAACACCTCGGGCGCGAGGAACGCGCACTGCGCGTAGCCCTGGCAGCGGTTGAGGTCGACGACAAGCCTCATGAGGCATCAGCCCTTCCGTGGCCCGATCACCCCCGTCACCCCCGACTTCCAGCATGCACGGACCGGGCGGGGGCCGCCTGCCGGGAGCCCTACCGCCGGCTCGCCCGCAGGATGTACAGGCTGACGAGCAGCGACCAGGCCGGGAAGACCAGCTCGGACCAGGGCACCCGGGAGCCAGCGGCGAGCAGGACGAGTCCCACGGCGTAGCCCAGCAGGGCGAGCGGGCGCGGGAAGACGCCGAGGCGCCTGCCGATGGTCGAGGTCGCGAAGACGAAGACGGCCGCCATCCGCATCCCGTACGTCATCAGCACCGTGTACGCGAACGAGCGGCCGAAGCCGGAGGGCGCCGCGGTCTCCGCGAGGACGGTGCCGGCCGCCGCGGCGGCGACGAAGAGGGCGGCGGTGAAGACGAAGCCGCTGCCCAGGAAGACGGTGGCGACGAACCGGTCCTCGGCCGCTCCGGTGTGCGCCCGCAGCGCGCCCATGAACCACAGGAAGAAGATCCCGGCGAACGGGACGAGCTCCAGCGCCGTGCTCACCGCCCAGCGGCGGTCCGGGTCCACGGGGGCGTGGGCGGCGTCCGACGGGAGCGCGTAGCGCATCAGCACGATCGAGGCCGCCAGCAGCAGCGCGAAGACGACCCCCACCGCACCCGCGGCGCGTGGCGTCTCCATCCGGGCGGTCGTGGTGTCCATGCACCCAGCAAGCGCCGCCGGCCGCGGCCCCGCCACCCCGCACACCCCGTGAGAGTGAACGCGGGGGCCGGGCCGCGACCGCTCGTACGGGTCCGGCCGGCCCGGCCGCCCTCCGGTCAGGACACCGGCGCCGGAACCTGTTCCTCCGCCGCGGCTTCGGCCCCGTCGTGGTTGCCGTACCAGGCCACCGCCACCGCGCCCGTGACCGCCAGGACGAAGCCCAGCACCGCGAGCCAGGCCAGCCCCGGCCGGGAGGCGTCCCCGAGCCACAGCACGCCGATGGCCCCCGGCAGCACCGTCTCGCCGACGACCAGAGCCGCCGTGGCGCCGTTCACGGAGCCGATCTGCAGGGCCACGGTGTGCAGGTACATGCCGCCGGCCCCGGCCAGCACGATCGCGTACAGGGCCGGGTCCGCGAGCAGCGTGCCGAGCGCGAAGGGCTCCACGCCGTTCAGGATCCGCACCCCGACGCCCAGGGCCCCGAAGGCCAGCCCCGACAGCAGGCCCGCCAGGATCGCGGCCCGCGCCCCGAGGAACCGTACGGCGACCGTGCCGCCGACGATGATCAGCCCCGTCACGCCCAGCAGCCACCAGTGCGTGGCCATCGGGGCGTGATGGCCGCCCTCGTGGCCGGCCGCCGTGGCGAGCAGCACCAGCGCCGCGCAGACCACGCCGATGGAGGACCACTCCTTGCGGGTCAGCCGGATCCCGAGCAGCTTGACGCTCAGCACGGCCGTGATGACCAGGTTGGCGCTGATCACCGTCTGCGACAGGAACAGCGGGAGCAGCCGGGCGGCCAGCGCGCCCAGCCCGAAGCCGACGAAGTCGAGGACCGTGCCGACGATGAACTCCCACGTCATCGCGGCCTTGGCGGTGGAGGCCAGGTTCGGTCCGCCGTGCGCGGTCACCCCGGCGGCGGCCGGGGAGGTCCGGGCCGCCCGGCGGGAGCCCACGGCTTGCAGGACGGATCCCGTTCCGTAGCAGATGGACGCCGCGACAGCGGTCAGCAGGCCTATGAGCACAGAGGGCTCCGTTCACGTCTGGCAGGTTTTGCGTACCTCTGCCAGACGTGTGAACGGCCCCGGAAGTTGCCTGGGGGAGTCAGCGCATTGCGGCGAGGGCGGCCGGAACCTCGTCCACCGAGTCCACCAGGGCGATCCGCGACTCCATCGCGCGCCCGCGCGCCAACGCCTGGAGCAGGGGCCAGGCGGGCAGGTGCCCGGTCCAGTGGGCGCGGTCGACCAGGACCATCGGCGTCGGTTCGCCGCGCGAGGCGTAGTAGTTGGCCGTCGCGTTGTCGAATATCTCCTGCACCGTGCCCGCCGCGCCCGGCAGGAACACCACACCCGCCGTGCACCGGGCGAGCAGCCCGTCCTCGCGGGTGGCGTTCGCGAAGTACTTGGCGATCTGGCCCGCGAAGGCGTTCGGCGGCTCGTGCCCGTAGAACCAGGTCGGAATGCCGACCGAATCGCCGCCCGCGGGCCAGCGTTCCCGTACGGCGAAGGCGGCGCGCGCCCAGTCGGAGACGGACGGGGTGAACGAGGGGGCCTTCGCCAGCAGTTCCAGGGCTTCGGCGAGGGCCTCGTCGGGGGCGGGCGACAGGTAGGCGCCGAGGTTGGCCGCCTCCATCGCGCCGGGGCCGCCGCCGGTGGCCACCGTCAGGCCCGACCGGGCGAGGGTGCGGGCGAGTTCGGCGGCGCCCTGGTAGGCGGCGCTGCCGCGGGTCATCGCGTGGCCGCCCATCACGCCCACCACGGGGGCTCCGGCGAGGTGTTCGTCGAGGGCGTCGGAGACCGCGTCGTCGTGGATGGAGCGCAGCATCGAGGAGAAGACGTCGCCGTCGGCCTTCGTCTCCTGGAACCAGGCGTAGGCCTGGGCGTCCGGGGTGGCCTCGTAACCCTCGTCGAGCCCGGCGAACAGTTCGTCCGGCGTGTAGAGCAGACCCCGGTACGGGTCGAACGGCAGGTCCGGGACGGGCGGGAAGACGAGCGCGCCGTCCGCCCGGACCTTCGCCGACGCGTCGGCCTCCATCGCGCAGCCGAGGAAGACGGCGGCGGACGTGTCGGCGGACAGCAGGGCGAAGGTGCGTTCGAGCAGGTTGACCGACTGGACGCGGTACCCGCTCAGCGAACCCCGGGCGGCGACCCGGTCGAACTCCGCGAGCGTCTCGATCTCGATGTCTGCGTTGACCATTCGGCCCACCCTAAGGGCTCACCTCAGCGGGTCAACGCCAGTGAAGTGAGCTGCGCCACAGCCCAGCTGACCGGGAGGCACACGGCGAGCAGGGCGGCCGCCCGCAGGGTGACGGCCGTACGCAGCACCGTTCCCGGGGTTCCGAGGTCCAGCAGGGCCGCCCGGGCGGCGGCGCGGGAGCGGCGCGATTCGGCGGCCGATGTGAGAAGGGTCGCGGCCGCACAGAGGGCCACCAGCGCCGCGGCCGGCCCGGTCAGCGGGCCGAGCGGGACCGGCGGCCCGCCCTGGTCGCGCAGGGCCACCGCGGTGAGCGAGGCGGCCCCGACGGCGCACAGCACCCCGAGGGGCCGGCCGACCCGGGGCGCGTCCTCCTGGAGGGCCCGCCCGGCCAGCAGCCGCAGCGCGCCGGGGCGGGCGGCCTGCACCAGGGTCCCGCAGGCGTAGGCCAGACCCGGTCCGGCCAGGGCCAGGCCCGTCGCGGTCAGGATCCAGCCGGCCGGGAGGGCCGCCCCGCGCGGGCCGGCGGCGCTCTCGACGGCGAGCCCGCAGGCGGCGAGCGCCACCCCCCAGGGCACCCCGGCCTGCGGGCTGAGCCCGGCGTGCGGCGGCCGGGGGCGCAGGGCGAGGGCGGTGGCGGCGGAGGCGGTGAGCGGGATCAGGGCCAGCAGGGTGAAGGCGGCGGCGACCGGGAGCGGCCGGCCGGCGTGGAGCAGCCGGGCCCCGGCGCCGTCGAAGGGGAGGCCGGTCAGGTCGCCGCGCAGGTGCAGGAAGGCGGCCAGGGCCAGGGCGCTGCCCAGGGCGCAGGCGACGGCGGTGGAGACCGCGGCGGCCAGGGTGAGCCGTACGGGTCCCAGCCCGACGGCGTCGAGTCCCTCGCGGGGCCGGGTCGCCGGGTCGGTCCGGGCCACGGCCACCGCGAACTGGACGGTGGCGGCGAGCGGCACCAGCGCCCACAGCAGCCGCAGTGACGATCCGGCGGGCCGGGCCGTCGCCTCGGCGAGGACGTACAGCAGCAGGAAGCCGGTACCGGCGCAGGCGGCGGCGACGAGCAGTCGGCGCAGCTGGACCGCGGGGCGGGAGCCGCGGGTCAGGCGGAGAGCGAGCACGCGGCCTGGTCCTCCGTGGTCCGGGGGGAACCGGCGGCCGCGGTCGCGGCTCCGGCCGGGCGGCCGTCGAGCAGGCCCAGCGTACGGTCGGCCGCGGCGGCGGTCTCCTCGTCGTGGGTGGCCAGCACCACGGTGATCCCGTGCGAACGGGCGGCCGTGGTCAGCGTACGGAGCAGCAGGGTGCGTTCGGAGCGGTGCAGCGGGGCCGTCGGCTCGTCGGCGAAGAGCACGGCCGGCTCCGCGACCAGGGCCCGGGCGAGCGCCACGCGCTGGCATTCGGCCCGGGTCAGGGCGCCGGGGCGCTTGCGGGCGAAGCCGCCGATGTCGAGGCGGTCGAGCCAGGCGCGGGCACTGTGCCGGGCGGCGCGGCCGGGGGAGCCGGTGAGCAGCAGCGGCAGGGCGACGTTCTCCCACACCTTGAGCTCGGGCAGCAGCCGCGGTTCCGGGCCGATCCAGGAGAACCGGTCGCGGCGCAGCCGCTCGCGGGCCGACGTGCCCAGCTTGTGGAGGGGGACGCCGTCGAACCAGACCTCGCCCTGCTCGGGGACCAGCCGGCCGGCCAGACAGTGCAGCAGGGTGGACTTCCCGCAGCCGCGCGGGCCGGTCACCGCCAGGATCTCGCCGGGGCGCACGCCGGCGCTGACGCCGATGAGGCCGGGGGAGCCGTCGTGGGAGTAGTGCAGCGACCTGGCCCACAGCACGTCTTCTTCGGGTGGGGCCTGCTCCGGGGCACTGTCCGATGGAGCCACCATGGCGTACACCTCCGTCCGGGGGAACGAAGCGGAGCCCTTTTCGGTCACTGGCGCCGCACATGAGATGTAATGAGATAAACGTCTTGGATGCGGACGACACACGGCCCGGACCCCCGCGTTCTCACTCGAACGGGGGATCCGGGCCGTGTGTTCGGACCAGCGGACCGGCGTAGTGCTCCTGCTTACAGCTTGGTCCAGGCCTCGGTGAGGACCGAGCGCAGGATGCCCTCGATCTCGTCGAAGGTGCCCTGGTCCGCGATCAGCGGCGGAGCCAGCTGGATGACCGGGTCGCCACGGTCGTCGGCGCGGCAGTACAGGCCGTTGTCGAAGAGCGCCTTGGAGAGGAAGCCGTAGAGCACGCGCTCGGTCTCCTCGTCCGTGAAGGACTCCTTGGTGACCTTGTCCTTCACGAGCTCGATGCCGTAGAAGAAGCCGTTGCCGCGGACGTCACCGACGATCGGGAGGTCGTGCAGCTTCTTCAGGGTGTTGAAGAAGTTGCCCTCCTGATCCAGCACGTGCTGGTTCAGGCCTTCCTTGTCGAAGATGTCGAGGTTGGCCAGCGCCACGGCGGAGGACACCGGGTGTCCGCCGAAGGTGTAGCCGTGCAGGAAGGTGTTGTCGCCCTTGTAGAAGGGCTCCGCGAGGCGGTCCGAGATGATGCAGGCACCGATCGGGGAGTAGCCCGAGGTCATGCCCTTGGCGCAGGTGATCATGTCCGGCACGTAGTCGAACTTGTCACAGGCGAACATCGTGCCGAGACGGCCGAAGGCGCAGATCGTCTCGTCGGAGACGAGGAGCACGTCGTACTCGTCGCAGATCTCGCGGACGCGCTGGAAGTAGCCGGGCGGCGGCGGGAAGCAGCCGCCGGCGTTCTGCACCGGCTCCAGGAAGACGGCGGCGACGGTGTCGGCGCCCTCGAACAGGATCTCCTGCTCGATCTGGTCGGCGCACCAGCGGCCGTAGGCCTCGGGGTCGTCGCCGAAGATCGGGGCGCGGTAGATGTTGGTGTTCGGCACCTTGTGCGCGCCGGGGACCAGCGGCTCGAAGGGGGCCTTCAGGGCCGGCAGGCCGGTGATGGACAGGGCGCCCTGCGGGGTGCCGTGGTAGGCGACCGCACGCGAGATGACCTTGTACTTGGTGTGCTTGCCCTGGAGCTTGAAGTACTGCTTGGCCAGCTTCCAGGCGGTCTCCACGGCCTCGCCGCCACCGGTGGTGAAGAAGACCTTGTTCAGGTCACCCGGGGCGTAGTGGGCGAGGCGCTCGGCCAGCTCGACGGCCTTGGGGTGCGCGTACGACCAGATGGGGAAGAACGCGAGTTCCTGGGCCTGCTTGTACGCGACCTCGGCCAGTTCCTTGCGGCCGTGACCGGCGTTGACCACGAACAGTCCGGCGAGACCGTCCAGGTAGCGCTTGCCCTTGTCGTCCCAGATGTAGGTGCCCTCGCCCCGCACGATGGTGGGGACGGGGGAGTTCTCGTACGAGGACATGCGGGTGAAGTGCATCCACAGGTGGTCGTACGCGGTCTTGGAGAGGTCTTGGCTCACGGGCTATCGAGTTCCCCACATGTAGGTCTGCTTCTTCAGCTTCAGGTAAACGAAGCTTTCGGTTGATCGCACGCCGGGGAGCGTGCGGATCTTCTTGTTGATCGTTTCCAGCAGGTGGTCGTCGTCCTCGCAGACGATCTCCACCATCAGGTCGAACGACCCCGCGGTCATCACGACGTACTCGCACTCGGCCATGGCGGTCAGAGCGTCGGCCACCGGGTCGAGGTCCCCCTCGACGTTGATGCCCACCATGGCCTGGCGTCGCAGGCCCACGGTGAGCGGGTCGGTGACGGCGACGATCTGCATGACGCCCTGGTCGAGCAGCTTCTGTACGCGCTGGCGTACGGCCGCCTCGGAGAGGCCCACGGCCTTGCCGATCGATGCATAGGGACGGCGACCGTCCTCTTGCAGTTGCTCGATGATCGCCAGGGACACAGCATCGACCGAAGGGGACGGTTGTCTGTTCCTGGCATCTGCGCTTCGACTGACCACGACCTCACTGTGCACGAGGAGTCGTCTGTTCCGCAACCCGTAAGCGATGAAATTCGTTGTTGGGGATCTCGGATTGCACGGATTTCGCAGTTCCTGGCGTCTGGCTCTGTCGAAAGCGTCGGCCGAGGGGCTACTCTTGGCAGAGTCGTCTCAATCGTTGGACATGTGATCAGGAGAGTGGCTGGAGTGACCACCGAACTGCGTCGTCTGCGCAACTACATCGGCGGGGAGTTCAAGGACGCCGCCGACGGGCGGACCACCGAGGTGGTCAACCCCGCCACCGGCGAGGCGTACGCGACCGCGCCGCTGTCCGGCCAGGCCGACGTGGACGCCGCCATGGCCGCGGCCGCCGCCGCCTTCCCGGGCTGGCGCGACACCACCCCCGCCGAGCGGCAGAAGGCCCTGCTCAAGATCGCGGACGCCTTCGAGGCGCGCGCGGACGAGCTGATCGCCGCCGAGTCGGAGAACACCGGCAAGCCGCTGGCCCTGACGGCCAGCGAGGAACTGCCGCCGATGGTGGACCAGATCCGCTTCTTCGCCGGCGCCGCGCGCCTGCTGGAGGGCCGCTCGGCCGGCGAGTACATGGACGGGATGACCTCGATCATCCGCCGTGAGCCGGTCGGCGTCTGCGCGCAGGTCGCGCCGTGGAACTACCCGATGATGATGGCCGTGTGGAAGTTCGCCCCGGCGATCGCCGCGGGCAACACCGTGGTCCTCAAGCCCTCGGACACCACCCCGGCCTCCACCGTCCTGATGGCGGAGATCATCGACTCCGTCCTGCCCAAGGGCGTCTTCAACGTCATCTGCGGTGACCGCGAGACCGGCAAGGCCATGGTCGAGCACCCCACCCCGGCGATGGCCTCCATCACCGGCTCCGTGCGCGCCGGCATGCAGGTCGCCGAGAGCGCCTCGAAGGACGTCAAGCGCGTCCACCTGGAGCTCGGCGGCAAGGCCCCGGTCGTGGTCTTCGAGGACGCCGACCTGGCCAAGGCCGTCGAGGACATCGCGGTCGCCGGCTACTTCAACGCCGGCCAGGACTGCACGGCCGCCACCCGGGTGCTCGTGCACGAGTCGATCCACGACGAGTTCGTGGCCGCGCTCGCCAAGGCCGCCGCCGACACCAAGACCGGCCAGCCGGACGACGAGGACGTGCTCTACGGCCCGCTGAACAACCCGAACCAGCTGAAGCAGGTCGCGGGCTTCATCGAGCGCCTCCCCGCCCACGCCAAGGTCGAGGCGGGCGGCCACCGGGTCGGCGACAAGGGCTACTTCTACGCCCCGACCGTCGTCTCCGGCCTCAAGCAGGACGACGAGATCATCCAGAACGAGGTCTTCGGCCCCGTCATCACCGTCCAGTCGTTCACGGACGAGTCCCAGGCCCTGGAGTACGCGAACGGCGTCGAGTTCGCCCTCGCCTCCTCCGTGTGGACCAAGAACCACGGCCGCGCGATGCGGATGTCCAAGAACCTCGACTTCGGCTGCGTGTGGATCAACACCCACATCCCGCTCGTCGCCGAGATGCCGCACGGCGGCTTCAAGAAGTCCGGCTACGGCAAGGACCTCTCCGCCTACGGCTTCGAGGACTACACGCGCATCAAGCACGTGATGACCTCGCTCGACGGCTGATCCGCGCACGCCGCCGCGGTGGCGTGCGCGCACTGAGCACCGCAGGCCGCTGAAGGGGCGGGCAGTAGACATGATGTCTATTGCCCGCCCCTTCGCGTTGGCCCGAGGCTGTGCCCATGCCTGAACTCGCCTTCTCCCGCCGCTCGGCGCTGCGCGGCCTCGGTGCCGCGGGCCTGCTGGCCGCCCTCACCGGCTGCGGTGTGCCCGCCGCCTTCGTCCCGGAGGACCGGCGAGAAGGCCTGGACCTCTCGGACCGGGACCGGAGCCTCGCCTTCTCCAACTGGCCGCTCTACATCGACACCGACGACGAGGACGAGGAGAGCCGTCCGACCCTGGACGCCTTCACGGAGAAGACCGGGATCGAGGTCCGGTACACCGAGGAGATCAACGACAACGACGAGTTCTTCGGCAAGATCAGCCCGGCCCTCATGAACCACCAGCCGACCGGCCACGACCTCGTGGTGATCAGCGACTGGATGGCCGCCCGCTTCGTCCACCTGGGCTGGGTCCAGAAGATGGACCGCTCGGCGCAGGCCAACGTGGCCCGCCACCTCGACCCCCAGCTGCGGTCCCCCGCCTTCGACGAGGGCCGGCTGCACACCGTCCCCTGGCAGTCGGGCATCACCGGCATCGCCTACAACCGCAAGGCACTGGGCCGGGAGATCAAATCCGTCAAGGACCTCTGGGCACCGGACCTGGCGGGCAAGGTGACGCTCTTCTCGGGCCTCGACGAGTCCTTCGCCCTGCTGCTGCAGGGCGAAGGCGTCGACGCCACGCGGTGGACCGAGTCCGAGTTCCACCGGATGTGCGACCGGGTCGAGAGCATGGTGCGGAAGAAGCACATCCGCCGCTTCACCGGCAACGACTACACCTCCGATCTCAGCAAGGGCGACGTCCTGGCCTGTCAGGCCTACTCCGGCGACGCCATCCAGCTCCGGGCCGACAACCCCGACATCGAGTTCGTCGTCCCGGAGGAGGGCGCCGAGCTCTGGGCGGAGAGCCTGCTCATCCCCAACCTCGCCCGGCACAAGGCCAATGCCGAGGCCCTGGTGGACTACTACTACGACCCCGCCGTGGCCGCGCAGCTGGCCGCCGCGGTCAACTACGTCTGCCCGGTGCCCGGCGCCCGCGAGGTGCTGGCCGCCTCCCCGGACAAGGAGACCGCGGCACTCGCCGAGAACCCGCTGATCTTCCCGGACGACGACATGCGCAAGCGCCTGGCCCTGGCCCGGGACATCTCCTCGGCCGAACGACCGTCCCTCGCCAAGCGCTGGAACGCCATCGTCGGCCTCTGACCGGGCGCCCCCGCCGTGCGACAGCGGCAGCCCCCTCGTCGCTGAACACGTTCAGGAATTTGGCTGAACGTGTTCAGTTCTGGGCGTAGGCTGTCCCCATGAGCGAGAGAAGCGCCCTCGAACGGCGGATCCGTGCCTGGCTGTTGCTGTTCGTCGTCTGCCTGGTCCTCAGCGGCCTCACCGCCTTCCCCCTGGTCACCGAGCTCCACTGGCTCAACACCCTGATCGCCAACGACTGGCTGCGGCGCGTGGCCGACGGGCTCGACCGGGCCGACGCCGACTACCCCTTCCTCCTCTACGGCACCGACTGGCTCGCCTTCGCCCACCTGGTGATCGCGGTCTTCTTCTACGGGGTCCACCGCGACCCCGTCCGCAACATCTGGATCGTCGAGGCCGGCCTGATCGCCTGCCTCGGGATCATCCCGCTGGCCCTCCTCTGCGGCCCGGTCCGGGGCATCCCCTTCACCTGGTCACTGATCGACATGTCGTTCGGCGTCTTCGGAGCGATCCCCCTGCTGGCCCTGCGCCGCATGATCAAGCGACTGGACGCCCTGCCCGGCCGGCCCGCCTGACCGAGCCCGCCAGGCGGCGCGGCCGCTACCGGGCGAAGGCCGCCGCCACTACACCGCGCCCTCCGCGACCACCCCGAACAGGGCCGCCACCGGAGCCCGTCGCCGCCACACCAGGGGCAGGTTGCCGAGTGAGGTCAGCAGGTACGCCGCCCAGGTCGCGGGCGAATCGCGCGGGTCGCGGGGCACCACGAACGGGATGGTCGCCGCACCTGCACCAGCAGCGCCAGCCCCAGGTCCCGCCAGCGCGGATCGGCGGCCCGCAACCGCTCCCCCCACGCCCGTATCACCCGCCGAGCTCGGCCCGTACGGCGCTCAGCGCGTCCACCCGGTTCGTGGTCACGGAGTCCACGCCCGCCCGGATCAGGGCGCGCATCGACCGCTTCGTGTCCGCCGTCCAGGCCGACACCAGCAGCCCGTCGCGGTGCAGGGCGTCCGTCAGCTCCCGGCTGACCAGGCCGAAGCGGTAGTTGAGCCAGCGCGGGGCCACCGCGTCGGTCAGCACCCGGCGCGGCGGCGAGAGGGTCGTCCAGGTCAGCGCGATCTCCGCGCCCGGATCGGCGGCGCGGACCGCGAGCATGGTGTTCGGCCCGGCGCAGTAATACACGCGCTCGCGCGCCCCGCACTCGCGCACCAGGCCGACGACGCTCTTGACGGCCTCGTACGAGGCCCCCGGCAGGTCGAGCATCAGCCGCCCCGCCTCGGCGGCCATCAGGGCGTCGCGCAGCGTCGGGATCCCGCCCTGCGTCAGCTCCTTCAGCTGCGGGGCCGTGACGGCGTCGAGCCGTACGTCGTGGCCCCACAGCCGCTGGAGGGTGTCGTCGTGGAGCAGGACGGGGACCCCGTCGCGGGTCAGTCGTACGTCGATCTCCACCGCGTCCGCTCCGCGCGCGAAGGCGGACCGGACGGAGGCGAGGGTGTTCTCACGGACGCGGTAGGGATCGCCGCGGTGGCCGACGGCAGTCAGGGTGCTCATGCGCCCATTCTCGCGGGTCGGCCGGCCGACGGGAGGTCAGCGGGCCAGCCATTCGGCGGTGTACGCGTCGATCTCGGCGGTCAGCTTCGCCTTGCCGGCCGGGTCCAGGAAGGAGGCCTCGACGGCGTTCTTCGCGAGCTGGGCGAGGCCGCGCTCGTCGAGGCCGAGGAGCCGGGCGGCGACCGCGTACTCGTTGTTGAGGTCGGAGCCGAACATCGGCGGGTCGTCGCTGTTGATGGTGACGAGCACGCCCGCGGCGACCATCTCCTTGACGGGGTGGGCGTCGAGGTCCGTCACGGCGCGGGTGGCGATGTTGGAGGTCGGGCAGACCTCCAGCGCGATCCGGTGCTCGGCGAGGTGGGCGAGGAGTTCGGGGTCCCGGGTGGCGCTGGTGCCGTGGCCGATGCGCTCGGCGCCCAGTTCGCGCAGGGCGTCCCAGATGGTCTCCGGGCCCGTCGTCTCGCCGGCGTGCGGCACGCTGTGCAGGCCGGCGGCGCGCGCCTGGTCGAAGTACGGCTTGAACTGCGGGCGCGGCACGCCGATCTCCGGGCCGCCCAGGCCGAAGGAGACCAGGCCCTCGGGGCGCAGGTCGACGGCGAGGCGGGCGGTCTCGGCGGCGGCCTCCAGGCCGGCCTCGCCGGGGATGTCGAAGCACCAGCGCAGGATGACGCCCAGTTCGGCCTCGGCGTCCTTGCGGGCGTCCTCGATGGCCGCCATGAAGGCCGTCTCGTCGATGCCGCGCCGGGTGGAGGAGTAGGGGGTGATGGTGAGTTCGGCGTAACGGATGTTCTGCCGGGCCATGTCGCGGGCCACTTCGTACGTGAGGGTGCGTACGTCGTCGGGGGTGCGGACCAGGTCCACGACCGAGAGGTAGACCTCGATGAAGTGGGCGAAGTCGGTGAAGGTGAAGTAGTCGGCGAGCGCCTCGGGGTCCGTGGGGACCTTCGAGTCGGGGTGCCGGGAGGCGAGTTCGGCCACGATGCGGGGGGAGGCGGAGCCGACGTGGTGGACGTGCAGTTCGGCCTTGGGCAGCCCCGCGATGAAGGGGTGCAGGTCGTCGGGCATGGGGGGCCTCCGGGAGGACGGGGTGCGGGTGGTTCGGCTTCATCGTAGGCAGGCCGGTGGGGTGTTGGCGGCAGCGCATAGCATGGCTGTACGAGAGGGGGGCGCCGTATGACCGACCAGAGCCCTGAGCCGAGGGACCCGTGGGCGCCGCCCGAGAGGCCGGCCGTCGAGCTAGGCAAACCGGCCGGGGGTCAGGCGGCCGCGCCGCCGCCCGCAGCGACCCCGCCCCCGGCGGGAATCCCGGCCGGGCAGGCCGCGCAGGCACCGGCGACCCCGACGGAACCGGCCGCGTTCGCACAGGCCCCGCCGGGCCAGGCCCCGCCCGCGCCGGGTGTGCCCGCGGGGCAGGTGCCGTACGGGCACGTGCCGCCCGGGCAGGCGCCGTACGGGCCGCCGCCGGGCGGTATGCCCGGGGGGACGCCGCCCGCGTACGGGTATCCCGCGCAGCCGGCGCCCGGGGCGTACGCGTACCCCGGCCCGCCGCCGGCTCACGGATACCCGGGAGCCCCCGGTCATCCCGGGTATCCGGGCTACCCCGGCTACCCGGGTGCCTACGCCCCGCCCGCCAGCAACGGCTTCGGAATCACCGCGCTGGTGCTCGGAATCATCGCGGTGTTCGCGTGCGGCTCGGTGATCGGGGGCATTCCCCTCGGCATCGCGGCGGTCGTTTTTGGCGTGCTCGGCCGGGGCAAGGCGAGCCGGGGCGAGTCGACCAACGGCGGGATGGCCCTCGCGGGGATCATCCTCGGCGCGGTGGGCATTCTGGTCGGCATCGTGATGACGCTGCTCGTCATCCTCGTGCCCTACCTGGACAAGTCCGACGAGGACACCGTCCCCCACGGCCCCCCGTCGATATCCCACGTCGAAGCCCCGCAGAGCGAACGGGTCTGACGCCCGGCCGGCGCCCCCCGGTTCCCGGCCCACCCCGCCGCCCGGCCCCTCAGGGAGCCGTCGCGGAGAGGAGGACCGGGACCATGTACGGGCCGTCCGGGGCGGCGCGGGCGAGCGGGACCCAGGTCAGGCCGACCATGCGGGGGCAGTCGCAGGCCAGATCCGGGTCCACGCCCAGCACCGGCTCCCCGGCGGCGGTCTCCACCCGGAAGCAGGTGGTCCAGCCGGAGGGATACGGAGCCCCGAAGGCGCGGCGCACCGACAACGCCCGCAGCCGCTCCGTCCCGCTCATGCCACCGGCTCTTCCCGGAGCCGCTCCCGTGCCTCCATCAGCGCGAAGCCCAGCAGGTTCAGCCCGCGCCAGCGTGCCGGGTCGAGGGCGCGCTCGTCGTCGGCGGCCAGTCCGATGCCCCAGATCCGGTCCACGGGGCTCGCCTCCACCAGCACCCGCGACCCCGTCCCCAGCAGATACGACCGCAGCGCGGGGTCGGAGCCGAACTTGTGCACGCTGCCCTCCACGACCAGCGCGAACCGCTCCCGCTCCCACACGCTGTCCTCGAACCCGCGCACCAGCCGCCCGGCCTTCTTCGCCTGCGCCGGGGTCGCCGCCTCCAGCGCGGCCCGCTCGGCCTCCGCATCCCCGAACAGCCGGGCCTTGCCGGCCATCATCCAGTGCTCCGCGGTGGCGTACCGCACGTCACCCACAGTGAAAGCGGACGGCCACCACTGGCTCAGACAACTCGGCCCGAGGCCCCCGCCGGCCAGCGGCCGGTGTCCCCAGAAGGGCAGGAACTTCACCCGTTCACCACGGCTGACCTGCTCTGTCAAGGTGTCGATGATCTCCATGCACGCGAGTCTCGCAGCCACCACTGACACTTCGTACGGGATTTCGGTTGCGCCTCGACATATGGTCGACCGATTCCGTCGCGTAATCAAAAGGCAACAACGGAATCCCTTGGCGGAGGGGAAGCCCTCTGTCAGGATCGGCAATCAATTCGAGCTGTAGCTACGGAGAGCGTGAGAGCGTGATGGGTAACCGCTTCCAGGTCAAGGACCGCTTCGCGGACGGCGCGCAGTACATCGACGGCCGGCTCCGGTCCGGTACCTCGGGTCGCTCGCACACCATCGTCGACCCCGCGACCGGCCAGGAGGTGCTGACCTACGAACTGGCCGGCCCCGCGGACGTGGACGAGGCCGTCGCCGCCGCCAAGCGGGCCTTCCCCGCCTGGTCGGCCGCCACCCCGGGGGAGCGGTCGGACGCGCTGCACCGGCTGGCCGCCGTACTGGCCGGGCAGGCCGAGGACTTCGCGTACGCCGAGTCCCTGCAGTGCGGCAAGCCGCTCAAGCTGTCCACGGAGTTCGACGTACCGGGGACCATCGACAACACCGCCTTCTTCGCGGGCGCGGCCCGTCACCTCCAGGGCCAGGCGGCCGGGGAGTACTCCGGCGACCACACCTCGTACGTGCGCCGTGAGGCCATCGGCGTCGTCGGCTCGATCGCCCCCTGGAACTACCCGCTCCAGATGGCCGCCTGGAAGATCCTCCCGGCCGTCGCCGCGGGCAACACCATCGTCCTCAAGCCCGCCGAGCTGACCCCCCTGACCTCCCTGATGTTCGCCCAGGCGGCCAAGGAGGCCGGGCTGCCCGACGGGGTGATCAACATCGTCACCGGTGCCGGGCGGGACGCGGGCGAGCACCTGGTCGGCCACCCCGACGTGGTCATGACCTCCTTCACCGGCTCCACCGCCGTCGGCAAGCGGGTCGCCGAGATCGCCACGGCCACCGTCAAGCGCCTCCACCTGGAGCTCGGCGGCAAGGCCCCGTTCCTCGTCTTCGACGACGCCGACCTGGAGGCCGCCGCCCACGGCGCCGTCGCCGCCTCGCTGATCAACACCGGCCAGGACTGCACCGCCGCCACCCGTGCGTACGTGCAGCGCCCGCTGCACGACGCCTTCGTCGCCCGGGTCGCCGAGCTGATGGAGACCGTACGGCTGGGCGACCCCTTCGCGGCCACCACCGACCTCGGCCCGCTGGTCTCGCACGCCCAGCGCGACCGGGTCGCCGCGTTCGTCGAGCGCGCCCGCGCGTACGCCACCGTCGTCACCGGTGGCGAGAGCCCGGGCGGCGAGCTGGCCGAGGGCGCCTACTACCGGCCGACCCTGATCTCCGGCGCGGCCCAGGACAGCGAGGTCGTGCAGTCCGAGATCTTCGGCCCGGTCCTGGTCGTCCTGCCCTTCGACACCGACGACGAGGGTCTCGCTCTGGCCAACGACACCCCCTACGGGCTCGCGGCCTCCGCCTGGAGCCGCGACGTGTACCGGGCGGGCCGCGCCACCCGCGAGCTGAAGGCGGGCTGCGTCTGGGTCAACGACCACATCCCGATCATCAGCGAGATGCCCCACGGCGGCTACAAGGCCAGTGGCTTCGGAAAGGACATGTCCGTGTACTCCTTCGAGGAGTACACGCAGGTCAAGCATGTGATGTACGACAACACCGCGGTGGCGGCCAAGGACTGGCACCGCACGATCTTCGGGGACCGATAGCCGACCACCGCCCGACCGGCGGTCCACCTCCCGAAAGGGCACAGTCCATGGAGCATTTCGAGCCCGGCCCCCTCTCCGCGGTGCAGATCGCGGCGATGCGGCGCAGCCTCACCGGCGGGCGCGGGGCCCTCACCCGCCGTTCGCTGCTGCGCGCCTCCGGCGTCGGGGCGCTCACCCTCGGCGGCCTGGCCGCCCTGACCTCCTGCGGCATCCCGCCCGCCAAGCGCGAGGGCGGGGCGGCGGCGGCCTCCGACGACCACTCGGAGCAGGAGAAGGAGCTCACCTTCTCCAACTGGACCGAGTACATGGACACCAGCGAGGACGAGAAGTCGCGTCCCACGCTGGAGGAGTTCACCAAGCGGACCGGGATCCAGGTCAAGTACACCGAGGACATCAACGACAACGTCGAGTTCTTCGGCAAGATCCGCCCCCAGCTCGCGGCCGGCCAGGACACCGGCCGCGACCTGATCGTCGTCACCGACTGGCTCGCCGCCCGCATCATCCGCCTCGGCTGGGCGCAGAAGCTGGACCCGGCCCACCTGCCGCACGCCTACGCCAACCTCTCCCCGCAGTTCCGCAGCCCCGACTGGGACCCGGGCCGCTCCTACAGCTATCCCTGGACCGGCATCTCGACCGTCATCGCCTACAACTCCAAGGCCACCGACGGCCGGAAGGTCGACTCGGTCACCCAACTGCTCGACGACCCCTCCCTCAAGGGCCGGGTGGGCTTCCTCACCGAGATGCGCGACACCGTCGGGATGACGCTGCTCGACCAGGGCAAGGACCCGGCGAGCTTCACCACCGCGGACTTCGACGCGGCCCTCGGCCGGCTCCAGAAGGGCGTGGACACGAAGCAGATACGCCGCTTCACCGGCAACGACTACACCGCCGACCTCGACAAGGGGGACCTCGCGGCCTGCCTCGCCTGGGCGGGCGACGTCATCCAGCTCCAGGCCGGCAACCCGGACATCAAGTACGCCGTCCCGGCGGCCGGGTACATCACCTCCAGCGACAACCTGCTGGTCCCCGCCAAGGCCCGGCACAAGACCAACGCCGAGCGGCTCATCGACCACTACTACGAGCTGCCGGTGGCCGCCAAGCTCGCCGCGTTCATCAGCTACGTCTGCCCCGTCGACGGGGTCAAGGACGAGCTCGCCAAGATCGACCCGGCGCTCGCGGAGAACACGCTGATCGTCCCGGACAAGGCGATGACCGCCAAGTCCCACGCCTTCCGCTCGCTCAGCAGCGAGGAAGAGACGGCGTACGAGGAGAAGTTCACCAAGCTCATCGGCGCCTGAAGCCACCCGTCCTCGCCGCCCCCACACCCCCCCCGCGCTCCCGCACCCTTCCGACACCACCACCGAAGGCCGCGACCCATGACTGACAAGACCGCGAGCGGCGACGTCCGCCTCGCCGGGATCAGCAAGCACTACGGTTCCTTCACCGCCGTGCACCCGCTGGACCTCACCATCCCCCAGGGCTCCTTCTTCGCCCTGCTCGGCGCATCGGGCTGCGGGAAGACCACCACCCTGCGCATGATCGCCGGCCTGGAGGAGCCCTCCACCGGCACCGTCAGCCTGGGCGAGCGCGAGGTGACCCACCTGCCGCCGTACAAGCGGCCGGTGAACACCGTCTTCCAGAGCTACGCGCTGTTCCCGCACCTGAACATCTTCGAGAACATCGCGTTCGGGCTGCGCCGCCGCGGCATCAAGTCCGTCAAGAAGCAGGTCGACGACATGCTGGAGCTGGTGCAGCTCGGCCAGTTCGCCCAGCGCAAGCCGCACCAGCTCTCGGGCGGCCAGCAGCAGCGCGTCGCCGTCGGCCGCGCCCTGATCAACCACCCCCAGGTGCTCCTGCTCGACGAGCCGCTGGGCGCCCTCGACCTCAAGCTGCGCCGCCAGATGCAGCTGGAGCTCAAGCGCATCCAGACGGAGGTCGGCATCACCTTCGTGCACGTCACGCACGACCAGGAGGAGGCCATGACCATGGCCGACACGGTCGCGGTGATGAACGGCGGCCGCGTCGAGCAGCTGGGCGCCCCCGCCGAGCTGTACGAGAACCCGAAGACCACCTTCGTCGCCAACTTCCTCGGCACCTCCAACCTCATCGAGGCCGAGGTCCTGGAAGCCGGCGGCACGGACGTGGTCGTCGGCGCCGCGGGCACGAAGCTCCGGCTGCCCGGCCGGCGATGTTCGACCACGCCCCGCGCGGGCGAGAAGCTGCTGGTCGGCGTGCGCCCGGAGAAGATATCCCTGGTCCACGCGGACGACGAGGACACCGTCGCGGCCGGCCGCAACAAGATCACGGGCCGGATCGCCGACTCCTCCTTCATCGGCGTCTCGACCCAGTTCGTCATCGACAGCCCGGTCTGCCCGGAGCTGGAGGTGTACGTGCAGAACATCGAGCGCGACGCCCGCCTGACCCCCGGCGCCGAGGTCGTCCTCCACTGGAACCCCGAGCACACCTTCGGGCTGGACGCGGCCCAGGACATCGAGGCGGGCATCGAGACCGTCGAGGAGAGCGCGTGACCGCCGTCGCCGCGCCGCCGGAGGCGGCCGCCGAGACCGGGCCCCCGGTGCACAAGGCGTCCCTGCGCAAGCGCCTGATCCCGTACTGGCTGCTGCTTCCCGGCATCGTGTGGCTGCTCGTCTTCTTCCTGCTGCCGATGGTCTACCAGGCCTCGACCTCGGTGCAGACCGGCTCCCTCGAAGAGGGCTTCAAGGTCACCTGGCACCTCCAGACCTACTGGGACGCCTTCACCGGCTACTACCCGCAGTTCCTGCGCTCGCTGCTCTACGCGGGCACCGCGACCGCGCTCTGCCTGCTGCTCGGATACCCGCTGGCGTACCTGATCGCCTTCAAGGCGGGCCGCTGGCGAAACGTTTTGCTGATCCTGGTCATCGCCCCGTTCTTCACCAGCTTCCTGATCCGCACCCTGGCCTGGAAGACGATCCTGGCCGACGGCGGCCCGGTGGTCGGCGCCCTCAACGCCGTCGGTTTCCTGGACGTCACCAGCTGGCTCGGCATGACCGAGGGCGACCGGGTGCTGGCCACGCCGCTCGCGGTCGTCTGCGGCCTCACGTACAACTTTCTCCCCTTCATGATCCTGCCGCTGTACACCTCGCTGGAGCGCATCGACACCCGCCTCCACGAAGCGGCCGGGGACCTGTACGCGCGCCCCGCCACGGTGTTCCGGAAGGTGACCTTCCCGCTCTCGATGCCGGGCGTGGTCTCCGGGACCCTGCTCACCTTCATCCCGGCGAGCGGCGACTACGTCAACGCCGAACTGCTCGGCTCCACGGACACCCGGATGATCGGCAACGTCATCCAGTCGCAGTACCTGCGCATCCTCGACTACCCGACGGCGGCCGCGCTGTCCTTCATCCTCATGGCCATCGTGCTGATCATGGTGTCCATCTACATCCGCCGAGCGGGGACGGAGGACCTGGTCTAAATGGACAAGCCCCTTGGCTGGCTCCGCCGCAACGCCGTCGTCATCGCGGGACTGGGCACGCTGGCGTACCTGATCCTGCCGAACGTCGTCGTGACGGTCTTCTCCTTCAACAACCCCGCCGGGCGCTTCAACTACGCCTGGCAGGAGTTCTCGCTCGACGCCTGGAAGGACCCCTGCGGGGTCGCCGACCTGTGCGGATCCCTCTCGCTGTCCCTCCAGATCGCCCTCTGGGCGACCATCGGGGCGACCGTCCTCGGCACGGCCATGGCCTTCGCGATGGTCCGCTACCGGTTCCGGGGGCGCGGCGCGGTCAACTCGCTGATCTTCCTGCCCATGGCCATGCCCGAGATCGTGATGGCGGCCTCGCTGCTCGCGCTCTTCCTCAACATGGGCATCCAGCTGGGCTTCTGGACGATCCTGATCGCCCACGTGATGTTCTGCCTCAGCTTCGTCGTCGCCGCCGTCAAGGCACGCGTCCTGTCGATGGACCCGCGACTGGAGGAGGCCGCCCGCGACCTCTACGCCGGACCGGTGCAGACGTTCCTGCGCGTCACCCTGCCGATCGCCGCCCCCGGCATCGCGGCGGGCGCGCTGCTGTCCTTCGCGCTCTCGTTCGACGACTTCATCATCACCAACTTCAACTCGGGCAACACCGTCACCTTCCCCATGTTCGTGTGGGGATCGGCCCAGCGCGGTACGCCCGTACAGATCAACGTCATCGGCACGGCGATGTTCGTCATCGCGGTCCTGGTGGTGCTCGCCGGCCAGTGGGCCGGCAACCGCCGCAAGAAGGCACAACCGAAGTAATCAGTTCAGTTCCGTAGGGAGTTGGAAGCCATGGCCCCAGTCGCCATGCGTAGTGTCGCGAAATCCCTTTCCGAAGCGAAGCCGGTCGCGTACTGGCTGGACGACCCCGGCAAGCCGGCCGCCGAGCCGGCCCTCACCTCAGACGAGCGCTGCGACCTGCTCGTCGTCGGCGGCGGCTACAGCGGCCTGTGGACCGCGCTGATCGCCAAGGAGCGCGACCCGGGCCGGGACGTGGTCCTGATCGAGAGCAAGGAGGCGGGCTGGGCCGCCTCCGGCCGCAACGGCGGCTTCTGCGCCGCCTCGCTCACCCACGGGCTCGCCAACGGCATCGCCCGCTGGCCCGGCGAACTCGCCAAGCTGGAGGAGCTGGGCGCCCGCAACCTCGACGAGATCGAGGCGGCGGTCGCCCGCTACGGCATCGACTGCGACTTCGAGCGCACCGGCGAGATCGACGTGGCCACCGCACCCCACCAGGTCGAGGAACTGCGCGAACTCCACGAGGAGGCGCGCCGGCTCGGCCTGGCCGACGGCTCCGAATGGCTGGACCGGGACGCGCTGCGCGCCGAGGTCGACTCGCCGACCTTCCTCGCCGGCCTCTGGGACCGCGACGGCGTCGCCATGCTCCACCCGGCCAAGCTCGCCTGGGGCCTCAAGCGGGCCTGCCTGGAGCTGGGCGTACGGATCTACGAGAACACCCGCGGCCTGAAGATGTCCCAGGTCGGCGCCGGGATGGCCGTCACCACCCCGTACGGCACGATCCTCGCCCGCCGGGTCGCGCTGGGCACCAACATCTTCCCCTCGCTGGTCAAGCGGATCCGCCCGTTCACGGTCCCGGTGTACGACTACGCGCTGATGACGGAGCCGCTGACCGAGGAGCAGCTCGCCGCCATCGGCTGGAAGCGGCGCCAGGGCCTGGGGGACAGCGCCAACCAGTTCCACTACTTCCGGATCACCAAGGACCACCGGATCCTGTGGGGCGGCTACGACGCGATCTACCCGTACCGGGGGAAGCTCGACTCCGAGTACGACCACCGTCCGGAGACCTACCTCACGCTCGCGGAGCACTTCTTCACCGCGTTCCCGCAGCTGGAGGGGGTGAAGTTCAGCCACGCGTGGGGCGGCGCCATCGACACCTGCTCCCGCTTCTCGGCCTTCTTCGGCACGGCCCACTCGGGCCGGGTCGCCTACGCGGCGGGCTTCACCGGCCTCGGCGTCGGCGCGACCCGCTTCGGCGCCGACGTGATGCTGGACCTGCTGGACGGGGTGAGCAGCGAGCGCACGCGGCTGGAGATGGTGCGCAGCAAGCCGATGCCGTTCCCGCCGGAGCCGTTCGCCTGGACCGGGATCACCCTCACCAAGTGGTCGCTGGCCCGCTCCGACGCCCGCGGCGGGCGCCGCAACCTCTGGCTGCGCACGCTGGACCGCTTCGGGCTCGGCTTCGACAGCTGACGGCGGCGCGGCCGTACCCCCGTACCCCTGTGCCCCCGTGCCCCGCTGAGCTGGGCCACCGCGCGCCCCCGGCGCACGCCCGCTCGGATTCCGTGACCCGGTTCACCACCACGGGGTGACGGAACCCGCGTCATACCGTCGCCCGGCCCCGCTCTCTCCCGGTGAGAAGTTTTCACCGCACACGAGAGAACGGAGGCCGGGCCATGACGTTCCCGGGGGCCAAGACGGCAGTGGAGTGGCTGGTATCGGTGGCGCCGGATCCCGAGGCGTGCCGGTGGGAATGGGAGCGCAACCCCCTCGGGACCGCCCTCCTGCCCGCCGGCCGGCGCTGGGACGTGCTGATCCTGCCAGGGGCGCTGGGGCGGGGCACGCTCGACGTACTGCACCTGCTCACCGCCCGGCCCGGCCCGGTGCTCTCCGACTCCGGGGACACCCGGGTGGGCTTCTTCGTGCCCCCGGGCACGGCCTCCCGCTGGCTCGGTACGGGCGTACGGGGAGCGGGGCGCGGGAGCTGGATCGTGGTCCCGTACCCGGGCCGGGCGGCGGGCGGGGTGCGCTGGCTGGTGACCCCGGACGGCGAGGGGACGCTCAACGACCCGGTGGCGCTGGAGCTCGCGATGCACGAGGCGGCGGCGGCCGGCGTACGGACGGGTGAGGACCGGACCCCTTGACACCGGCATTGGTCTGGACCATCTTGGGCGCCGCCGCCGCTCCCGCGCCAGGGGTCCGGCGCATCTCCCCATGACCCGGAGGCAGTCGTGCGCAGAGTGCTCCCCCTCCTGACGGCCGCCGCTCTGGCGGTGGCCGGACTCCTCACCTCGGGCCCGCCCGCGGCGGCCGCGGACGCCGACCTCGTCCGCAACGGCGGCTTCGAGGCCGGCCTCGACGGCTGGAGCTGCACCGGCGCGTCCGGAGCCGTCGTCAGCGCCCCCGTCCACGGCGGGAGTTCGGCCCTCAGGGCCACCCCGGCCGGCCAGGACAACGCCCGGTGCTCCCAGACCGTCACCGTCGCACCCGACGCGACGTACATTCTCGCCGCCTGGGTGCAGGGCTCCTACGTCTACCTCGGCGCGAGCGGCACCGGCACCACCGACGTCTCCACCTGGACCCAGACCCCGGGGGCCTGGAAGCAGCTCACCACCAGCTTCCGCACCGGCCCCGCCACCACCTCCGTGACCGTCTACACCCACGGCTGGTACGGCCAGGGCGCGCACCTCACCGACGACGTCACCCTGATCGGCCCCGACCCCGGCGGGACCGGCCCCGGCCAGCCCCGCCCCCCGGCCGCCCCCACCGGCCTCACGGGCTCCGCCACCTCGGCCACCACGGTGGCGCTGACCTGGGCGGCGGTCACCGGGGCGACCTCGTACAAGGTCTACCGCGACGGGGCCGCCCCGCTGACCGCCACCACCGCCTCGGCCACGGTCGACGGCCTCACCGCGTCCACCCCGTACGCCTTCCGGGTCTCTGCCGTGAACGCGGCGGGGGAGTCGCCCCAGAGTCCGCCGCTCACCGTCACCACCCCCGGTGGCGGTGGCCCGGGCGGTCCGGGCCTGCCCGCGCACGCCCTCGTCGGCTACCTCCACAGCAGCTTCGCCAACGGCTCCGGCTACGTCCGCATGGCCGACGTCCCCGCCTCCTGGGACGTCATCGACCTCGCCTTCGGCGAACCCACCTCGGTCACCTCCGGCGACATCCGCTTCCGGCTCTGCCCGGTGAGCGAGTGCCCGAACGTCGAGTCGGCCGCCGAGTTCAAGGCGGCCATCAAGGCCAAGCAGGCCGCCGGCAAGAAGGTGCTGATCTCCATCGGCGGCCAGAACGGCCAGGTCCAGCTCGCCACCACGGCCGCGCGCGACGCCTTCGTCCGTTCCGTCGGCGCGATCATCGACGAGTACGGGCTCGACGGCCTCGACATCGACTTCGAGGGCCACTCCCTCTCCCTCGCGACGGGAGACACCGACTTCCGCGCCCCCACCACCCCGGTGATCGTCAACCTGATCTCCGCCGTGAAGACCCTGAAGGCCCGGTACGGGCCGGACTTCGTCCTGACCATGGCCCCCGAGACCTTCTTCGTCCAGCTCGGGTACCAGTTCTACGGCTCCGGGCCCTGGGGCGGCCAGGACCCGCGCGCGGGCGCGTACCTCCCGGTCATCCACGCCCTGCGCGACGACCTCACCCTGCTGCACGTCCAGGACTACAACTCGGGCCCGATCACGGGCCTGGACGGCCAGTACCACTCCATGGGCGGCGCCGACTTCCACGTCGCCATGACGGACATGCTGCTCACCGGCTTCCCGGTCGCGGGCGACACCTCCCGCGTCTTCCCGCCGCTGCGCCCCGGCCAGGTCGCCATCGGCCTGCCCGCCACCCCCAACGCGGGCAACGGCCACACCCCGCCCGCCGAGGTGGACAAGGCCCTGGACTGCCTGACGAAGCGGACGAACTGCGGCACCTACCAGCCGCACGGCACCTGGCCCGCGCTGCGCGGACTGATGACGTGGTCGATCAACTGGGACCGCTTCGGGGGCGGTGAGTTCAGCCGCAACTTCGACGCCTACTTCGGCGGCTGAACCCGCTCGCTCCGCCCGCGCCGTCCGCGCGACGCGCTCGCGCGGACGGTGGACAGCAGCGGCGCGCACAGCAGCAGGCTGGCCAGGACGTCCAGGGGCCAGTGGAAGCCGCGCAGGACCAGCCCCGCCGCGGTGAGGGCCGTCAGGAGGCCGGCCAGGGCGAGGGGCCAGGGGCGGCGCGTGTCGGGGGCGACGAGCAGGGCCGCGCCGGTGTAGGCCATCAGGGCCGTGGCCGTGTGCCCCGAGGGGTAGTAGCCGGCCGCCCAGGGCTCCAGGGGTCCCGGGCGGGCGGTCCACTCCTTGAGGGGGACGATCAGCGCCGGTACGAGGGCCATCGCGAGGCCCGCCACGAGCGCGGCCCGGCCCCGGCCGCGCCAGGCGGCGTACGCCATCGCCAGGGCCAGGACGGGCACGGCGACCGGGATGTTCCCGAGGTCCGCGAGGCGTTCGGTGACGGAGTCGGGGACGGTGCGCACCAGGGCGCGGCTCAGCGCGCGGTCCGGGACCAGCAGCGGCCCCGACACCAGGACCTGCCAGGTGATCAGGGCGAAGAGCACGGCGCCGAAGGCGGTGCCCAGGGCCGCGAGGGCGGCGGGGGAGAAGGGGGAAGTGGCCGGCCGTCCCGGAACAGGGGGGATGGTTCCGGGACGGCCGCCCGGATCGGGTTGCCGTGCGCCCCGGGGGGTTTGGGGCGGACGGCCGTCCGATCTGAGAGGAGTGTGCGCGAACGCATGCCCAGTACGGCGCTGGGGAAGCCCGGTACCGGTATCGCCCCCGGTCTCCCGGGAACGGTCTGTCTCACTCATCTGCAGAAACCGTACGCCAGCGAAAGGGGGACCGACAGCGGGAAAGCGCTCCCGCCATCGGCCCCCCACACGTTCTTCACAGCGCCCGCCCGTTACCGTCGGTAGAGAGGGGCCCCTGTGTTCGGACGCTCGATCAGATGCCCGCGAACGCGGCCTCGATGATGTCCAGGCCCTCGTTCAGGAGGTCCTCGCCGATGACGATCGGCGGCAGGAAGCGGAGCACGTTGCCGTAGGTGCCGCAGGTGAGGACGAGCAGGCCCTCGGCGTGGCAGGCCTTGGCGAGCGCGCCGGCCGCCTCCGGGAACGGGGTCTTGGACGCCGGGTCCTTGACGAGCTCGATCGCGATCATGGCGCCGCGGCCGCGGATGTCGCCGATGATGTCGTACTTCTCCTGCATGGCCGTCAGGCGGGTCTTCATGACGGACTCGATCTTCTTCGCCGCGGCGTTGAGGTCGAGCTCCTTCATGGTCTCGATGGAGCCGAGCGCGCCGGCGCAGGCCACCGGGTTGCCGCCGTAGGTGCCGCCCAGGCCGCCCGCGTGGGCGGAGTCCATGATCTCGGCGCGGCCGGTCACGGCGGCGAGCGGCAGACCGCCGGCGATGCCCTTGGCGGTGGTGATCAGGTCCGGGACGATGCCCTCGTCCTCACACGCGAACCACTGGCCGGTGCGGCAGAAACCGGACTGGATCTCGTCGGCGACGAAGACGATGCCGTTGTCGTTGGCGAACTTCACGATCGCCGGGAGGAAGCCCTTGGCCGGCTCGATGAAGCCGCCCTCGCCGAGGACCGGCTCGATGATGATCGCGGCGACGTTCTCGGCGCCGATCTGCTTGGTGATCTGGTCGATCGCCTGGGCGGCGGCCTCGGGGCCGCAGTTCTCGGCGCCGGTGGGCCAACGGTAGCCGTAGGCGACCGGGACGCGGTAGACCTCGGGGGCGAACGGGCCGAAGCCCTGCTTGTACGGCATGTTCTTCGAGGTCAGCGCCATCGTCAGGTTCGTCCGGCCGTGGTAGCCGTGGTCGAAGACGACGACCGCCTGGCGCTTGGTGTACGAACGGGCGATCTTGACGGCGTTCTCGACGGCCTCGGCGCCCGAGTTGAAGAGGGCCGACTTCTTGGCGTGGTCGCCCGGGGTCAGCTCGGCGAGGGCCTCGCAGACCTCGACGTAGCCCTCGTAGGGGGTGACCATGAAGCAGGTGTGGGTGAAGTCCGCGAGCTGCGCGGAGGCGCGGCGCACGACTGCCTCGGCGGAGGCGCCGACGGAGGTCACGGCGATGCCGGAACCGAAGTCGATCAGGCGGTTGCCGTCGACGTCCTCGATGATGCCGCCGCCCGCGCGGGCCGTGAAGACGGGCAGCACGGAGCCCACGCCGCCGGCCACGACGCCGAGCCGGCGGGCCTGCAGCTCCTGCGACTTGGGGCCGGGGATCGCGGTGACGATGCGGCGCTCCTGCGGGACAGCGGTCATAGGGGGCTCCTGGGGGGTGTTTTCGGACGCACTTGTGTCTTTGTCCGCAGGCTAGGCCCGGGGAAGGGGGGAGGGCATGCGCCGTTCGGGAGTGGTGGGGGCGTGTCGTTGTCCGTGGTGGCCATAGGAGGGGCGGGGGGCGCGGGTGCGCCGATCATGCGGGGGTGCGGGGCGCCGGGGCGGGGCGGGCACTAGATTGAGCGCCGCAGCGCTGGGCACGGGCAGGGGGCAGGGTTCATGAGCACCGAGGACACGCACGACGGACGCACGGCCCACACAGGCCACGTCCCCCACCCGTCGGGCCCGCCGATGCCCGCGGCGGCCCCTCCCCGGCCGCGCCATGCCCCGGGGCAGCCCACCGGTGATCCGGATTCCGGGCTGCTGCGCTGGCTGCGCACCGCTCGCCCCGCGGCCGAGCCCGGGATCTGGCGGTTCGGTTACGTTGCCCGTACGACGGCCGGGGCCGCGAAGGACACCGACCGGGCCCTGCTCAATGCGGCCGCTCTGTCGTTCCTCGGGTGCGTGTTCATCTGGTCCCTCATGCGCAGGGGGTACCTCCCCCTGTGGGATCTCCCCCTCAAGCTCTTCACCCCCGACAGCTGGTATGCGCCCGGTGCCGGAAGGTGGTGGATGCCGACCTCGGGCGAGCCCATCCCGGGGACGGGCGGTGTGAGTGCCAAGCCGATTTACGAACTTCTCTTCGACGTGGCTCTGCTCTACGGCTTCGGCCGCCTCGGGAGCTGGCGCACCGCCTGGAACCGGCTCGTCGTCGCACGGGGCGCCCGCGTACAGGTCCTCGCGGCCGCACTGCTCGCGTCACTGACGCTGCTCCTCGTCCATTCGCTTCAGCTTCCGCTCCGCAGCGTCGTGGAATCCTTCATGACCTTCGACGGGACGATGGAGCAGAACCTGGCGTTGCAGGACAACTCCCGCGCGATGGTCGACGCCGTGGTGATCCTCGCCTTCGTCTGGCTGGGTCTCGGGTCACGCCTGCTGCGCCGTATGTCCGCCACCCCCCACGCGACGGGGCCGGCAGGGCGCGGACCGCGCAGGGTCGCCGCGCCGACCGCCGACGGCCCGTCGGACGATGTCGTCCTGTACGCGGAGGCACGCGCCGCCGGGGCGGGCGAGGTCGCCGACCGGCTGGAGACGGAAGTGGCCTCCGGGCGGATGAATGACGTGGACTTCGCGCGGATTCGGCGGGCCTGGGACACCGTGCGGGCCGACCCGTCGCGGCTGCGGGCCTTCGCCGAGGCCGTCATGGCCGACGGGGGCGGTGCCTGTGTGCATCCCTCCGGGGAGCGGGACCTGCCGCGGCGGGGGGCCCGGCACGACCTGCTGGTGCGCCAGGTGCTGCTCGGGACCGTCGAGGACGCGGAGCGCAACCCGTACGCCCGCCGCGGCACCCCCCTCGCGCTCGACCCCGAGGTGCTCGGGACCTCGCTGCTGGCCGTCGGGCCGTCCGGGGCCGGCAAGACCGCCCGCCTGGTGCGCCCCGTCGTGGAGTCGCTCGCGCTCCAGGCGCTGGCCGGCCAGGCCGCCGTCGTCGCCGTCGGTTCCGCCGGGGCCCGGCTCGGCCCGGACGCCGCCTACGACGTCGTCGTCCGCGTCGGCGACCCCGCCTCCGTCCACGACCTCGACCTCTACGGCGGCGCCACCGACCCCGACGAAGCCGCCACCCTCCTCGCCGAGGCCTTCGTCGGAGACCTCCCCGGCGCCGACGTCCGCCGCGCCGCGACCGCCCTCGCGCAGCTCCTCGGCCCCTTCCGGGCGGCGCACGGCCGCTTCCCCGGCGTGCCCGAGCTGCGCGAGCTGCTGGACGGGCTGCCGGCCGCCCTCGACGCGCTGCGCCTCGCGCTCGAAGGCACCGGGCAGCAGGCCATGCTCCGCGAGCTCGACGCGCGCGTGCGCCAGTACGGGGCCCCCGCCGACCCCGGCCCGGCCCTCGCCGACCGGCTCGCCCTGCTGGACCGGCCCGCCTTCGCCGGCTTCTTCGACCCCACCGGCCAGGGGCGGCCCTTCTCCATGCGCGCCCTGGAACACCCCGTCCGGGTCCGCATCGACCTCCCCGAACGCGGCCACGCCGACGCCTCGCGGATGCTGGCCCGCCTCCTCCTCGCGCAGTTCAACGCCTGCGCCGCCGCCCGCGCCGACCGCTCGCTGTTCGCCTTCCTCGCCCTCGACGACGCCTCGCACACCCTGACCCCGGAGACCGTCCGGGGCGTGCAGCGGCTCCGCTCGGCGAACGCCGGGGTCCTGCTGACGCTGCGCGCGCTGGACGACGTACCGGAGGCCCTGCGGACGCCGCTGCTCGGCGCGGTCGGCTGCCGGATGGCCTTCTCCGGGGTCACCACCTGGGACGGGAAGCGGTTCGCCGAGGCCTGGGGCACCGAGTGGGTCGAGACCCGGGACGTCACCCACCGCACCGTCTTCGCCGACCAGCCGCTGACCCGGGCCATCCACGCCTTCCGCAAGCTGGTCACCGGCAAGGCCGTCACCACCGACGCGGTGACGGTGCGCCAGGTGGAGCGCGAGCGCTGGTCGGCCTCCGACCTGGCGCACGCCGTACCGCCCGGCTGCGCCGTGCTCTCCCTCACCTCCGTCACCGGCGAGCGGGCCGCCCCGCTGCTGGTCCGGCTGGCCGCGAGCGGCTGAGCGGACCCGTACGGGGTGGCAGAATCGGAAGGGGCCGTTCATACGACACGGCGAAATCCCGACCGACCGAAGGCACCTGGTACCCGATGCCGCTCACCCTCGCCTCCCTCCTCCAGCACTCGGCGCTCAAGCTCAGCGTCCGCGCCGGCGAGGGCCGCCTCGACACCCCCGTGCGCTGGGCCCACGTCAGCGAGCTCGCCGATCCGGTCCCCTACATGGAGGGCGGCGAGCTGCTGCTCGTCACCGCCATGAAGCTGGACGCCGAGGACCCCGGGGAGATGCGCCGCTACGTACGCCGCCTCGCGGCCGCCGGCGTGGTCGGCATCGGCTTCGCCGTCGGCGTGAACTACGACGAGGTCCCGCAGGCGCTGGTCGACGCCGCCCGCGAGGAGGACCTGCCGCTGCTGGAGGTGCCCCGGCGCACCCCGTTCCTCGCCATCAGCAAGGCCGTCTCGGCGGCGCTCGCCGCCGACCAGTACCGGGCCGTCACCGCCGGCTTCGAGGCCCAGCGGGAGCTGACCCGGGCCGCGCTCTCCGCCGACGGCCCCGCCGACCTGCTGGCGAAGCTGGCGGCGCACGTGCACGGCTGGGCCGCGCTGTACGACACCTCGGGCGCCGTCGTCGCCGCCGCCCCCGACTGGGCCGCCCGCCGGGCCGCCCGGCTCACCCCCGACGTGGAGCGGCTGCGCGAGCGGCCCGCGCCCGCGAGCGCCGTGGTCGGCGGCTCCGAGGACCGGGTCGAGCTCCAGTCGCTGGGCACCGGGCGCCGGGCCCGGGGCGCGCTGGCCGTCGGTACGGGGGCCCCGCTGGGCACCGCCGAGCGGTACGCGGTGCACTCCGCCGTCGCCCTGCTCACCCTCACCACCGAGCGCTCCCGGTCGCTGCACGAGGCGGAGTCCCGGCTCGGCGCCGCCGTGCTGCGGATGCTGCTGGAGGGGCAGGCCGAGCACGCGCGGGCCGTGGCCGGGGACCTGTACGGGGCGCTGCTGGAGGCGCCGTTCCGGATCGTCGTCGCGGAGCCGGCGCTGCCGGGCACCGCGCAGCCGGAGGGGCTGGCACTGCTGGCCGACGCGGTGGAGTCGGCGGCCGCGCGGACCGGGGAGGCGCTGCTGGTGGTGCCGGAGGACGGGCGGCTGGTGGTGCTGGCCGCCGACGGGGGCTCGGCGGTGCGGGCGTGCGCGGACCACGCGGAGGCGCTGGAGTCGCGGCGCGGCCGGGACGCGACCGGGCCCGAGCCGGACGAACTGGTGGTCGGACTGTCGGCGGCGGCCGTACCGGCGGGCGTGGCGGCGGCCCTGAAGCAGGCCGACCAGGCCCTCGCGGTGGCCCGCCGCCGGGGGCGGTCCATGGTCGAGCACGAGGACCTCGCGGCGGGCTCCGTTTTGCCGTTGCTGGCCGACGACGCGGTACGGGCCTTCGCGGACGGCACCCTGCGGGCCCTGCGGGAGCACGACGCGACCGGCCGGGGCGACCTGGTGGCCTCCCTCCAGGCGTGGCTGTCCCGGCACGGCCAGTGGGACGCGGCGGCGGCCGACCTGGGCGTGCACCGGCACACCCTGCGTTACCGGATGAAGCGGGTCGAGGAGATCCTCGGCCGCTCCCTGGACGACCCGGACGTGCGCATGGAGCTGTGGCTGGCCCTGAAGGCGGGCTCCACCACCCCGTGACGCCCGCGCGCGGCCCCGCCCGCACGAGCGGTCCCGGCCGCGACAGTGACAAAGCGGCGCAGCGCGGGCGGGTGGCGCTCCACCCCGGATAAACACCGATGGCCCGGTCGAGTCCTACGGTGGTGGGGACAACGACCCACCGCACACATTCGAAGGGCCGGGATTCGCATGACTTCCACCCACGCCTTCTGGCTCGCCGGCCGCCTGGCCACCGGCGAGGACAGCTTCGACGTCCACAACCCGTGGGACGGCCGCCTGGTCGGCAGCGTCAGCGTGCCGACCGACGCTCAGGTCGAAGAGGCCGTGGCCGCGGCGCACGCCGTGACGGCGGAGTTCTCCGCGACGCCCGCCCACGTACGGGCCGCCGCCCTGGACCACGTGTCCAAGCGGCTCGCGGAGCGCACCGAGGAGATCGCCCAGCTGATCTCCGCCGAGAACGGCAAGCCCGTCAAGTGGGCCCGCGGTGAGGTCGGCCGTGCGGTGTCCGTGTTCCGCTTCGCCGCCGAAGAGGCCCGCCGGTTCAACGGCGGAGAGGCCCAGCGCCTGGACACCGACGCCGGCGGCGTCGGCCGCCTGGCCCTGACCCGCCGCTTCGTCAAGGGTCCCGTGCTCGGCATCGCGCCGTTCAACTTCCCGCTGAACCTGTGCGCCCACAAGGTGGCCCCGGCCATCGCCGTCGGCGCGCCGATCATCCTGAAGCCGGCCCCGGCCACCCCGCTCTCCGGTCTGATCCTGGGCGAGCTCCTCGCCGAGACCGACCTCCCGGCCGGCTCCTGGTCGGTTCTGCCGGTCGCCAACGAGAAGATGCCGGCCCTGGTCAAGGACGAGCGCCTGCCCGTCATCTCCTTCACCGGCTCCGACACCGTCGGCTACGCCATCCAGCAGTCCGTGCCCCACAAGCACTGCACGCTGGAGCTCGGCGGCAACGCCGCGGCCGTGGTCCTCGCCGACTGGTCCTCCGAGGCCGACCTCGACTGGGCCGCGACCCGTATCGCGACCTTCTCGAACTACCAGGCCGGCCAGTCCTGCATCTCCGTGCAGCGCGTGATCGCCGACGCCTCCGTCTACGACCGCCTCGCCGAGAAGGTCGTCGAGAAGGTCCGGGCGCAGGTCACCGGCGACCCGTCCGACGACGCCACCGACGTCGGCCCGCTGGTCTCCGAGGACGCCGCCCGGCGCGTCGAGGCCTGGGTCACGGAGGCCGTCTCGGCCGGCGCCAAGCTGCTCACCGGCGGCGGCCGCCAGGGCGCCACCGTCGAGCCGACCGTCGTCGCGGACGTCCCGGCCGGCGTGAAGCTCGCCACCGAAGAGGTCTTCGGCCCGGTCCTGACCCTGCTGCGCGTCGAGAACACCGACGAGGCCTTCGCCGCCGTCAACGACTCGAAGTTCGGCCTGCAGACCGGCGTCTTCACCCGCGACGTCCAGGTGGCCTTCCGCGCCCACCGCGAGCTGGAGGTCGGCGGCGTGATCATCGGCGACGCGCCGTCCTACCGCGCCGACCAGATGCCGTACGGCGGCGTCAAGCAGTCCGGTGTCGGCCGCGAGGGCGTCCGCTACGCGATGGACGACTACACCTACGAGCGCGTCCTGGTCCTCACGGGCCTCGACCTCTGACCTGCTCGTACGGTCCCAGACCGACGGCCGGAGCCCACTGTGCGGGGGCTCCGGCCGTCCCCCTTTTCCCCGCTCTGCCCGGCCGTTTCCGGCCGGGAGGGCGGGGCGTCGGAGAAGGCACCCGACCGGGTCTTTTCCCGGGGGTCCGAAACGGGTACGACTCCGGAGTAGCACCGACCGGTAGTCCCCGATGCGCGGTGAGGTGAGCCCCCGGATGTCAGCGACGCAGCCCGCACAGCCCGTACAGCCCAAGGTGACCGAGCGCGAGGCACGCCAGGTCGCCGAGGCGGCCCGGGAACAGGACTGGCGCAAGCCCAGTTTCGCCAAGGAGCTCTTCCTCGGGCGGTTCCGGCTCGACCTGATCCACCCCCACCCGCTCCCCGACGCCGAGGACGTCCGGCGCGGCGAGGCCTTCCTGGCCCGGCTCAGGGTCTTCTGCGAGACGCGGATCGACGGCGCCCGCATCGAACGCGAGGCGCGGATCCCCGACGAGACGGTGCGCGGGCTCAAGGAGCTCGGCGCCCTCGGCATGAAGATCGGCACCGAGTACGGCGGCCTCGGCCTGACCCAGGTCTACTACAACAAGGCCCTCGCCCTCGTCGGCTCGGTCAGCCCCGCCATCGGCGCGCTGCTCTCCGCCCACCAGTCCATCGGCGTCCCGCAGCCGCTGAAGATGTTCGGCACCAAGGAGCAGAAGGAGGCCTACCTGCCGCGCTGCGCCACCTCCGCGATCAGCGCCTTCCTGCTCACCGAGCCCGACGTCGGCTCCGACCCGGCCCGGCTGGCCACCACCGCCGTACCCGACGGCGAGGACGCGTACGTACTCGACGGGGTCAAGCTGTGGACCACCAACGGGGTCGTCGCCGACCTCCTCGTCGTCATGGCCCGGGTCCCGAAGAGCGAGGGACACCGCGGCGGGATCACCGCCTTCGTCGTCGAGGCCGATTCGCCGGGGATCACCGTAGAGCACCGCAACGCCTTCATGGGCCTGCGCGGCCTGGAGAACGGCGTCACCCGCTTCCACCGGGTCCGGGTGCCCGCCGCGCAGCGGATCGGCGCCGAGGGGGCCGGCCTCAAGATCGCGCTGACCACCCTCAACACCGGCCGGCTGTCCCTGCCCGCCATGTGCGTCGGCGCCGGCAAGTGGTGCCTGAAGATCGCCCGCGAGTGGAGCGGCGTACGCGAGCAGTGGGGCCGCCCGGTCGCCCGCCACGAGGCCGTCGGAGCCAAGATCTCCTTCATCGCGGCCACCACCTTCGCCCTCGAAGCGGTCGTGGACCTCGCCTCCCAGATGGCCGACGAGGACCGCAACGACATCCGCATCGAAGCCGCCCTCGCCAAGCTCTACGGCTCCGAGATGGCCTGGCTGATGGCGGACGAGCTGGTCCAGATCCGCGGCGGCCGCGGCTTCGAGACCGCCGAGTCCCTCGCCGCGCGCGGCGAGCGGGCCGTGCCCACCGAGCAGCTGCTGCGCGACCTGCGCATCAACCGGATCTTCGAGGGCTCGACGGAGATCATGCACCTGCTGATCGCCCGCGAGGCCGTCGACGCCCACCTCTCCGTCGCCGGTGACCTCATCGACCCCGACAAGCCGCTGGCCGACAAGGCGAAGGCGGGCGCCCGCGCCACCGGTTTCTACGCCCGCTGGCTGCCCAAGCTCGCCGCCGGGCCCGGCCAGGTCCCCGGCGCCTACCGCGAGTTCCACCCCGCCGGCCACCCGGACCTCGCCACCCACCTGCGCTACGTCGAGCGCGGCGCCCGCAGGCTCGCCCGCTCCACCTTCCTCGCGATGGCCCGCTGGCAGGGCCGCATGGAGACCAAACAGGGCTTCCTCGGCCGGATCGTCGACATCGGCGCCGAACTCTTCGCGATGAGCGCCGCCTGCGTCCGCGCCGAGCACCTGCGGGCCACAGGCGACCACGGCCGCGAGGCCTACCAGCTCGCCGACGCCTTCTGCCGCCAGTCCCGGATCCGGGTCGAGGAGCTCTTCGGCCGCCTCTGGTCCAACACCGACGACCTCGACCGCAAGGTCGTCGAAGGGGTCCTCGGCGGCACCTACACCTGGCTGGAGGAGGGCGTCCTCGACCCCTCGGGCGACGGCCCGTGGATCGCGGAGGCCGCCCCAGGCCCCTCCGCGCACGAAAACGTGCACCGTCCCCTGCGCTGACCTGCCATCATCGGCAGCAGGACCGGACAGCTGTACGAGTACGAGTGACGAGTACGGGCACGGGTACGGGCACGGGTACGGCACGGGTACGCAGGAACGCGAGGCGGACGAGAACGATGGCGACGGCCGAGCAGGACCGGGCCAGCCGGCGGCTGGCGTGGTGCGTGGCGCACCTGTTGCGCCACGCACCGCACCAGGTGGTCGCCGCCCTGCTCGACCGGCTCGACGGGCCGGCCCGCAAGTACCTGTGCCGCGACCAGTGGCTGTCCGCCTCGGCCGTCACCCTGCTGCTGCGCCACGGCACCGAGGAGGACCGGCACTACATCGCCCGCAACCCCCACGTCGTCGGCCGCCCGCTGCCCGGCCTGCCCGGCCCCGCCCGGTACGCCGCCCGGCCCGGCCCCTCGCCGGAGCTGCTCCGCGAGGTCGGCCCGGGCCCCTTCGCCCCCGGCGAGCTGATCGGCCTGCTCCGCCGCCACGGCCGCCGCCCCCGCGTCCCGCTGACCCTGCTGCGGATGCCGCACCTGCTGGACGCCGGGCCGCTGCTGAGCGAGCACGCCCGCGCCCCGCTGCCCTCAGGCGCGGTCGAGGCGCTGCTGCTGGCCGGCGCGCTGCCCCGGGAGGCGTGCGCCGCGCTGCTGGACGCGCGCACGGGGCAGACGTACGGGCCCCGCTGGTACCGGCCCGCCGTACGCGCCGTCCGGATGGGCCTGCTGACCTGCGACGAGCTCGTCGCCCACGTGGCCCCCGCGCCCCGGACCCTGCTGCTGGGCCACCTCCCCGCCGTCCCCGGGCTGCGCTGGACACTGCCCGAACAGGCCGAGATGCAGTCCGCCGTCCAGCGCGCCCTGCGCCCCGCCCTCGGCGCGGACCCGCGGCTGTGGGCGGAACTGCCCGGCCGGGCCGCCGCCTTCACCGGCACCCTGCCCGAGCTCGCGGCGGCCCTCGCCGCGGGAGCGCCGCCCGGGCCCGGCGACGTACGGCACGACCCGGCGCTCGCCCGCGCCGTGCGCCACCTGGCCCCGGACCCGGGCACGGCCGAGCCGACCGGCGGGTGGGAGAGGGAGCTGGCCCTGGTCAGCCTGGGCGTACCGATGGACACCGTCGAGGAGGACGTCCGCTGGGTCCGCGACTGCCTCGACCGCTCCCTGCTCACCGGCGCCGACGTGATCCGGCACAAGCTGCCCGCCTGCTGGGCCCTGGACGAGGACCAGTGGCTCGGCGCCACCGGCCACCCCGACCGGCACGACCGGCCCGCCGCCGTGCTCGCCGCCCGTGCCGAGGCCGACCGGCTGTTCGCGCTGACCCTCGGCGAGGACCCGGAGGCCTGGTGGCGGGTGGCCCGCGCGCTGCCCGACTTCGCCGGAACGCTGCCGCACCTGCTGCTGCGCGTCACGGACGGGGACTCCGTGTCCAAGCGCCCCTGAGTTGCGGCAACAATGGGGGGCATGAGCGACAGTCCAGCCCCCCTCGCCGACCCGCACCTCATCTTCGACGCCGCGGCCGGCCGCCGGGACATCGTCATCCTCGGGTCGACCGGCTCCATCGGCACCCAGGCCATCGACCTGGCCCTGCGCCACCCCGACCGCTTCCGGGTCACCGCGCTGTCCGCGGCCGGCGGCCGCGTCGCGCTGCTGGCCGAGCAGGCCCGGCGGCTGCGGGTGCGCACGGTGGCCGTCGCCCGCGAGGACGTCGTAGCGGCCCTGAAGGAGGCGCTGGTCGCCCAGTACGGGCCCGGTGAGCCGCTGCCCGAGATCCTGGCCGGACCCGACGCCGCGGCCGAACTCGCCGCCTCCCCCTGCCACACCGTCCTCAACGGCATCACCGGTTCCATCGGCCTCGCGCCCACCCTGGCCGCGCTGCGCGCCGGACGCACCCTGGCCCTGGCCAACAAGGAGTCGCTGATCGTCGGCGGCCCGCTGGTCAAGGCACTCGCGAAGCCCGGCCAGATCGTCCCCGTGGACTCCGAGCACGCGGCCCTCTTCCAGGCGCTCGCCGCCGGCACCCGGGCCGACGTCCGCAAGCTCGTCGTGACCGCCTCCGGCGGCCCCTTCCGCGGCCGCACCCGCGCGGAGCTGGCCTCCGTCACGGTCGAGGACGCCCTCGCGCACCCCACCTGGGCCATGGGCCCGGTGATCACCGTGAACTCCTCGACCCTGGTCAACAAGGGCCTGGAGGTCATCGAGGCGCACCTGCTCTACGACATCCCCTTCGAGCGCATCGAGGTCGTCGTCCACCCGCAGTCCTACGTGCACTCCATGGTCGAGTTCACCGACGGCTCCACCCTCGCCCAGGCCACCCCGCCGGACATGGGCGGCCCCATCGCGATCGGCCTGGGCTGGCCCCAGCGGGTCCCGGACGCGGCCCCCGCCTTCGACTGGAGCAAGGCCTCCACCTGGGAGTTCTTCCCCCTGGACACCGAGGCCTTCCCATCGGTGGGCCTGGCCCGCCACGTCGGTACCCTGGGCGGCACGGCGCCCGCGGTGTTCAATGCGGCGAACGAGGAGTGCGTCGAGGCCTTCCTGGCCGGTCGGCTGCCGTTCACAGCAATCATGGATACCGTCTCCGCAGTGGTCGACGAGCACGGGACGCCGGAATCGGGAACTTCCCTGACGGTGGCGGACGTCCTCGAAGCGGAGACCTGGGCCAGGGCCCGGGCACGGGAGATGGCGGCGCGGGCCGCCGTGGAGGCGGGCGCATGACGCTGGTGCTGAACCTGATCGGTGTGCTCGTCTTCGTGGGCGGGCTGCTCTTCTCCATCGCCTGGCACGAGCTCGGCCACCTCTCCACGGCCAAGCTCTTCGGCATCCGCGTGCCCCAGTACATGGTCGGCTTCGGCAAGACCATCTGGTCGCGCAAGAAGGGCGACACGGAGTACGGGATCAAGGCCATCCCCATGGGTGGCTACATCCGCATGATCGGGATGTTCCCGCCCGGCGAGGACGGCCGGGTCTCGGCCCGCTCCACCTCGCCGTTCCGCTCCATGATCGAGGACGCCCGCTCGGCGGCCTACGAGGAGCTCCAGCCCGGGGACGAGTCGCGGCTCTTCTACACGCGCAAGCCCTGGAAGCGCGTCATCGTGATGTTCGCGGGCCCCTTCATGAACCTGGTGCTCGCGCTGGCCCTCTTCTTCGGCGTCTGGATGACCTTCGGGGTCAACCGGACGACCACCCAGATCTCCGGCGTCTCGCCCTGCGTCATCCAGCAGAGCGAGAACCGCGAGGTCTGCAAGAGCACCGACCCGGTGGCTCCGGCGAAGCAGGCCGGACTGCGGGCCGACGACCGGATCGTCGCCTTCGACGGCCGTGCCGTCACCGACTGGGCCACCCTCCAGAAGAAGATCCGCGACACCATCGGACCCGCCACCCTCACCGTCGTGCGCGACGGGCAGAAGACGACCGTCCCGGTGAACCTGATCGAGAACCGGGTCGCCAAGACCGACGGCCACGGCGGCTACGTCAAGGGCGAGTACGTGACGGCGGGCTGGCTCGGCTTCAGCCCGAAGACCGAGATCGCGGCCCTGACCTTCGGCGAATCCCTGGACCACATGTCCGAGATCGCCGAGGGCAGCGTCCAGGGCCTGGTCAAGCTCCCCGCCAAGATCCCCGCCCTGTGGAACGCGGCCTTCGACGGCGCCGAGCGCGAGCCCGACTCCCCGATGGGCATCGTCGGCGCGGCCCGCATGAGCGGTGACATCGCCGCCCTCGACCTGCCCGGCGAGCAGAAGTTCTCGATCCTGCTCAACGTCCTCGGCATGTTCAACCTGTCCCTGTTCCTGTTCAACATGCTGCCGCTGCTGCCCCTGGACGGCGGGCACATCGCGGGCGCCCTGTGGGAGTCCCTGCGCCGCAGCGTCGCGAAGCTCTTCCGGCGCGCCGACCCCGGCCCCTTCGACGTGGCCCGGCTGATGCCCGCCGCGTACGTGGTCGCCGGCGTCTTCGTCTGCTTCACCCTGCTGGTGCTCGTGGCGGACGTGGTGAACCCGATCAAGATCACCTAGCCGCTCCGGCGGTTACACGACGCGTACGGGAGCCGGGCACACATCGTGCCCGGCTCCCTACGTTCGGGTGGCGCACCCCCGCGGATGCGGGGGGAACGCGCTGATTGGCGTAATCTCGAAGGCTGGAGCCCGCCGATCTCGGGACCTTGATCCACACCTTGGGGTTGCACAGCAGATGACTGCCATCTCTCTCGGAATGCCGTCCGTGCCGACGAAGCTCGCCGACCGCCGGGTCAGCCGCAAGATCCAGGTCGGCTCCGTGGCCGTCGGCGGCGACGCACCCATCTCGGTGCAGTCGATGACCACCACCCGCACCTCCGACATCGGCGCCACGCTCCAGCAGATCGCCGAGCTGACCGCCTCCGGCTGCAACATCGTCCGCGTCGCCTGCCCGACCCAGGACGACGCCGACGCCCTCGCCGTCATCGCGAAGAAGTCGCAGATCCCGGTCATCGCCGACATCCACTTCCAGCCGAAGTACGTGTTCGCCGCGATCGACGCCGGCTGCGCCGCGGTCCGCGTGAACCCGGGCAACATCAAGCAGTTCGACGACAAGGTCAAGGAGATCGCGCGCGCCGCCAAGGACGCCGGCACCCCGATCCGGATCGGTGTCAACGCCGGCTCGCTCGACGCGCGGCTGCTGAAGAAGTACGGCAAGGCCACCCCCGAGGCGCTGGTCGAGTCCGCGCTGTGGGAGGCCTCCCTCTTCGAGGAGCACGGCTTCAGCGACATCAAGATCTCGGTCAAGCACAACGACCCGGTCGTCATGGTCAACGCCTACCGCCAGCTCGCCGCCGCCTGCGACTACCCGCTGCACCTCGGCGTCACCGAGGCCGGCCCCGCGTTCCAGGGCACCATCAAGTCCGCCGTCGCCTTCGGCGCGCTGCTCTCCGAGGGCATCGGCGACACCATCCGCGTCTCGCTCTCCGCCCCGCCGGTCGAAGAGGTCAAGGTCGGCATCCAGATCCTGGAGTCCCTCAACCTCAAGCCCCGCCGCCTGGAGATCGTCTCCTGCCCCTCGTGCGGGCGCGCCCAGGTCGACGTCTACAAGCTGGCCGAGGAGGTCACGGCGGGTCTGGAGGGCATGGAGGTCCCGCTGCGCGTCGCGGTCATGGGCTGCGTCGTCAACGGCCCCGGCGAGGCCCGCGAGGCCGACCTCGGTGTCGCCTCCGGCAACGGCAAGGGCCAGATCTTCGTGAAGGGCGAGGTCATCAAGACCGTGCCCGAGTCGAAGATCGTCGAGACCCTCATCGAAGAGGCGATGAAGATCGCCGAGCAGATGGAGCGCGACGGCGTCGCCTCCGGCGAGCCCACCGTCGCCATCGGCGCCTGAGGCACCGGCTGGCAAGCGAAACGGCCCCGGCCCCGTTCCCGCAGTTCGGGGGCGGGGCCGGGGCCTTTTCGTGACCCGTGGGACAGGGCATCCGCAGGCGACGCCGGGTACAGTGCGGAGATCAGCAGACTTGCATGGTGAGGCCCCAGTGTTGACGCAGACCACCACCCGGGTCCTTGAGCCCAGTGATCTCGACGCCGCGCTCGACATCCTCGGACGCGAGCCGGTGGAGAACGCCTTCATCACCTCCCGGGTCCAGGTCGCCGGACTCGACCCGTGGCGCCTGGGCGGGGAGATGTGGGGCTGGTACGCCGACGGAGAGCTCCGCTCCCTGTGCTACGCGGGCGCCAACCTGGTCCCCGCCTGCGCCGGACCCGACGCCGTACGGGCCTTCGCCGACCGGGCCCGCCGCACCGGCCGCCGCTGCTCCTCCATCGTCGGCCCCGCCGAGGCCACCCGGCTGCTGTGGAGGCTCCTGGAGCCCAGCTGGGGCCCGGCCCGTGACGTCCGCGCCCACCAGCCCCTCATGGTCACCGAGCAGCCGTCCGCCGCGATCACCGCCGACCCGCTGGTCCGCCGCGTCCGCAAGGACGAGATGGACCTGATCATGCCCGCCTGCGTGGCCATGTTCACCGAGGAGGTGGGCATCTCCCCGCTCGCCGGCGACGGCGGCCTGCTCTACCAGGCCCGGGTCGCCGAGCTGGTCGGCGCCGGCCGCTCCTTCGCCCGCATCGAGAACGGCAAGGTCGTCTTCAAGGCCGAGATCGGCGCCGCCACCCCGCGCGCGTGCCAGATCCAGGGCGTGTGGGTGGACCCCGAGTTCCGCGGACGCGGGCACTCCGAGAGCGGCATGGCCGCCGTCGTCGCGTACGCCCTGCGCGATGTGGCCCCCGTCGTCAGCCTCTACGTCAACGACTTCAACACCGCCGCCCGCGCCGCCTACCGCAGGGTCGGCTTCCGCGAGGTCGGCGCGTTCATGAGCGTGCTCTTCTGACGGCTCCGCTTTCGCCCGAGCCGTACCGCAGCGGCCCTACCCCGAAGTAAGGTCGCCGCATGCTGCCTACCCCCGGGGGCGACGGCCCCGCACGGCCCGCCGGACTCCGCATCGGCCCCCTCGACCTCGCCGGCCGGGTGGACGAAGCCCTGCGCGTCCAGGCCGTGGCCTTCGGGCTCAGCGAGGAGGAGATCGGCATCCGGCGCTACATCGTGCAGCGCCACATGACCTGCCCCGGCGCCCGCGCGCTCGGCGCGTACACCGACGACGGGGCCCTCGCCGGCTTCGTCTACGGCATGCCCAACGACCGCGCCCACTGGTGGTCCACCATCGTCGAGCCCTACCTGCGCGCCGGCGGCGCCGACCACTGGCTCGACGGCTCCTTCGTCATCACCGAACTGCACGTCCACCCCGGCTTCCAGGGCCGCGGCGTCGGGCGCGCCCTCATCACCGAGATCACCGACACCGCGCGGGAACCCCGCTCGATCCTCTCCGCCATCGACACCGACAGCCCGGCCCGCGGCCTGTACGCGGCCCTCGGCTACCGGGACCTGGCCCGCCGCGTCCACTTCCCGAGCGCGAGCCTCCCGTACGCCGTCATGGGCGCCCCGCTCCCGTTGCGCAGGCGCTGAAACCGTTTCCGGGCCCCGCGCGGCCCCGGCTAGGCTCCCGGCATGTCAACGCAACACGTGCAGCGCATGTCCCGCCTCATGGCCAAGACCCTCCGCGAGGACCCGGCCGACGCCGAGACCCTCAGCCACCGCATGCTGGTCCGCGCCGGATACGTCCGCCGCAGCTCCGCCGGGGTGTGGACCTGGCTGCCGCTCGGCAAGCGGGTCCTGGACAACGTCTCCCGCATCGTCCGCGAGGAGATGGACGCCATCGGGGCGCAGGAGGTGCTGCTCCCGGCCCTGCTGCCCAAGGAGCCCTACGAGGTCAGCGGCCGCTGGTCCGAGTACGGCGACCTGCTGTTCCGGCTGAAGGACCGCAAGGGCGCCGACTACCTCCTCGGCCCCACCCACGAGGAGATCTTCACCCTCGTCGTGAAGGACCAGTGCACGTCCTACAAGGACCTGCCGGTCATGCTGTACCAGATCCAGACCAAGTACCGCGACGAGGCCCGGCCCCGTTCCGGAGTGCTGCGCGGGCGCGAGTTCCAGATGAAGGACTCCTACTCCTTCGACGTCTCCGACGAGGGCCTGGCGGAGTCCTACCGGCTGCACCGCGAGGCCTACGTCCGCATCTTCGAGCGCCTCGGTCTGGACCACCGGATCGTCTCGGCGGTCTCCGGCGCGATGGGCGGCTCGGCGTCCGAGGAGTTCCTCGCCCCGGCCGCGGCGGGCGAGGACACCTTCGTGGACTGCCCCTCCTGTGACTACGCGGCCAACACCGAGGCCGTGACCTTCGCGCTGACCCCCGTCACCGCCGAACACCCGCCCGTCGAGGAGGTGGACACCCCCGACACCCCCACCATCGAGACGCTGGCGGCGCACCTGGGCGTGCCCGCCTCGGCGACCCTGAAGAACCTCCTGGTCAAGGTCGACGGCGAGATCACCGCCATCGGCGTCCCCGGTGACCGCGAGGTGGACCTCGGCAAGCTCGGCGAGCACCTGGCCCCCGCGGTGGTCGAGCTGGTGACGGCGGAGGACTTCGCCGACCGCCCCGACCTGGTACGCGGCTACGTGGGCCCGCAGGGCCTGGGCAAGGTCCCCTACCTCGCCGACCCCCGCGTGGCGCCCGGCACTTCCTGGGTGACCGGCGCCAACAAGCCGGACACGCACGCCCGGCACGTGGTGTGCGGCCGGGACTTCGAGGTCGACCGCTACCTGGACGTCGTCGTCGTCGAGCCGGGCGACCCCTGCCCCGCCTGCGGCAGCGGACTGCGCCTGGACCGGGCCATCGAGATCGGGCACATCTTCCAGCTCGGCCGCAAGTACGCCGATGCCTTCGGGCTGGACGTGCTCGGCAAGGAGGGCAAGCCGGTCCGGGTGACCATGGGCTCCTACGGCATCGGCGTCTCCCGCGCCGTGGCCGCCCTCGCCGAACAGAGCGCCGACGAGCGGGGCTTGTGCTGGCCCGCCGCCGTGGCGCCGGCCGACGTCCACGTGGTGGCGGCGGGCAAGGCCGTACCGCTGGCCCTCGCCGAGGAGGCCGCGAACGCGCTGGCCGGCGCCGGGCGTCGGGTCCTGCTCGACGACCGGCCCGGCCTCTCCCCGGGCGTGAAGCTCACCGACGCGGAGCTGATCGGCGTCCCGTGGATCCTGGTGGCGGGCCGCCGCTCCGCCGACGGCGTGGTCGAACTCCAGGACCGCGCGGCCGGTACCCGCGAGGAACTCCCGCTGGACGAGGCCCTGTTGCGGCTGACCGCGCGGTCCTGACCCGCGCGGCACCGGGCTACGCGCCCCGCCCCTCCTCCGGCTCCGCCGGGGGTGCCGGCGGGGCGTCAGGGGCCGGTTCGCCCGGGGTGAGTTCCGCGGTGGCGGGCTCCGGCGGCAGCGCGGGAGGCGGCGCCCCCGGTGCGGCCGGCGTCGGCGTCGGAGCCGGTCGCTGAGCCCCGCCGACGGCCGCGTCCGGGGATCCCGGCGCGGACGGCGCGGCGCGCTCCAGGAAGCGCAGGAGTTCCACCGGGAAGGGCAGCACCAGCGTCGAGTTCTTCTCCGCCGCGACCGCCACCACCGTCTGGAGCAACCGCAGTTGGAGCGCCGCCGGCTGCTCCGACATCACCGCCGCCGCCTCCGCCAGCTTCTTCGAGGCCTGGAGCTCCGCGTCCGCGTTGATCACGCGCGCCCGGCGTTCACGGTCCGCCTCCGCCTGCCGCGCCATCGACCGCTTCATCGTCTCCGGCAGCGACACGTCCTTGATCTCGACCCGGTCGATCTGCACGCCCCAGCCCACCGCCGGACTGTCGATCATCAGCTCCAGCCCCTGGTTGAGCTGCTCCCGGTTCGACAGCAGATCGTCCAGGTCGCTCTTGCCGATGATCGACCGCAGCGAGGTCTGGGCCATCTGGGAGACCGCGAAGCGGTAGTCCTCGACCTCGATGAGCGCGCTCGCCGCGTCCACCACCTTGAAGTACACGACCGCGTCCACCCGCACCGTGACGTTGTCCCGGGTGATGCCCTCCTGGGCCGGCACCGGCATCGTCACGATCTGCATGTTCACCTTGCGCAGCCGGTCCACGAACGGCACCACCATCGTGAAGCCCGGCCCCCGGACGCCCTCGCGCAGCCGGCCGAAGCGCAGCACCACGCCCCGCTCGTACTGCTTCACCACCCGGGCCGCGGCGCCCAGGTACACCGCCGCGCCCGCGGCGGCCGTGATTCCCACTGTCAGGAGTTCCTCGACCATGGCAGCCCCCTGCCGGACATATACCTCTTACTTACGGTATGCCCTACAACCAGGCCGCGAACTCCAGCAGCAGCTCCGCGTCCCGGCGCCGCCCCGCGGCCAGCGCCCGCATCCCGGACTCCACCGCCCGGAACACCGTCCAGCCCCGCAGCCGGTCCCGGTCCACCTCCAGGGAGTCCGCCAGCCGGTTCACCCGCCGCCGGGCCCCCGACGCCCCCGCCGACGTCGCCACCTGGTCCTCCAGCCGGTCCCTGACCAGCCGGGCCAGGTCATAGGCCCGCTCGCCGACCAGCGGATCCGGGCCCACCGTCAGCCAGGGCGCCCGCTCCCCGGCCAGCACCTTGCCCTGCCGGAAGGCCCCGTGCAGCAGCAGCTCCTCGCCGGGCGCCGCCGTCAGCTCCTCCCGGACCGCCAGCGCCGTGTCCGCCAGCGCCCGCACCTCCTCGGGCGCCGCCCGCAGCGCCCCGCCCTGGCGCTCCGTGCGCTCGGCCACCGTCTCGAAGGGGTGCCCGGGCGGCGGCGCCACCCACAGCCGGCGCAGCGTGCCGCACGCCTCCAGCAGGGCCTTGGCGTCCGGCAGCGAGCGCAGCGACACCTCCGGGTGCAGCCGCTCCAGCAGCAGGCCCCCGTCCTCCTCGTGGTGGCGCGAGTCGAGGACCCGTACGGACCCGAAACCGCCCCAGTGGGCGAGCGCGGCCAGCTCCCGGTCGGGCCGGGCGCCCGGCGGCGCCAGCTTCAGCGCGGCCGGGGTGCCGTCGGCGTACCGGACCAGGAGCACCAGGCTGCTGCGGCCGCCCGGGGCCTGGACCCGCTGCGCCTCGACCTCCCGGCGCTCCAGCGCCTCCTTGGCGAGCACGGGCAGCCGCCCCAGCCAGTCGCTGTCCTGCGCCGTCGCCGGCAGCTCGCCGAGCGCCCGTACGAGCCGCTGCGGCGGTTCGAAAGCCATGCGTGCGTGGTCCCTTTCAGCCGGCCGGGGCCCGGTCGGAGCGTTCCGCGAGCCCTGGGAAGGCTACGCCGCCCCCGCGCCAGCGTGCCGCGCGCACGGCCGCGGCGCTCAGCGCGTCCGCCGCGTCGCGGCGCAACTGGCCGTCCGCCGCCCGGACCAGGTCGGAGTACGCCCCGGCCACCCGGTCCTCGATCACCGCCGCCAGCCGCTCCGTGTCGTCGGGGGTGCGCAGCTCGAACGGCAGGGCGTACGCGGCCTCGGCGGCCACCGGCGCGCCGCCCAACTCGCGCACCTTGCGGGTGAGCGCGTCCCGGCGGGCCAGGTGGTTCCCGTACGCCTCGCGGGCCTCGGTGGCACGGGCCGCCGCGACCCGGGCTCCGATCACCCCGTACCCGTACGCGGCCGCGTGCTCGGCGGCCAGGGCGGCCTGCGCGGCCTGCAGGGAGCGGCCGGCGGCGGGTTCGGGCTTCACGAGTCGGCTCCCGGGGGCGTCGAGGTCAGCAGGTACGTGTGGACGGCGCCGCAGGCCGCGACGGAGGCCAGCATCCGGGCCAGTTCCCCGGGCGCCCCGGCCAGCGCGATGGTGCGCGCCTGGGACAGGCTCCGCTCCGCGTCGGCGAGCGCGCTCAGCGCCTCGGCGGGCTGCGCCGGTACGGCGTCCCGGGCGGCCGGCGGCGCCGGGGGGGAGGCCGAGGGGGAAGCCGAGGCCGAGGGGGTGCTCCCGGCGGCGGGTTCCGCGAAGGCCAGGGCCGCCGTGTGCGCGGCGACGGCCGCGCGCAGCGGCGCGAGGCGCTCCGCCAGCGCGGGGTGGGCGGCCGAGGTCGCGTCGTAACGTTCCAGCAGCCGCGCACTGTCACGAACGGCGCCCTCGCGCATCCGCCGTTCGAGTGAAACTCCGGTGTCGGCCCCCGCCGGGCCGCCGTCACCGGTGCACCCGGTGAGCAGGGCGCCCCCGGCCGCACCGGCGGCTCCGGCGAGCAGGGTTCTTCGCGAGGGCCGCAAGGGCTGGGTCCAGGGCACGGCGCCGTCCTCGGGTGTGGCGGGGCAGGGGTGTGATCACGGTACCCGGGGGGCCCGTAGACGGCGCGGACGGCAACACCCTCCGCGACCGGATACCCTTTGACCTGACACGCGACGGAAAACCACAACAGCACACGCGGCCGAGGAGTCACCCGGATGAGCACCACCCAGAGCGACAGGCTGCGCGGACTGCTGGAGCCGCTCGTCGCCGCCAAGGGCCTGGACCTCGAAGACATCGAGATGTCCAAGGCGGGCAAGCGCCGGATGCTGCGGATCGTGGTGGATTCCGATGAGGGCGTGGAGCTGGACGCCTGTGCCGAGCTGAGCCGTGAGGTCTCCGACCTGCTCGACGATTCCGACGTGATGGGTGAGGACGAGTACGTCCTCGAAGTCAGCTCCCCGGGCGCGGACCGCCCCCTCAGCGAGCACCGTCACTACGTCCGGGCGATCGGCCGCCTCGTGAAGTTCCAGCTGTCCGCCGAGGACGAGAAGGGCGCCGGGGAACTGATCGCCCGCATCCTCGACGTCGACGACGAGGGCATGGACCTGGAAGTACCGGGCGTGAAGGGCCGCAAGGCGACCGCCCGCCGCATCGCGTTCACCGACATCGCCAAGGCGCGTGTCGAGATCGAGTTCAACCGCAAGGACAAGAAGGAAGAGGAGGCGTAGCCGTGGACATCGACATGAGTGCCCTGCGGGGTCTGGTCCGGGAGAAGGAGATCTCCTTCGACCTGCTCGTCGAGGCGATCGAGTCGGCCCTCCTCATCGCGTACCACCGCACGGAGGGCAGCTTCCGGCGCGCCCGCGTCGTGCTCGACCGCACCAACGGTCACGTGGTCGTGTGGGCGACGGAGGACCCGAGGGACCTCGAAGAGGGCCAGGAGCCCAAGGAGTTCGACGACACGCCGTCGGATTTCGGGCGGATCGCCGCGACGACCGCCAAGCAGGTGATCCTCCAGCGTCTGCGCGACGCCGAGGACGACCTGACCTTCGGCGAGTTCGCCGGCCGCGAGGGCGACGTCATCACCGGCGTCGTCCAGCAGGGCAAGGACCCCAAGAACGTACTCGTCGACATCGGCAAGCTGGAAGCCATCCTGCCGGTGCAGGAGCAGGTTCCCGGCGAGGAGTACACGCACGGCCTGCGCCTGAAGGCGTACGTCGTACGGGTGGCGAAGGGTGTCCGCGGTCCGTCCGTGACCCTCTCGCGCACCCACCCCAACCTGGTGAAGAAGCTGTTCTCGCTGGAGGTCCCGGAGATCGCCGACGGCAGCGTCGAGATCTCGGCGATCGCCCGCGAGGCCGGTCACCGCACCAAGATCGCCGTCCGGTCCACCCGTTCCGGACTGAACCCCAAGGGCGCCTGCATCGGCCCGATGGGCAGCCGTGTGCGCAACGTCATGGCCGAGCTGCACGGCGAGAAGATCGACATCGTCGACTGGTCGGACGACCCGGCGGAAATGGTCGCGAACGCCCTCTCACCCGCCCGGGTGAGCAGGGTCGAGGTCGTGGACTGGGACTCGCGCTCGGCGCGGGTGACCGTGCCCGACTACCAGCTGTCGCTGGCCATCGGCAAGGAGGGCCAGAACGCCCGCCTCGCCGCGCGGCTCACCGGCTGGCGCATCGACATCCGGCCGGACACCGAGGAGTCCGCGGAGGGCGACGGCGAGCGCGGCCAGGGCCGCGACGGCGACCATCAGGACCGCGGCCAGGGCCGGGACCAGGGCCGGGACCAGGACCGTCACGACCGCGGTCAGGGCCGGGGCCGGGAATAAATCGCTACCGGCCGGAGGTTCCCGGCCGGTAGACAGGGACCGAAAACATTCGAAAGTCCCTCAGAAATCACCATGACATCCGTTCGATTTTTCACCTGAAGGGGTGAGGTCGCTACGGGGAGGTAGACTTAGGCGTGTCTGGCCGGACGCAAGCCCGCGCATGCCCCGAACGCACCTGTGTGGGGTGTCGGGAGCGAGCGGCCAAGAGCGATCTGCTGCGCATCGTGGCGGTAGGGGACGCATGCGTCCCCGATCCGCGCGGTACGCTGCCCGGCCGGGGTGCCTACGTGCATCCCGCCGAGGTCTGCCTCGACCAGGCGGTCCGTCGCAGAGCGTTCCCCCGGGCCCTCAGGTCCGCAGGAGCGCTCGACACGACGGCACTGCGCACGGCTCTGGCCGCACCGGCCGAGGCGACAGCGTAAGACGTAAGAAGTAGTACGGCACGGATACCCCGTGCGGTCAGGTACCTCGCGAGTTGGAAGTAGGTCGAGATTGCGATGAGCACTCGATGAGTACGCGATGAGTACGCCCATGAAGTAGCGACGGTCCGGCGTAACCCGGACCTAAAAGGAGCGAAGTGGCTAAGGTCCGGGTATACGAACTCGCCAAGGAGTTCGGGGTGGAGAGCAAGGTCGTCATGGCCAAGCTCCAAGAACTCGGTGAATTCGTCCGTTCGGCGTCCTCGACGATCGAGGCGCCGGTTGTACGCAAGTTGACTGACGCACTGCAGGGGCCCGGCGGCAACGCCGGCAAGTCCGCTGCGAAGCCCGGCGCGCCCCGCAAGGCCGCGCCCGCAAAGCCCGCGGCGCCCTCCCCGGCCGCCGCGGCACGTCCCGCTGCCCCGAAGCCCGGTGCGCCGGTGGCCCCCAAGCCGCCCGTCGCCGAGGCTCCGGCCGCCAGCGCCCCGGTGACTCCGGCCGCATCCGGCCCGCGTCCCGGTCCCAAGGCTCCGGCCGCCCCGAAGCCCGCTCCGGCGGCTCCCGTGGCGACCGAGTTCTCCGCGCCTCCGGCGGCCCCGGCCGCCCCGGCGGCGCGCACCGAGCGTCCCGCCGCGGCCCCCGGCCCCCGTCCGGCGCAGCAGCGTCCGGAGCGTACGGAGCGTCCGGCGGCCCAGGGTGGTCAGCCCGGCGCCCGTCCCGGCGCCCCGCGTCCGGCCGGTGCCCCCGGCACCGGCGGTCAGGCCCCGCGTCCCGGCGGTCAGGCCCCGCGTCCGCAGGGCGCCCGTCCGGCGGGTCCCCGTCCGGGCAACAACCCCTTCACCTCCGGCGGCTCCACCGGCATGGCGCGCCCGCAGGCGCCCCGTCCGGCCGGCGCCCCGCGTCCCGGTGCCCCCGGCGCCGGTGGCGGCCAGGGTGCTCCGCGTCCGCAGGGCGGCCCCGGCGGCGCTCCGCGTCCGCAGGGTGCCGGTGCGGGTCGTCCGACCCCGGGCGGCATGCCCCGTCCGCAGGGCGGCGCCCCGCGTCCGGGCGGTGCCCCCGGTGGTAACCGTCCCAACCCGGGCATGATGCCGCAGCGTCCCGCTGCCGGTGGTCCCGGTCCCCGTCCCGGCGGCGGCCCCGGTGGCCGTGGTCCCGGTGCGGGCGGTGCCCGTCCCGGTGGTGCCGGTCGTCCCGCGGGCGGCGGCTTCGCCGGTCGTCCGGCCGGTCCGGGCTCGCGTCCGGGCGGCGGCGGCTTCGGCGGCCCGCGTCCCGGTGGCGGCGGCTTCGGCGGCGGTCCGGCCGGTGCCGGTGGCGGCGGTCGTCCCGGCTTCGGCGGGCGTCCCGGTGGTCCCGGTGCCCGTGGTGGCACGCAGGGCGCCTTCGGTCGTCCCGGCGGTCCGGCCCGTCGTGGCCGCAAGTCCAAGCGTCAGAGGCGCCAGGAGTACGAGGCCATGCAGGCCCCGTCCGTCGGCGGCGTGATGCTGCCCCGCGGCAACGGCGAGACCGTTCGCCTGTCGCGCGGTGCGTCCCTCACCGACTTCGCGGAGAAGATCAACGCCAACCCGGCCTCGCTCGTCGCCGTGATGATGAACCTCGGCGAGATGGTCACGGCCACCCAGTCCGTCTCCGACGAGACGCTGGAGATGCTGGCCGGCGAGATGAACTACACGGTTCAGATCGTCAGCCCGGAGGAAGAGGACCGCGAGCTCCTCGAGGGCTTCGACATCGAGTTCGGCGAGGACGAGGGCGGCGAGGAATACCTCATGCCGCGTCCGCCGGTCGTGACCGTCATGGGTCACGTCGACCACGGTAAGACCCGACTGCTCGACGCCATCCGCAAGACGAACGTCGTCGCGGGCGAGGCCGGCGGCATCACGCAGCACATCGGTGCGTACCAGGTCTCGACCGAGGTCAACGACGAAGAGCGTCGCATCACCTTCATCGACACCCCCGGTCACGAGGCGTTCACCGCCATGCGTGCCCGTGGTGCGAAGTCGACCGACATCGCGATCCTCGTGGTCGCGGCCAACGACGGCGTCATGCCGCAGACGATCGAGGCGCTGAACCACGCCAAGGCCGCCGGCGTCCCGATCGTCGTCGCGGTCAACAAGATCGACGTCGAGGGTGCCGACCCGGTCAAGGTGCGCGGTCAGCTCACCGAGTTCGGTCTGGTCGCCGAGGAGTACGGCGGCGACACGATGTTCGTCGACATCTCCGCCAAGCAGGGTCTGCACATCGACTCCCTGCTGGAGGCCGTCGTCCTCACCGCCGACGCCTCGCTCGACCTGCGCGCCAACCCCGAGCAGGACGCTCAGGGTATTGCGATCGAGTCCCACCTCGACCGCGGCCGCGGTGCCGTCGCCACCGTCCTCGTCCAGCGCGGTACCCTCCGCGTCGGCGACACGATGGTCGTGGGCGACGCCTACGGCCGAGTGCGCGCCATGCTCGACGACAAGGGCAACAACGTCGAGGAAGCGGGTCCCTCGACCCCCGTCCTGGTCCTGGGTCTCACCAACGTCCCCGGCGCCGGCGACAACTTCCTCGTCGTCGACGAGGACCGCACCGCCCGTCAGATCGCCGAGAAGCGTGCTGCGCGTGAGCGCAACGCCAACTTCGCCAAGCGCGTCCGCCGGGTGTCCCTGGAAGACCTCGACTCGGTCCTCAAGGCCGGCCTGGTCCAGGAACTCAACCTCATCATCAAGGGCGACGCGTCCGGTGCGGTCGAGGCCCTGGAGTCCTCGCTGCTCCAGCTGGACGTCGGCGAAGAGGTCGACATCCGCGTCCTGCACCGCGGTGTGGGTGCGGTCACCGAGTCCGACATCTCGCTGGCGATGGGCTCCGACGCCATCGTCATCGGTTACAACGTCCGTGCGGCCGGCCGTGCCGCGCAGATGGCGGACCGCGAGGGTGTCGACGTCCGCTACTACTCGGTGATCTACCAGGCCATCGAGGAGATCGAGGCGGCCCTGAAGGGTCTCCTCAAGCCGGAGTACGAAGAGGTCGAGCTCGGTACGGCGGAGGTCCGCGAGATCTTCCGCTCGTCCAAGCTGGGCAACATCGCGGGTGTCCTCATCCGCTCCGGCGAGGTCAAGCGCAACACCAAGGCGCGGCTCCTGCGCGATGGCAAGGTCATCGCCGAGAACCTCACCATCTCCGGTCTGCGCCGCTTCAAGGACGACGTCACCGAGATCCGCGAAGGCTTCGAGGGCGGTATCAACCTCGGCTCCTTCAACGACATCAAGATCGACGACGTCATCGCGACGTACGAGATGCGCGAGAAGCCCCGCGCGTAAGCGCGAGGCGGTTCGCACCGTGTCGTAAGCCCGGGGCCGGTCGGCGGAATATCCGTCGATCGGCCCCGGCCGTTGCGTGTACGGTTCTGGTGACCCTGCCGCGCGACGGCCGGCAGGCCACCGAACCCGCACCGGCGGGATATCCGGAACTGCATGTACGTGGGGACTCTGTCCTTCGATCTGCTCCTCGGCGACGTCCACTCGCTGAAGGAGAAACGCTCCGTCGTCCGGCCCATCGTCGCCGAGCTCCAGCGCAAGTTCGCCGTGAGCGCGGCCGAAGTGGGTGACCAGGACCTGCACCGCAGGGCCCGTATCGGGGTCGCTCTGGTCAGCGGGGACACGGGGTTCCTCTCGGACGTACTGGACCGCTGCGAGCGGCTGGTCGCGGCGCGTCCTGAAGTGGAGCTGCTGTCGGTGAGACGGCGGCTGCACGGTGATGAAGACTGACTGCAAGACATAAGAAGGAGACGGACCAGTGGCCGACAATGCGCGGGCGAAGAAGCTGGCGGACCTCATCCGGGAGGTGGTGGCCGAGAAGCTGCAGCGCGGCGTCAAGGACCCCCGCCTCGGTACGCACGTGACCATCACGGACACCCGGGTCACCGGCGATCTGCGGGAGGCCACGGTCTTCTACACGGTCTACGGCGACGACGAGGACCGGGCCAGTGCGGCCGCGGGCCTGGAAAGCGCCAAGGGCGTGCTGCGCTCCGCGGTCGGCCGGGCGGCGGGAACCAAGTTCACGCCCACCCTGACCTTCGTCGCGGACGCCCTCCCGGAGAACGCCAAGACCATCGAGGACCTCCTGGAGAAGGCGCGGACCTCCGACGCCCAGGTGCGCGAGGTGTCCTCGGGCGCCCAGTACGCCGGCGACGCCGACCCGTACAAGAAGCCGGACGAGGACGACGACGAGGACGCAGCCTCCGAATGAGCGACAACGCAGGGAAGAAGCCCGGGGGCACCTCCGGGCCCGAGGCCGGGGGACTCGTCATCGTCGACAAGCCCTCCGGCTTCACCTCGCACGACGTGGTCGCCAAGATGCGCGGGATCGCCAAGACCCGTCGCGTCGGCCACGCCGGCACGCTCGACCCGATGGCGACGGGCGTCCTCGTCCTCGGCGTGGAGCGGGCCACCAAGCTCCTCGGCCACCTCGCGCTGACGGAGAAGGAGTACCTCGGGACGATCCGCCTCGGGCAGAACACCCTGACGGACGACGCCGAGGGCGAGATCACCTCGTCGGCCGACGCCTCCGGGGTGACCCGCGAGGCCGTCGACGCGGGGATCGCGAAGCTGAGCGGCGAGATCATGCAGGTCCCGTCGAAGGTCAGCGCCATCAAGATCAAGGGCGTGCGCTCGTACAAGCGCGCCCGCGACGGCGAGGACTTCGAGATCCCGGCCCGTCCGGTGACCGTCTCGTCCTTCCAGGTCTACGACATGCGGGAGGCGGAGGCCGAGGACGGCACCAAGGTCGTCGACCTCGTCGTCTCCGTGGTCTGCTCCAGCGGTACGTACATCCGCGCCCTCGCCCGCGACCTGGGCGCCGACCTGGGCGTCGGCGGGCACCTGACGGCGCTGCGGCGCACGCGGGTGGGCCCGTACAAGATCGACCGCGCGCGGACGCTGGACCAGCTCCAGGAGGAGCTGACCATCATGCCGCTCGGCGAGGCCGCGGCGGCCGCGTTCGCGCGGTGGGACCTGGACTCCCGGCGGGCGTCGCTGCTCGCGAACGGGGTGCGGATCGAGATGCCGGACGAGTACCAGGACGGCCGGACGGTCGCGGTGTACGGGCCGCAGGGGCAGCTGCTGGGGCTCGTGGAGAGCAAGGGCGGCAAGGCGAAGTCGCTCGCGGTGTTCGTCTGAGGCGTCGTTGTTTCACGTCGTCGCTTGCGGCGTCGTCTGCGTCGTTGTTTTGCGTCGTTGTTCTGGTCGACGTTTCGGTCGACGTTTTGATTATTGACGTGGAGCGGTGAGCGCACATGGACCGCTGCTCACCGCTCCACGACCCCCCTCGGGTAGGTCTTTATCCACCCGGAGCCCCGTATTCACCCGTCCGAGCAGGCGCTCGGAGTGAATGGAGGGAGCGTAGGGGGGCGCTTTCGCTTCGCGTGCTTTTCTTGCCGATCTTCACTTGCCTACCGTCGTGACCACGGGGTCCCGCGGCAGGGAGTGGTGCGGCGATGACGGACGAGGTCACAGGCGGTGCGAGCGGCGGTACCGGGGCGGAGCCCGGGGGGTTCGGCGCGGATGCCGGCGGGGCGGGCGGGGGTTCGGCGGAACTCGTGCGGGTCTGCGACGAGGCCGGGCGTCCGCGCGGCGGCGGGTTCGTCGCTGACGACCGCGGGACGGTGATCACCAGCCACGAGGCCGTCACCGGACCGGCCCGGGTGGTGCTGCACGGCCGGGGGGACCGGCGCCGGCCGGTGGACCCGGAGGACATCACCGCCCTGCCGGAGCTCGGACTGGCCCTGGTGCGCACCGACGGGCTGGGGCTGCGGCCGCTGCCCGTCGCGATGCGCGAGGTGATCGCTCCGGGGACGTACGTACGGCTCCCCGCGCGGGGCTGGCGCCAGGCGCGGGTGCTGACGGCGGGTGCGGAGGCGGGCTACGGCGCGGGGGGCCGCGTCCGTGTGGCGCCCGCCGCCGTCGAGTTGGCGATCGGCACGGCCGGCCGGGACGCCCTGAGGTACGGCGGCGGGGCCAGTGGGGGGCCGGTCCTCGACGCGGAGTCCGGAGCGGTGCTCGCGGTTCTCGGCACCGCTCCCGCCTCGGAGCACCACGCTTCCGGGACCTTCGCCATTCCCCTGCGCGCGGCTGCCGCGGCCGCTCCCGGCGGTCCCCTCGCCGACCTCCTCGCACGCAACTCCGCCACCGTGCCGGGATACGGGGCGGACCTCAACCTCGCGGGCGCGCTGGAGCTGACGGCGACCACCCTCGGCGCGGCGTTCCCGCCTGTCGGCGGAGCCGGGCCCGCGGGGGAGCCCGTGCCCCGGCCCGGGATCGCCGCCGCGCTGGCGGCCTTCACCGCCGGGGACCACCCGGTGCTCGGCCTGGTCGGCCTGCCCGGCAGCGGCCGCACCACCGCGCTGGCCGTCCTGGCCGCCGACCGGGCGCGCGGGCCGCGCCCGGCGCCCACGCTCTGGCTGCGCGGGGCCGACCTGCGCGAGGAGGACGCCTCGCTGGCCGACGCGGTGACGCGGGCGCTCCTGGCGGCGGGCCGGATCGTCGGCGGGGGTGCGGGGGCCGGGGGTGTGGCCGAGCGAGTCGCCGGGCTGGTGGCCGCCGCCGGGCGGGCGCTGCTGGTGGTGCTCGACTCCCCGGAGGAGATGCCGCCGGGGCTCGCGCACCGCCTCGCGCCGTGGACCGCGGCCACCGCCGGATGGCTGCGCGGGACGGGGGCCCGGCTGGTCGTCGCCGCCCGGCCCGAGTACTGGGAGCGGGCCGGGGCGCTGTACCCGCCCGAAGCGCTGCACATTCCGGCCCGTGCCGCCCGGTGGCTGCCGCCCGCGCTGCTCGTCGGGGACCTGACGGAGGCCGAGGCGCGGACCGCCCGGGCCCGTCTGGGGATCCCGGACGACGCCGTGCGGGACGCCGACGCCCGCCATCCCCTCACCCTGAGCCTGCTCGCGGACCTTCGCGCCGCCGGGGTCACCGCCGGGCGCCCGGGCCGTGACGAGGTCTTCGCGGGACACCTGGCCCTGGCGGCCCTGCGCGTGGCCGTCCGCATCGCCGCCGCCGACCGGCCGGGGGCCGGGGCCGGTGATCGGCTCGAAGGAGCTGCGCCTGCGGGTGGCACCGGGGCCACCGGCGCCGGCCAGGGAGCTGCGGGTGGCCGGGAGGAGCGCCCGGGGCGCCCGGCCCCGGCCGGTCCACACCCCGCCGGGGCCGGGTCCCCCGAGGCCCCCGACCACGTGCCGGGCCCTGGCGGCCGGAGCTTCACGGCGGGCGCAGAGCCGGCGGAGGCCGCCGCCTCGGGATCCGCGTACCCGTGCGGTACCGGCACTTCGAGATTCGGCAACGGGGACGGCGCCCCGGGCGGCTCCAGTACCCGGGCGTCCGGCAGCGGGGGCGGTGTCACCGACGCCGCCTCCGAAGCTTCGGAACACCCTGTGGACGCGGGTTGCGGCGCGGGCGGTACCGGGCACCGGGCGTACCCCGCCGATGCCGGTGCCCGGGCGTTCGGCAGCGGGGGCGGTGTCACCGATGCCGCCTCCGAAGCCCCGGAACGCCCTGCGCACGCGGGCTCCGGTACGGGCCGTACCGGGCACCGGTCACACCTCCCTGATGCCGGTGTCACGTACCCCGAGACCTGGCTCGGTGCCGGGCCCCAACTGCCCGGAGACGGCGGCCCGACGGATGCCGCCGACCGGGACTTCACGCCCCCGGCCGGCACCGGGAGCACGGGCATCGGCGACCCGGACGGCCCGGGCAATGGGACGCTCGCGAACCCGGGGGGCAGTGCCGACCGGGCGGGAGGCACGGGACACGGCGCTGCGGGCTCCGCCGCCCCGGCGGGAGCGGACGGTGCCGGGCTCACCGGTCCCGGTGCTGCGGAGTGCGGTAGCCCGGGGGGCGCCGGTGGCCCGGGACACGGAAGCGCGGGCGCCGTCGACCCGGACTTCGGGACTCCCGGCCCGGCTGGTGGCGCGGGCTCAGCGGGCACCCCAGGCAGGGGCGGTTTCAGCGGCGCCGCGGGCCGGAGAAGTGTCGGTGCTCCGGGCTTCGCGGAGGTCGGGTGCCCCGGCGGCCCGGGGTGGGCAGGAACCGGAGACTCGGGGTGCGGCGGCCCGTCGGGTGTCACGGCCCCAGGCTTCGGGGCCTCGGGCAGTGCCGGCGCTCCGGGTATCGACGGCCCGGGCCGCGTTGGCGGTGCGGGCGCCGGAAAAGCCGGAAGTTCCGGCGGCGCGGGTTTCGCGGACGTCGGGTGTCCCGGCGGCGCGGAGTTCGCGGAGACCGGGGATTCGGCGTTCGGGGGCCAGGGGGATGCCGTGCGCCCGGACCTCGGGGCCTTCGGTGGCGCCGGTGCTCCGGGCTTCGTCATCCCGGGCCGCGTCAGCAGTGCGGACGACGGGAAAGCCGGGGGTTCCGGCGAGACGGGGCTCGCGGAAGCCGGGGACTCGGGATTCGGCGGCGGCCAGAGGGACACCGTTGGCCCCAGCCCGGGGGCCTGGGGGAGTGCCAACGACCTGGAACCCGGGGCCGCGTGGGCTGATGGGGAGGCCGAGTCCGGGCCCGCATGGGGTGACGGGGGCACCGGATCCCGGGCCGCGCGGGGTATCGATGGCACGGAACCCGGGCCCGCGCGGGGCGCCGGTGGCGCCGAACCCGGGGCCGTGTGGGGAGACGGGTGCACCGGATCCGAGCCGGCATGGGGTGACGGGGGCACCGTATCCCGGGCCGCGCGGGGCATCGGTGGTGCGGAATCCGTGTCCGCCCGCGGTGACATGACCGCCGCCCCCCAAGCCACGTGGATTGACGGTGGCGCCCGATCCCGGGCGGCGTGGGGCGTCGGTGGCACGGATTCCGGGGCCACGCGCGGTGACGGGTGCGCCGAATCCGAGGCCAACCGGCGTGACGGTGGTGCCGGATCCCGGGCCGCGTGGGGTGACGGGGATGCCGGGTCGGGACCTGCCTGGGTTGACGGTGGCGCCGGTTCCGGGGCCGACCGGCGTGACATGGAGGCTGAATCCCGGGCCGCGTGGCATGACGGTGGCGCCCGATCCCGGGCCGCGTGGGGCGTCGGTGGCGCGGGATCCGCAGCCGCGTGGCGTGTCGGTGGCGCCGAACCCGGGGCCGCGCGGGGTGACGGGTGTGCCGAACCCGGGGCCGCGTGGCGTGACGGGGGCGCCGGATTCGGGGCCGCGTCGGGTGTCGGTGGCATCGAATGCAGGACCGGCAGCGGTGACATGGCCGCCGGCCCCCGGGCTGCCTCGGGCGGCGCCGGGGACGGGGGCTCGGGCGGGGACGGTGCCGGTGGTGTGGCCGGGACGGGGGCCGGGGCCGTGTATGGGCCCGGGGCCGTGTACGGGCCCGGGGTGGGGCGGTTGGCGGTGCGGGTGGCCGGGCGGGTGCACGAGGCGGCGCGGCGGTGTCTGGGGCGGGGGCAGCTGGAGCGGGCCGACTTCGAGGAGCTGTTCCCCTGGCGCACCGGCTGGGCCTCCGCCGTCCTCACCGAGGGCCTGCTCGTCCCCGCCGGCCCCGGCTACCGCTTCGCCCACGAGGAGTTCTCCGACTGGCTCCAGGCCACCCACCTCGACCTGCCCGCCGCCCTCGACGCCCTCGTGCACCACGGCCCCGCCACCCCCGGCCCGCCCGTCCCCCGCCACCGCGTCGGCCCCGTCCTGGAAGCCCTGCGGCGGCTGCCGCGGCCCGAGCTCCGCGACCGCCTGACCCGCCTGGTCGGCGCCCTCAACACCTTCGCGGAACACGGCCCCGTCCACCCCGACCGCGTCTGGTGGGCCACCCGGCTGCTGCGCGGCGCCCTCCTCGGCGCCGCCGACGCCACCCCGCTCCTGCCCGTACTGCACGCCCTCGCCGAGCACGTCTCCCGGGCCGGTCCCGGCGGCGACTTCGACGGCCGGTTCTGGAACCGGCTCCCGCTGTCCGAGTCCGACCGCCTCGACCTGCTGCGCCGCCTGCTGCCCGCCGACCACCGCTACCTGGAGGCCGCCGCCCGCCGGCTCACCCGCGCCCCCCGCCTCGTCATCCCCCTGGTCTGCGCCTGGTTCACCGACGAGCGCCGGCTGCGCGGCCGCCCCGGAGCCACCGTCGCCACCGCCGCCCAGGCCCTCCTGCACACCCACCGCGCCCTCGCCCCCGACGACCTCGCCGAGGCCCTGGTGAGCGCCGCGCACCCCCGCGCCGACGAGCTGCTCGCCGTACTCGCCGAGGACGAGCCCTCCGCCCTGTCCCGCGCCGCCGACCGCTGGGCCCACGACGAACGCCCCGGCCGGCGCGTCGCCGCGGCCGCCTACGCGCTCGCCACCGCCCCGCACGTCCGCCTCCCCGCCGACCGCGAGCTGCTGCGCCGCGCCGCCCGGGCGCTGCTCGCCCGTCCCGGCGACGTCACCCTGCACGGCACCGCCCTCGCGGTGCTGCTCCGCGACCCCCAGGTGCGGGCCCGCTACCTGCCCGCCGCCCTCGACTGCTTCCGCGACCCCGCCCGCGGCTCCCGGCTGCCCGCCACCGCCCTGGTCGCCGCGCTGCCCGTCCTGCCCGACCGGGACGCGGTGTTCGCCGCGCTGCGCGCCCGCGCCGACGGGGAGGTGCTCCGCGCCCTGGCCGCGCTCACCACCCCGGGCCTCGCCCGCCGCGCCGCCGACCTCGTACGGGACCACCTCGCGGCCCGCCCCGAGGACGCCCCGCACGCCGCCGCGTTCATCGACCGGCGCCTGGAACAGGGCCCGGCCGTCGGCCCCGTCGTGAAGCCCCTCGTCCTGGAGCTGCTGCGCTCCGCCCCGCCGCCGGTCCGGGCCGCGCTGGCTCGCGTACTGGCCGCGCCGGGCGGTGAGCCGTCGCGGGCGCTGCGGGGCGAGCTGGCCGACGTACTGCTGCGCGAGGAGGCCGATCCGGCCGTCCTGGGCGCCTTCCTGGAGGCCCTCGCCGCCGCGGCCTCCGCCCGCCCCGAGGACCGTACGCGCGAACTGCTGCGCCGCACCGGCCGGCGGCTGCTGCGCTCCCCGGGCGGGCCCGTCGTCTTCGAGCACCGCACGGTCGAGCTGTCCCGCGCCGATCCGGTCTTCGGCGCGCTGGTCGCCCGCTGGCTCGCGGAGGCCCGGGCCGAGGCCGCTGCCCTGCTCGGACCCGGCGCCCGGCGCACGGTCGAGGCCCTCGGCAGAGCCGCCCCGGAGGTGACATGAGGCAGCCCGCGGCCCAGCCGGACGCCGATGCGGGGCCCCGGCCACGGACATGGCAGTCTTAGACCTGCAATCGGAAAGCAGTTCAGGGACTCAACGGGTTCGGGCGAGGAGCGGTCACAGTGCAGCGCTGGCGTGGCTTGGAGGACATCCCCCAGGACTGGGGACGCAGCGTCGTCACCATCGGCTCCTACGACGGCGTGCACCGGGGCCACCAGCTGATCATCGGGCGCGCGGTGGCGAAGGCGCGGGCGCTCGGCGTGCCCTCGGTCGTCGTCACCTTCAGCCCGCACCCCAGCGAGGTCGTCCGGCCGGGCAGCCACCCGCCGATCCTGGCCCCCTACGACCGCCGCGCCGAGCTGATGGCCGGCCTCGGGGTGGACGCGCTGCTGATCCTGCCCTTCACGGCGGAGTTCTCGCAGCTCTCCCCGGCCGACTTCATCGTGAAGGTGCTGGTCGACAAGCTGCACGCGCGCGCCGTCATCGAGGGCCCGAACTTCCGCTTCGGCCACCGCGCCGCCGGGAACGTCGACTTCCTGCGCGAGCTGGGCGCCACGTACGACTACGAGGTCGAGGTCGTGGACCTGGTGGAGCGCGGCGAGGCGGGCGGTGGCGTGCCGTTCTCGTCCACCCTCGCCCGCAAGCTCGTCGCCGAGGGCGACATGGAGGGCGCGGCCGAGATCCTGGGCCGCCCGCACCGGGTCGAGGGCGTCGTGGTGCGCGGCGCGCAGCGCGGGCGCGAGCTGGGCTACCCGACGGCGAACGTTGAGACGCAGCCGCACACCGCGATCCCGGCCGACGGGGTGTACGCGGGCTGGCTGACGGCGGACGGCGAGCGGATGCCGGCGGCGATCTCGGTCGGCACGAACGTGCAGTTCGACGCCACCGAGCGGACCGTGGAGGCGTACGCGATCGACCGCGTGGGGCTGGACCTGTACGGGAAGCACGTGTCCGTCGACTTCCTCGCCTACGTGCGGGGGATGGCGAAGTTCGAGTCGCTGGACGGCCTGCTGGAGGCGATCGCGGACGACGTGAAGCGGGCGCGGGTGCTGACGGACGCGTACGACGGCGCCGGGCGCTGAGCCCGCGCGCACGGGAAGGCCCGTACGGTCCTGGGGACGGTACGGGCCTTCGTGCGTGCGGGGCCGCTCCGGCCGGCCCGGGCCTCAGCCGAGGCGGGGGTCGCGCGGGGGCTGGCCGGGGGGCTGCTGCCAGGGCTGGCCGGGCTGGGGGTAGGGCTGGCCGCCGTACGGACCCGGCTGCGGGTGCTGCTGCGGAGGCTGCGGCGGCTGCTGGTACGGGCCGGCGGGCTGCGGGGCCTGCGGGGCCTGCGGGGGCGGGGCGTGCTGCGGGTAGGGCTGGGGCTGCTGTTGCGCCTGCTGGGGGCCGCCCCAATGGGCCTGCGCCGCCTGCTGCTGCGCGCGTCCGAAGTCCTCCGCGACCAGTGCGGAGAGGGTGAAGTACGCCTCCCGCGTCTTCGGGCGCAACAGGTCGAGGTCCACCTCGGCGCCCGCCGCCAGGTGCTCGTCGAACGGCACCACGACGACGCCGCGGCAGCGGGTCTCGAAGTGCTGCACGATGTCCTCGACCTTGATCATCTTGGCGGTCTCGCGGACTCCGGAGATCACGGTGAGGGAGCGCGAGACGAGGTCCGCGTAACCGTGGGCGGAGAGCCAGTCGAGGGTGGTACTGGCGCTGCTCGCGCCGTCCACCGACGGGGTCGAGATGATGATCAGCTGATCGGCCAGGTCCAGGACTCCGCGCATGGCGGAGTAGAGGAGCCCGGTGCCCGAGTCGGTGAGGATGATCGGGTACTGGCGGCCGAGGGTCTCGATGACGCGGCGGTAGTCCTCGTCGTTGAAGGTCGTCGAGACCGCCGGGTCCACGTCGTTGGCGATGATCTCCAGGCCGGAGGGGGCCTGCGAGGTGAACCGCCGGATGTCCATGTACGAGTGCAGGTACGGGATCGCCTGGACCAGGTCGCGGATCGTCGCGCCGGTCTCGCGGCGGACGCGGCGGCCGAGGGTGCCGGCGTCGGGGTTCGCGTCGATGGCCAGGATCTTGTCCTGGCGCTCGGTGGCGAGGGTCGCGCCGAGGGCGGTGGTGGTCGTGGTCTTGCCGACGCCGCCCTTGAGGCTGATGACGGCGATGCGGTAGCAGGACATCACCGGGGTGCGGATCAGTTCCAGCTTGCGCTGGCGGTCGGCTTCGGCGGCCTTGCCGCCGAAGCGGAAGCCGGAGCGGGTGGGCTTGGGCTTCTGCTTGGCGCGCAGCAGGCGGTCCGAGGACAGCTCGACGGCGGCGGTGTAGCCGAGCGGCGCGCCGGGGCCCTGGCCGGGCTGCTGCTGGTACGGGCCCTGCGGCTGCGCGGTGTGCGGCTGGGCCTGCGGCTGCGGCTGCTGGGGCCAGGCGGCGGCGCGGGGGTCGGCGGGGGCCGGCTGCGGGGGGAACCCGTATCCCTGCGGGGGCTGCTGCCCGCCGGCGGGCGGGAACCCGTACCCCTGCGGCGGCCCCGAGGTCGGGAACGCGGGCGGCAGCGGCGGCAGTTCACCACCGGGGGCGTACGAGCCCTGCGGCGCCGCCGGTTGGCCGGGGTTCTGCGCCGGAGCCGGGAACCCACCCGGACCCTGACCCGCCGGGACGGCGTCGGCCGGAGCCTGCCCGGACGCGGGAGCCCAGCCGGCGGCCGGGCCCTCGACGGGCGCCGGAGCACCGGCCTGACCGGGGAAGGGCGCCGAAGTCCCGCCCCCGGGCGGAGCATCAGCCGGCTCCGCGCCCGGGGCTGCCCCGGCCTGCCCCGCGGCGGGGAACGGCGAAGCGCCCCCAGCGGACGCCGGAGCATCGGCCGGTGCGTGCCCGGCGACCGGGGACGGTGACGCGGTCTCACCGGAGGCCGGGGTGGCCGGGACCTCAGCGGATGCCGGGGCACCGGGCCGGACCGGGAAGGCCGACGGGGCATCAGCCGATACCTGCGCGGACGCCTCACCTGCAGGCGGGTACGACGGCGCGGGCTCACCGGACGGGGCCGGGGAGGCCGGTGGGGCCTCGGCCGAGCCCTGTCCGGAACCGGGGAACGGCGTGGAGGCCTCACCCGCAGGCGGGTACGACGGGGCCGTGCCCTGTCCCGGGCCGGGGAAGTGCGCGGACGCCTCACCCGCGGGCGGGTACGACGGCGCGGGCTCACCGGACGGGGCCGGGGAGGCCGGTGGGGCCTCGGCCGAGCCCTGTCCGGAACCGGGGAATGGCGTGGAGGCCTCACCCGCAGGCGGGTACGACGGGGCCGTGCCCTGTCCCGGGCC
>NZ_JBVJLO010000017.1:151820-175213 GCF_055584685.1 Streptomyces sp. NPDC102258
CGGGCGGGTACGACGGCGCGGGCTCACCGGACGGGGCCGGGGAGGCCGGTGGGGCGTCAGCCGGTGCCGGTCCGGAACCGGGGAAGGGCGCGGGCGTCCCACCCGCGGGCGGGTACGAGGGCGCGGGCTCACCGGACGGGGCCGGGGGCGCCGGTGGGGCGTCAGCTGGTGCCTGTCCGGAACCGGGGAAGGGCGCGGGCGTCCCACCCGCAGGCGGGTACGACGGCGCGGGCTCACCGGACGGAGCCGGGGAGGGCGACGGGACCTCAGCCGAGCCCTGCCCGGGACCGGGGAACGCCGTGGAGGTCTCACCCGCAGGCGGGTACGGCGAAGCCGCGTCACCGGACGAGCTAGGGAACGTCGGCGGGGCGTCAGCCGGTGCCTGTCCGGGACCCGGGAACGGCGCGGGCGTCTCACCCGCAGGCGGGAACGGAGACGGAGCCGTGTCCCCCGACGAGGGAAGCGGCACCGCGTCCGCCGGAGTCCGGTCCGGGGAGGGTGGCGGCGCGTCGGAGGGGGTGCGCGGGGCCGGCGGAGCGATGCGCATCGTCGGCGGGGACACCACGTCCGACGGGCGGTGGGGCTCGAAGCCGCTGCCCTCGGGCAGCCCGGGGACCCCCGCCACCGGTGCGGCCTGCGCGGGCGTGCCCTGGGTGTACCAGGCCGGCGGGGTGTAGTCGATGGTGAACTCGCCCGTCACATCGGGCTCCGCGTCGGACTGATCGTCCGTCGGGACGTCCCACGTCCCGCCGCGCCTCTCGTTCCGATCGCCGCTCACTGGTCCTCCTGGTCTGTCGAACACGGTCGGGCGCCCACCTCGACGCCGCGCCCTCGCTCAGCCTAATCGCGCCCCGCACCCCGAAAGCCCCGAGGTCGCGCCCCCGCACTCCTGCCTACAGGCCACCCGGCCCCTGAGCAACCGTCATGGCGCACGACCACCCCACCGGCGCCCGACCCGGCCACCGCGCATGGCCACCCTCACCGGCACCCGACCGCACCCGGCTCGGCGCCGCCCCGGCCACCGCGCCGCGCACGCCCGCCCCGCAGACCTGCCCGGCACCGCACCCGGCAACCCCCACCGCGGCACCCGGCCCGGGCCGGGGCACAGCACCGTCCGCACGCGGCCCACCGGGTCGGCCGACCGCAGGCACCACCCACAACCGCCACCAGCGTCACGGCACCGCGCCGCCCGAACCGCCCGACCACCCCAGCCGGACCCCCTCAGTCGATCCGCCGCGCCGCGCCCAGCAGCCCCGTCTCCGTCTCCGTGCCCTGGGTCATCACGAACTTGCGGTCCCCCCGCGTGCACCACAGGGTCACCCCGTCCCCCAGGGTCGGCAGGGACTCCACCGCCGCGCGCGGGAGGCCCATCAGGGTGCCGATCCGGTCCGCCTCGTCGGGGGAGACCCGCTGGACCCCGACCAGCGAGGAGTTCCGCAGCAGCCGCGGGGCCGTCGGGCTCAGGTACGGCAGCAGGGTCAGCACCGACTGCCACGGCCCCGCCACCACCCGCCCCCGGGGCGGCCGCATGCCGCAGTCCCGGACCACCAGCACCGGACTGCCCGCCGACGCGCCCTGCGGCGGCACCCGGCCCACGTCGTGCAGGGTCACGCACTGCTGCCCGCCCCCGGCCGCCTGCGCCAGTCCGGACCACACCTGCCCGCGCCCGGTCTCCACCACGACCCGGGCCCCGGTGGCGGCGGCCCGCAGGGCCAGCACCTGGGCCGTCCACAGGCCGCCGATCAGGGTGACCTCGTACGGCGTCGGACGGTTCACGCCGAGCACCGCCGGACGGCCCTCCGCGTCCACGCCGATGACGACCCCGTCGTCCCCGACGGGCAGCGCCAGCCCGTCCAGATCGGCGGCCGCCACCACGTGCCGCTCCCGGCGCGGGCCGACCAGTCCGAAACCGCCCCGTGACGGGCCCCTCATCGCGCTCCTCCCAACGGCAGCGAGGCCAGCAGCCCCGGCACCTGTTCCCGGTCGAGCCGGACCAGCCCCGTCCGCACGCCCCGCGCGGTGCGCTCCAGTTCCCGGCGGGCAGCGACGAGCTCCTCGTCGCTGCGCCCGGTCACCCGTACGTGCCCGGTCAGCGTGACACCCTGCCGCTCGGCCGGGGCCATCGTGAGGCTGAAGTTCGTCGCCAGCGTCGGCAGCGAGGTCAGCAGGGCCACGAACTGCGGCAGCCCGGCCCCGCCGCCGCCCAGCTGCGGCCAGCGCGATATCCAGTACGTGGTGTGGCGCCGGTCGTCGCAGCGCCAGGCCCGCGGGGTCTCCTCCGTGCGCCGGCCCGTGCTCGCCGCGCGCCCGGCCTGCGTGATGGCCATCGGGTTCGCGCACGAGGAGGTCGCCAGCACGCCCGTCAGCTCCTGCTCCGTCAGCACGGCGGCCCGGAACCCGGCCCCGGAGAGCCGGCTCGCCAGCTGGTCCGCCGCCCGGACCAGGCAGCGCTGCGCCCCCGCCAGACCGCCCCCGCGCGCGGCGACGGCCTCCGGGCACAGCTCGGGGTCGAGCTTGAGGGCGATCCAGGTGAGCCGGACCGCCGGCGCACCCGTCCGCGCCTGGAGCGGGGCGTAGTTGAGGGCCGCCATCGACCGCTCCGGCAGGTGCGGGGCCGGCGCGGGCTGGGTGTGCTGCACCAGCTGCGCCGACTCCAGCCGGATCCCGTCCACGTCGAGGACGTCCCGTACGACGGACAGCGGCAGCGGCCGCTCCGCCCGGTCGGGCCGCAGCGCGGTGGCGTCGGTGTCCACCTGGACCACGGCCGTCAGGAAGGTGCCGTCGCCGACCATCCCCACCGGACGCCGGTCCCGGTCGCTGAACGTCAGGGTCCGCAGCGCCGGATCGGCCTCGACCAGCGGCGCCAGCCCCGGCTCGGTCCCGGCGGGCACCGCGAGCGCGGCGGCCCTGCGCCGCCGGGCGCGCAGCGCGAGCGCGCCGCCGATCCACTCGGGCAGGGAGCGCTGGTGGCGGCGTACCAGGGCCAGCACCACCAGGGCCGTCGCCAGGACACCGGCGGGCACGAGCAGCATCGGCTCCACCACCCAGGCCACGAGCAGCGCGCCCGCGGCGAGTTGGAGGAGGACGAGCTGTTGCAGTCGGAACGGTCCGAAACGGCCCGGACCCGACCTCGGCTGCGGCGTCACACCGCCGCGCGCGGACGCGTCCGCGGCCGCCCGCGGCTCCGTCGCGGTGGCAGTCATCGCGCACCTCCCCCTCTCGGGGGCGGACCCGGCGGTTCCCGGCGCTGCGCGGCAGCCGCCGCCCGGCTCCGGAACCTTCCCGATCCACCCCAGCAAGCCCTGATTGACCCGGTCCGGAAGGAGTCGGAGGGAGTTGAGCGGCTGCTCCAGCCTACCCGCACCCCGCCGACCCTCCGTCAAGAGGCATAGTAGGTCCCCGGTCCGACAACGAAGGCCCGGGGAGCGGCCCCACCGACCGGGCCGGGCGGGGAGAAGCAGGCGGTCATGGCATCACGACGTGATGAGCTCAACGCGTACACCTTTGCGAAGCGGCGGACGGTGGCCGCGTTCCTCCAGCCGTCGGCCACCGGCTCCGAGGAGGGCGCCCCCCGGCCGCTGCGCGCCGTCGTCCCCTCCGTGGTGATCGGAGCGCTGGTGCTGGCCGGCTTCGGGGCCTGGGGCATGTTCAAACCGCAGGCGCCCAAGGGCTGGGCGGAGCCCGGTACCGCCGTCATCGTCGGCAAGCAGTCGACGACCCGGTACGTGGTACTGACCACCAAGATCGGCGGCAAGGACCAGACCCGGCTGCACCCGGTGCTGAACCTGGCCTCCGCGCGGCTCCTCCTCGACCCGCAGAAGTTCAAGGTGGTCCAGGTCGAGGACAAGGTGCTCGACGCGGGCACGCCCCCGCGCGGCCCGATCATCGGCATCCCGTACGCCCCGGACCGGCTGCCCGCCAAGCAGGACGCCGGCAAGGCCAAGCGCTGGGCCGTCTGCCAGCAGCCCGGCGGCAACGGCCGGGGCGTCCAGACCGCCGCGTTCGTGCTCGCCGACCGCGAGGCGGGGCTGCTCGACGACGGCCGCCGCACCACCGGCGGCCAGGTGCTGTACGTGCAGAGCACGGGCGGAGCCAAGGAGCGCTACCTCGTCGACGCGGCGGGCACCAAGTACCGCTTCCCGGAGGGCAGGCCGGACTCGGGGACCCTCACCACCGCCCTGGTCGGCACCGGCGCCACCCCGCAGCCGGTCACCGAGGAGTGGCTGGCCACCCTCAACGCGGGCGACGACCTGGCCTTCCCGCAGCTGCCCGGCACCCCGGGCGCGAACGCCGCCGTCCAGGGCCTGACCGGCGCCGACGCCAAGGTCGGCATGGTGCTGACCGCCCAGACCGGCTCCGGCACGCAGCACTACGTCGTACTGCCCGACCGGGTCGCGCCCGTCTCGGAGTTCGTGGCCTGGCTGCTGATCTCCTCGCCCGCCACCGACAGCCTCAACATGCACGGCAAGGCCCACGAGACCGACCTGCAGTCCCTGAACCCGGACGCCTCCCCGTTCAAGGACGACGTCCGCTGGCCCCGGGCGCGCGGGCAGCAGGTCAACCGGGTCGCCGACACCCCCGGCGCTCCGCAGGGCGCCGAACGCCGCGACACCGTCTGCAACGTGCTGCGCTCCGTCGACGGGCAGGGCAACCAGACCCTGAGCACCTGGGCCGGGACCGGCTTCCCCGTCGACATCGCCGCGAGCGGCACCAGCTCGTACGTCACCCCCGGTACCGGCCTGCTCTACACCCAGGTCCAGGGCCGCCAGACCACCGCCGGCGGCTCGCTGTTCCTGGTCACCGACACCGGCCTGCGCTACGCCGTCCAGGCCAACGGCGACAGCGACGCCGGCCGGTCCGGGATCGGGGCGCCGGACCCGCAGGCGCCCGGCGGGGCGGGGGACGGCCGTCCCGAGGCCAGCCAGGCGCAGATCCGGCTCGGCTACGGCGGCGTCGTCCCGGCCCTGGTGCCCATCGCCTGGTCGGAGTTCCTCTCCAAGGGGCCCCGTCTGGACACCAACTCGGCCCGTCAGCCCCAGGGTTCATGAGGAGACCTTCCGTGCCGCAGACCTCCCGCGCCGTGCTGGTGAGCACCGCGTTCGCCCTCGTCGCGGTGTGCGCCGGCCCCGCCGCGGCGGCCGCGCCCCCGGGGCACGGGTCCTCGTACGGGCTGGCGCTCGCCGGGGCGGGGGAGTGCACGTTCCCCATGAAGAAGCAGATCGCCGACCGCCCCTGGGCCCTCCAGCGGCTGATGCTCGACGCGCTGTGGGCGCGCACGAAGGGCAAGGGCGTACGGGTCGCCGTCATCGACACCGGGGTGGACCGCGCCAACCCGCAGCTCTCCGGCGCCCTCGACACCGGCGCCGGGCGGGACTTCCTCGATCCCAAGGGCGGCGACGGCACGAACGACACCGTCGGCCACGGCACCAAGGTCGCGGGACTGATCGCGGCCCGCCCCCAGGCGGGCACCGGCTTCGTGGGCCTGGCCCCGGAGGCCACCGTCATCCCGATCCGGCAGAACGACGGCCAGGGCAACGGCAACGCGGCCACCCTCGCCCAGGCCATCGACCACGCCGTGGCCAAGGGCGCCCAGGTGATCAACATCTCCCAGGACACCGACGTCCCGCTGACCGCCGACTCCGAACTCGGCAAGGCCGTCGGGCGGGCCCTGGCCGCCAAGGCCGTGGTCGTCGCCTCCGCCGGGAACGACGGCCTCAGCGGCGAGAAGCGCCGGACCTATCCGGCGGCCTTCCCGGGCGTCCTCGCCGTGGCCTCCTCCGACCGCAACAACGAACGGGCCGCGTTCTCCCAGCCCGGCGACTTCATCGGCGTCGCCGCGCCCGGCGTCGACATGGTCTCCACGGTCCCCGGCTTCGGCCAGTGCGTCGACAACGGCACCAGCTTCTCCGCGCCCTACGTCGCCGGCGTCGCCGCCCTCCTGCGCGCCGAGCACCCGCAGTGGACCCCGCAGGAGGTGGTCTGGCAGATCCAGAACACCGCCGAGCGCGCGGTCAACGGCCGCGACGACTACGTCGGCTGGGGCGTGGTGGACCCGGTCCGGGCCGTCACCCAGGACGACGAGCCGCCCCGCGCCCCCGTCCCGGACCCCGGCCCGCCCCCGGCGGCCGCCCCGCGCGCCGCCGAGATGGCACTCGCCGAGACGGCCCAGGAGCGCGAGGAGCGGATCGGCACGTACGCGCTCGGCATCGGCGGCGTGCTCATCGCGGTGATCGCCGCCACCGCGACCGTCGTCCGCGACGCCCGTTCCCGGCGCCGCCGTTTGCAGTGAACGGTCACGGTTCATCGCCGAAGCGAGCCACCGGTGTTGGGCCTGTCACCGCGACTGACTAGAGTGGCCGAAGGCTTCACGACTGTGATCGGGGGACACGTGAAGCGGAGGGGGAATTGCGGCGCGTGTGACCTTTGGTCCGCGCCGCGCTGGTCCGCTCCGCCGCGCGATCCCCCGGTACTGCCGGGGAATTGAGAAGTGAGGAGCTTCGGATGACAACCAATTTCGGACTTGCGGACGATCCGGTCGTCAAGGCGGCCAACAAGATTTCCGAGACAGCCAATGCCGTGACCACCCAGGCCCGTGAGCTGGCCGACATCCTGGCCACCGTCAGCGCGGGCTGGACCGGTGTGGGTGCGTCGGGCTTCACGAAGGCCCAGTCGGACCTCAACGTCGACCACGACGAGATCCGCCGTCTGCTGGGCGTCCTGCACCACGCCGTCTCGCAGACCAAGAACCTGACGAACGCCCAGGACGACGAGGTGCGCGCCGCGTTCAACTCGGTCAGCGCGGGCGGCGCCGGTGGCGGTAGCGGCCGTTCCGGCCTCGACGGCATCTGATCCGGGCGTCGTCCCAGCAACCAGCGCGAAGGAGAAGCACATGTCGGGCAACAACGACGGCCACACCCGGGTACGGTACGAGACCGTCCAGCAGATGGCGGACCGCATCCGCGTCGTCTCGAAGAACATCCTGAAGGACCTCGGCGAGATGGAGGCGGCCGTCAAGGTCGTCACCGACACCTGGGACGGTGAGGCGCACACCGAGTACGTCAACCTCCAGACGAAGTACCACCGCCGCGCCGACCACATGCAGCAGGAGCTGGAGAAGGTCGCCCGGATCATCGAGCAGGGCAAGGGCGACTACCGCGCCACCGACGTGAAGGCCTCGCGCCTGTTCACCGAGGCCTTCTGAGCCCTGCCGCGGCGGGCCCGGGCCCGGCGGCACACGCGGACACACGAAGGGGGCGCGCCCGCACCGGGCGCGCCCCCTTCGCGCGTACGGACGCCGGACGTCCTCAGGTGAGGTCGAACTCGCCGTCCCTGGCGCCGAGCACGAAGGCCTCCCACTCGGCGGCCGTGTACCGCAGCACCGTCTCGCGGTCCAGCGAGGACCGCATCGCCACCGCGCCCTCGGGCAGATGGGCGATCTCCACCCGCTCCTCGTCCGGGCTGGTCCCGGGCGGCCCCTGCCACTCGACGCCACTGATGTCGAGCGCGTACAGCTCGTCCTTCTCCTGCTGGGTGCCCATGTGCGGCCCTTCCCTCGGTCGTGCGGTGCTGCTCGGTCTTCGCTGCCGATTATCGGCACAACGCGCGCCCCGGGGGCCCTTTCCGCCGGAAAACCCCGGGCGCGCACGGCCGCCGCTACGGGTTCGGCATCCGGCCCAGCTGGACCAGCGAGGTGCCGCGCCGGCGCGAGACGAAGTAGCCCCGGCCCGGCGGCATCGGCCGCGGCCGGACCGTGCCGAGCAGATCGCCCTCGGACGGATCACCCGACAGCACCACGCCCTGCGCGCCCAGCTCCTTGAACCGCTGCATGAACGGCTCGTACAGCGCGCGCGAGGCACCCGCCGAACTGCGCGCCACGATGAAGCGCACCCCGGTGTCCCGGGCGAAGGGCAGGAACTCCACCAGCTGCGCCAGCGGATTGCCCTGGCTGGTGGCCACCAGGTCGTAGTCGTCGATCACGATGAACACGTCCGGGCCCGTCCACCAGCTGCGGTCCCGCAGCTGCTGCGGTGTGACGTCCGTGGGCGGCTGGCGCCGGGAGAACACCCCGCCCAGCGCCTCCATGTGCATCTGCAGGGAGCTCGCCATCGGCGCGTACTCCAGCAGGTACTCCTCCGGCAGCGCCCCGAGCAGCCCGCGCCGGTAGTCGCCCACGACCAGCTTCGCCTGGTCCGGGGTGTAGCGCTCGGAGATCTGCCGGGCGATGAGCCGCAGCAGGTTCGTCTTGCCCGACTCGCTCTCGCCGAAGATCATGAAGAACGGGTCCGTCTCGAAGTCGACGAACACCGGCTCCAGCGCCGTCTCGTCGATGCCGATCGCGATCCCGCGCTCCGGGAACTCCCCGCCCTTGGGCAGCTGGTCCGCGTGCAGCAGCCGCGGCAGCAGCCGTACGCCGGGAGCCGACGGCCCCGGCCAGCCCGCGCGCACCGCCGCCACGAAGGCCGCCGTGGCTTCCGAGAGGCTCTCCGCGTCGTGCGAGCCGTCCACGCGCGGCAGCGCGCCCAGGAAGTGCAGCTTCTCCGGCACCTGCCCTCGCCCCGGCATCCCGGTCGGCACGTTGGCCGCCACCCGCCGGTCGAACTCGGAGTCCATGACGTCGCCGAGCCGCAGCTCCAGCCGGCTGAGCATCTGGTCCTTCAGCGCCGCCCGCACCTCCATGTACCGGGCCGCGGTGACCACCACGTGGATGCCGTAGCCCAGACCGCGGGCCGCGATGTCGGTGACCACCTGCTCCAGGCCCTCGTACTCGCCGCGGAAACCGCCCCAGCCGTCGACGACCAGGAACACGTCGCCCCAGGCCTCGCCGGGCAGCTCGCCCGCCGCGCGGCGCCGCCGGTAGGTGCCGATGGAGTCGATGCCGTTCGCCCGGAAGAACTCCTCGCGGCGGGTCAGCACGCCCGCCACCTCCGCGACCGTGCGCCGCACCCGCTCCGGATCCAGCCGGGAGGCGATCCCGCCCACGTGCGGCAGGTCCGCCAGCGACGACAGACCGCCGCCGCCGAAGTCCAGGGCGTAGAACTGCACCTCGCGCGGGGTGTGCGTGAGCGCGAACGAGGAGATCAGCGTCCGCATCAGCGTCGACTTGCCCGACTGCGGACCGCCGACCACCATCATGTGTCCCGCCGCGCCCGAGAAGTCCCGGTACAGCACCTCGCGCCGCTGCTCGAAGGGCTTGTCGATCAGGCCCAGCGGAACGATCAGCCCGCCGGGCCGCGTGTAGCCCTGCGCGTGCAGCCCGCGCTCCGCGCCCGTCGCCAGCGCCGGCAGCAGCTGGTCCAGCGGCGGGGCCTGGTCCAGCGGCGGCAGCCACACCTGGTGGGCGGGTACGCCCTGCCCCTCCAGCCGGCCCACGATCACGTCGAGCACCGTGTCCGCGAGCGCGTCGTCCTCCCGGCCCGCCCGCGCCGCCAGGTGCGCCGGGTCCGGCGCCGCGTACACCACCGGCACCGGCGCCGCCGTGAACAGCACCGGCCGCCGCTCCACCGGGAACAGGCCCACCGACAGCTCCGGCCCGCCCGAACGGTAGGTCCCCGAGACGTACGCCGCCTTGAAGCGGGTCATCTCGTCCGTACCGAACTTCAGGTAGCCCGAACCGGGCACCGAGGGCAGGTGGTACGCGTCCGGCACACCGATCGCCGTACGCGACTCCGCCGCCGAGAAGGTCCGCAGACCGATCCGGTACGACAGGTACGTGTCCAGCCCGCGCAGCTTGCCCTCCTCCAGCCGCTGCGAGGCCAGCAGCAGGTGCACGCCCAGCGAACGGCCGATGCGGCCGATCTGGATGAACATGTCGATGAAGTCGGGCTTCGCCGTCAAGAGCTCGCTGAACTCGTCGATGACCAGCACCAGCGAGGCCAGCGGCTCCAGCGGGGCGCCCGCCGCGCGGGCCTTCTCGTAGTCGTGGATGTTCGCGTAGTTGCCCGCCGAACGCAGCAGCTCCTGCCGGCGCTGGAGCTCGCCGCGGATCGAGTCGCCCATCCGGTCGACCAGCGTCAGGTCGTCCGCCAGGTTGGTGATCACCGCCGCGACGTGCGGCATCTGACCCATGCCGGTGAAGGTCGCGCCGCCCTTGAAGTCGGCGAGCACGAAGTTCAGCGTCTCCGAGGTGTGCGTGACCGCCAGCCCCAGCACCAGCGTGCGCAGCAGCTCCGACTTGCCCGAGCCCGTCGCGCCCACGCACAGCCCGTGCGGGCCCATGCCCTCCTGCGCGGCCTCCTTCAGGTCCAGCATCACCGGCGAGCCGTCCTCGCCCACGCCGATCGGCACGCGCAGCCGCTCACCGGCCGAACGCGGCCGCCAGGTGCGCGACACGTCGACGGCCGCCGCGTCGCCCAGGTTCAGCAGGTCGGTGAAGTCCAGGTTCGCCAGCAGCGGTTCGTCATCGTCGCCGCCGCCCGTGCGCAGCGGCGCCAGCTGCCTGGCCAGCGCCTCCGCCGCCGGCAGCGACAGGGTGTCCGGTACGCCCTCGTACGCGACGCCCGCACCCGACTCCAGGCGCAGCCGGCCCGGCCGGACCACGACCGACAGCCCCCCGCGCGGATCGTCCAGCTCGCCCGCGACCACCTCGACCACCGTCACGCCCTGCAGGCCCTCGGCCGCCGCGAACACGGAGTCCGGCGGCACCATCCCGCCGTCCAGCACCAGCACCAGGTGCGGCTGGTCCAGCACCGGGGACACGTCCCGGCTGAACCGCGGCCGCCCCTCCAGCCGGGGGCCCAGCAGCCCCTCCAGCTCGGCCAGGTCGTCACCGAACAGCCGCTTCGTACCGGCCCCGTCGACCTGACCGGGCACCTGCGCGTGCGGCAGCCACTTCACCCAGTCCCACGACGCCGCCGCGCCCGGCGCGGCCACCACCGCCACCACCAGGTCCTCCGGGGAGTGCAGCGTCGTCAGCTGCGCCACCAGCGCCCGCGCCGTACCGCGCGCCGACTCCGGCTCGCCGGACACCGTCACGTGGTAGAACGCCCGCACCGACATGGCCACCGGCAGCCCGTCCAGCGAGGAGTGCACCTTCAGGAAGCGCTGCATCGCGCCCGCCGTCAGCGGCTCCAGCTCGTCCACCGGCGCCGTCTCCGGCACCACCAGCGGCGTCGCGAGGCGCTGCGCGCCCAGCCCCAGCCGGGCCTGCCCGAAGTCCGCGTCGCCGACCCGCCGTTCCCACAGCCGCGAGCCCTCCGCCACCACCGACCACAGCTGTTCGGGGGCCGGGTGCAGGTACAGCTGCGCGTCGCGCTGCGCCCGAGCGGTCCGGCGCACCTGACGGCGCGTCTGCGCCAGGTACTTGAGGTAGTCCCGGCGGACGTCCGCCATTTGCCCCTGCGTACCGCGCCGGAAGCGCACCAGCTGGGCGATCACCATGCCCACCGTCGACACCAGCATCAGCACGCCCATGATGCGCATGAACGGCGCGGCGCCCGGCATGAAGAAGAAGACGACGGAGGATCCCATGCCGAGCATCGGCAGGAGCTGCATCAGCATGCCCTCCTGCTGGCCCCGCGGAAGTTCCGGCGGAGCCTCCAGCCTCAGCTCGTCCGAAGGCACTTCGGGCGGCAGGGACCGGGGCGGGCGTTTGACGACGATCTGGCTCACCGGAGCATCAATCCCTCGAAAACGGACGGGACATCGCAACCGGCGCCCCCAAATCCCGGGCCCGGAGGGGGTCTCCTCCGCGCCCGGTGATCCTACTTGCCGACAGTCGCACTCCCGCCGGGTAGGGTGGCGCGCGCAGTATGCGCATCCGCGAATCGGCCGCCGCCACCGGCGCCAACCAGGGGGGTCACACAGGTGAGTACGGCCGAGGCGACGGGTTTCTGCAGGGTGACCGTCGTGGCTCCCGACAGCCGCATCGACGTCGCCCTCCCCGAGGACATCGCCGTCGCCGACGTGTACCCCGAGCTGCTGCGCCTCACCGGCCAGACCCAGCCCGTCGGCGCCCCCACCGGCTTCCACCTCGTACGCCGCTCCGGCGCCGTCCTCGACGGCGCGCGCACCCTCGCCGCCCAGCAGGTCCTCGACGGCGAGGTGCTGAGCCTGCGCCCCTTCGCCGAGTCCCTGCCGCCCGCCGTCTTCGACGACGTCTCCGACGCCGTCGCCGCGGCCGTCGTACGCGACCGGCACCGCTGGAGCGACGACATGCTGCGCGGGGCCGGCCTGGCCGGAGCCGCGCTGCTGCTCGTCCTGCTCGGCTTCGTCCTCTGGTACGCCGACCCCGTCCGGCACGACATGCACGGCCTGCCCGGGATCATCGCCGGGGCCGTCGGCCTCCTGCTCACCGCTGCCGCCGGAGTGCGCGCCCGGGTCTACCGCGACCGCGGTTCCGCCGTCGCCCTCGGCCTGGGCGCCCTGCCGCACCTGCTGATCGCCGGCTCCGGCATCGTCGCCGCCGGCGCGGGCCAGGGGCCGGGCCGGCTGCAGTTCCTGCTCGGCTGCGTCTGCGCGCTGGTCGCCTCCGTCGCCCTGGTCGCGCTCACCCCGCACGGCGACGCCCCCTTCGTCGCGGCCACCTTCCTCGCCGCCACCGGCACCTTCGCCACCTTCGCCGTCATCGCCGCCGACGGGTCGGCCACCGCGGCCGCCGCCGTCTGCGCCCCCGTCGCCATCGGGCTCGTCGCCTTCCTGCCCGGCCTCTCGGCCCGCTTCGCCCGGCTGCCCATCGGGTACGCGGCCCCGCGCAGCGCCGTCGACGCGTACGAGGCCCCGGAGCGCGAGGCCGCCCCGCGCCGGGACGCCGAGGGCCCCGACGGCACCACCGGCGGCGAGGCCGGCCACGACCCGGCCGCCCCGCTCGACGCCGAGCAGATCGCCGCCCAGGCCCGCCGCGGCCACGAGATGCTCCTCGGCCTGGTCGGGGGCTGCGCCGCCGTGGTCGTGGGCGCCGCCGCCGTCCTCGGCTTCTCCGACAACACCTGGGGCCGGCTGCTGGCCCTGGCCGCCGGACTGGCGATGCTGCTGCGGGCCCGCCTCTTCCGCTACACCTCGCAGGTGGCCTGCGCGCTCGCCGCCGGCCTGGCTGCCGTCGCCCTGCTGATCCTGGGCCTCGCCCTCCACCCGCCGGCCGATCTGATGTTCGAGCTGGTGCGCTACCACGACCGCGGCGGCCTGGACCTCCGTACGATCTGGCTCTCCGCCGCCGTCGCCGCCGGCGCGGCCCTCCTCGCCGCAATAGCGCTTGTCATCCCCCGCAAGGGTCTGTCACCCTTCTGGGGACGCCTGCTCGACCTCACCGAGGCCGCGGTCCTGCTCAGTCTGGTCCCGCTGGCCCTGGCCGTGCTCGACGTCTACGCCCGCGCCCGCTCGCTCACCAGCTGAGACGCCGCGACCCGCCGGGCTGGTACGCTGTGTGACGGCCGTTTGTGTACGCGCCCCCGGAGATCCTCTGGAGGCTGCGCTCAGCGGACCCCGCCTCCCGAGTAACGGAAGCTCCCCAGAGAATTCGACCTGGGGCACTCGGTGGCAACGAAGACCTATTACGAGGAGTACGCGTGCCGCTCGACGCCGCAACGAAGAAGCAGCTCATCGCAGAGTTTGGTGCCAAGGAGGGCGACACCGGCTCCCCCGAGGTCCAGGTCGCGATGCTGTCCCGCCGCATCTCGGACCTGACCGAGCACCTCAAGACCCACAAGCACGACCACCACTCCCGTCGTGGTCTGCTGATCCTGGTCGGCCAGCGTCGCCGCCTGCTGCAGTACCTGGCCAAGAAGGACATCCAGCGCTTCCGTACGCTGGTCGAGCGCCTCGGCATCCGTCGCGGTGCGGCCGGCGCCAAGTAAAGACGCTGTGAAGGGAGCGGTTCCCACATCGATGGGGCCGCTCCCTTTGCCGTACGTGCGCGAGGTACCGGACGCTTTGTAGTCTGGAACACAGCGCACGACAGAAGAGGAGGAGCGCCCTCCCTACGCCGCCGGTCCTCGGTAGTGGCATCCGGAAAGCCCCGCGACGGGGCTCAGAACCGGGTGCTTCGATCGAAGACCGGCCCGCACGCCAGGAGCGCTTCTCCGCAACCGTCCGCCACCACACGGGTGACGGACGGAGACGACGAAAATGGAGATATCGCTAGTGGAGAACGAGACCCACTACGCCGAGGCCGTCATTGACAACGGTTCCTTCGGCACCCGCACCATCCGCTTCGAGACGGGCCGTCTGGCCCGCCAGGCCGCCGGCTCCGCCGTTGCCTACCTGGACGACGACACGATGGTGCTGTCCGCGACCACCGCGTCGAAGAAGCCCAAGGACCAGCTCGACTTCTTCCCCCTCACGGTGGACGTCGAGGAGCGCCAGTACGCGGCCGGCAAGATCCCCGGCTCCTTCTTCCGCCGCGAAGGCCGCCCCTCCGAGGACGCGATCCTCACCTGCCGCCTGATCGACCGCCCGCTGCGCCCGTCCTTCAAGAAGGGCCTGCGCAACGAGATCCAGGTCGTCGCCACGATCATGGCGCTCAACCCCGACCACCTGTACGACGTCGTCGCGATCAACGCCGCGTCCGCGTCCACCCAGCTGGCCGGCCTGCCCTTCTCCGGCCCGATCGGCGGCGTCCGCGTCGCGCTGATCCGCGGCCAGTGGGTGGCGTTCCCGACGCACACCGAGCTTGAGGACGCCGTCTTCGACATGGTCGTCGCCGGTCGCGCCCTCGAAGACGGCGACGTCGCGATCATGATGGTCGAGGCCGAGGCCACCGAGAAGACCATCGCCCTCGTCAAGGGCGGCGCCGAGGCGCCGACCGAGGAGATCGTCGCCTCCGGCCTGGAGGCCGCGAAGCCGTTCATCAAGGTCCTCTGCAAGGCCCAGGCCGACCTGGCCGCCAAGGCCGCGAAGCCCGAGGGTGACTTCCCGGTCTTCCTGGACTACCAGGACGACGTGTACGAGGCCCTCGCGGCCGCCGTCAAGGGCGACCTCACCCAGGCGCTGACCATCGCGGGCAAGCAGGACCGCGAGGCCGAGCTGGACCGCGTCAAGGAGATCGCCGCCGAGAAGCTCCTCCCGGCCTTCGAGGGCCGCGAGAAGGAGATCTCCGCCGCCTACCGCAGCCTGACCAAGGCCCTGGTGCGCGAGCGCGTCATCAAGGACAAGGTCCGCATCGACGGCCGCGGGCTCACGGACATCCGTACCCTCGCCGCCGAGGTCGAGGCCATCCCGCGCGTGCACGGCTCGGCGCTGTTCGAGCGTGGCGAGACCCAGATCCTGGGCGTCACCACCCTCAACATGCTCCGCATGGAGCAGCAGCTGGACACCCTCTCCCCGGTGACCCGCAAGCGCTACATGCACAACTACAACTTCCCGCCGTACTCCGTCGGCGAGACCGGCCGCGTGGGTTCGCCCAAGCGCCGCGAGATCGGCCACGGCGCGCTCGCCGAGCGCGCGATCGTGCCGGTCCTGCCGACCCGCGAGGAGTTCCCCTACGCGATCCGCCAGGTGTCCGAGGCCCTCGGCTCCAACGGTTCGACGTCCATGGGCTCGGTCTGCGCCTCCACCATGTCGCTGCTGAACGCCGGTGTGCCCCTCAAGGCCCCCGTCGCCGGTATCGCCATGGGCCTGATCTCCCAGGAGATCGACGGCAAGACCCACTACGTCGCCCTCACCGACATCCTCGGTGCGGAGGACGCCTTCGGCGACATGGACTTCAAGGTCGCCGGCACCAAGGAGTTCGTCACCGCGCTCCAGCTCGACACCAAGCTCGACGGCATCCCGGCCTCCGTGCTGGCCGCGGCCCTGACCCAGGCCCGCGACGCCCGCCTCCACATCCTCGACGTGATGATGGAAGCGATCGACACGCCGGACGAGATGTCCCCGAACGCCCCGCGGATCATCACCGTCAAGATCCCGGTGGACAAGATCGGTGAGGTCATCGGCCCCAAGGGCAAGATGATCAACCAGATCCAGGAGGACACCGGCGCCGAGATCACGATCGAGGACGACGGCACCATCTACATCGGTGCCTCCGACGGCCCGGCCGCCGAGGCCGCCCGCGCCACGATCAACGCGATCGCCAACCCGACCATGCCGGAGGTCGGCGAGCGGTACCTGGGTACGGTCGTCAAGACCACCACCTTCGGTGCCTTCGTCTCCCTGATGCCCGGCAAGGACGGCCTGCTGCACATCTCGCAGATCCGCAAGCTCGCCGGTGGCAAGCGCGTGGAGAACGTCGAGGACGTCGTCGCGGTGGGCGCCAAGGTCCAGGTCGAGATCGCCGAGATCGACCAGCGCGGCAAGCTCTCCCTGATCCCCGTGATCGATGGCGAGACCGCCGACGCCGACGCCGACAAGGACGACTCCGACAAGTGATGTCGCGTAGTTCCCGTGTGACGGCCCGCCCCTCTTCCGAGGGGCGGGCCGTCGCCCGTACCCAAACCCTGCTCAAGGGGCAGGACGGCATCGGCACCGTCCGGCGCACCGTCCTGCCCGGCGGCCTGCGCGTCGTCACCGAGACGCTGCCCTCCGTCCGCTCCGCCACCTTCGGCATCTGGGCGAACGTGGGCTCCCGTGACGAGACGCCCGCGCTCAACGGAGCCACCCACTACCTGGAGCACCTCCTCTTCAAGGGCACCGCCCAGCGCAGCGCCCTCGACATCTCCTCCGCGATCGACGCGGTCGGCGGCGAGATGAACGCCTTCACGGCGAAGGAGTACACCTGCTACTACGCCCGGGTGCTCGACACCGACCTGCCGCTGGCCATCGACGTGGTCTGCGACATGCTCACCGGCTCGCTGATCCGCGAGGAGGACGTGGACGCCGAGCGCGGCGTCATCCTCGAAGAGATCGCGATGACCGAGGACGACCCGGGCGACATGGTCCACGACCTGTTCGCGCAGACCATGTACGGGGACTCGCCGCTCGGCCGCCCCGTCCTCGGCACCGTCGACACGATCAACGCCCTCGGCGCCGACCGGATCCGCCGCTTCTGGAAGAAGCACTACGACCCGACCCGACTGGTCGTGGCCGCCGCGGGCAACGTCGACCACGCCAAGGTCGTACGCCAGGTCCGCGCGGCCTTCGAGAAGGCCGGCGCGCTGAAGCTCACCGACGCCGAACCCGTCGGCCCGCGCACCGGCAGCAAGCGGATCCGCACCGCCGGCCGCGTCGACCTCGTGGGCCGCAAGACCGAGCAGGCCCACGTCGTCCTCGGCATGCCGGGCCTGGCCCGCACCGACGACCGCCGCTGGGCCCTCGGCGTGCTCAACACCGCCCTCGGCGGCGGCATGTCCTCCCGGCTCTTCCAGGAGGTCCGCGAGAAGCGCGGCCTGGCCTACAGCGTGTACTCGTACACCTCGGGCTTCGCCGACACCGGCCTCTTCGGCGTGTACGCGGGCTGCCGTCCCAGCCAGGTCCACGACGTGCTGCGGATCTGCCGCGACGAGCTCGACAAGGTCGCCACCGAAGGACTCACCGACGAGGAGATCCGGCGCGCCATCGGGCAGCTCTCCGGCTCCACCGTCCTCGGCCTGGAGGACACCGGCGCGATCATGAACCGCATCGGCAAGAGCGAGCTGTGCTGGGGCGACCAGATGTCGGTCGACGACATGCTGGCCCGCATCGGCGAGGTGACCCCGGACGAGGTCCGTGCCGTCGCCCACGATGTACTGGCCCAGCGGCCCTCGCTCGCGGTGATCGGCCCGCTGAAGGAGAAGCAGGCCGCCCGCCTCGACGAAGCGGTCGCCTAGTTCCGAACGGACACGAAGGAAGCAACATGAGCAAGCTGCGCGTGGCAGTTCTCGGCGCCCAGGGCCGCATCGGCTCCGAAGCCGTCAAGGCGGTCGAGGCCGCCGAGGACATGGAGCTGGTGGCCGCCCTCGGCCGGGGCGACAAGCTGGAGACGCTGGCCGAGGCCGGCGCCCAGGTCGCGGTCGAGCTGACCACCCCCGGCTCGGTGATGGGGAACCTCGACTTCCTCGTCCGCCACGGCATCCACGCCGTGGTCGGCACCACCGGCTGGACCGAGGACCGCCTCGCCCAGCTGCGCACCTGGCTGGCCGGCTCCCCGGAGACCGGGGTGCTCATCGCCCCGAACTTCTCCATCGGCGCCGTCCTCACCATGAAGTTCGCCGCCCAGGCCGCCCGCTACTTCGAGTCCGTCGAGGTCGTCGAGCTGCACCACCCGAAGAAGGTCGACGCGCCCTCCGGCACGGCGACCCGCACGGCCCAGCTCATCGCGGCCGCCCGCGCCGAGGCCGGCCTCGGCGCGCAGCCCGACGCCACCGCCACGGCGCTGGACGGCGCCCGCGGCGCGGACGTCGACGGCGTCCCGGTCCACGCGGTCCGCCTGCGCGGCCTGCTGGCCCACCAGGAGGTGCTGCTCGGCGCCGAGGGCGAGACCCTGACCCTCCGTCACGACTCCCTGCACCACAGCAGCTTCATGCCGGGCATCCTGCTCGGCGTGCGCCGCGTGACGCAGACCCCGGGCCTCACCTTCGGCCTGGAAAACTTCCTCGACCTCGGCTGATGAGGCGGTAGCACCCATGCGCGCGAAGATCACGTACTTCCTCACGGCCGCCGTCCTGGTCGTCTACTTCGTCCTGGTCGGCAGCCGGGGCGTGATGCTGCTCCAGCAGGGCACCTTGCTCACCGTCACCTTCGGCGCGGCCGTCCTGATCCTGCCGGTCATCGGCATCTGGTTCCTCTGGATGAACACCCGCTTCGTCACCCGGGCCAACCAGCTCGCGGCCGAGCTGGAGGCCGAGGGCGCACTGCCCGTGGACGAGCTGGAACGCGACCAGTACGGCCGGATCCTGCGGGACTCCGCCGACGAGGTCTTCGCGCGCCGCAAGGCCGAGACGGAGGATGCGCCGGGGGACTGGCGCAGCTGGTTCCGCCTCGCCGTCGCCTACCACGACGCCCGCGACACCCCCCGGGCCCGCAAGGCCATGCAGCGGGCGATCGCCCTGCACGCGAGCCCCCGGGTACCCGAAGGGCCCGTACAGGTCTGATCCCCGTACGGGCCCTCGTGGCCGGTTCCCGCCCAGGTCACGCGGGCACGGCCCGGTACTCCTCGGCCCACGCCTCGACCTCGCCGGCGGCGCGCTCGAAGGCCTCGCCACGGGCCAGGAAGTCGGCGCTGTGGTCGGTCAGCAGCACCGGCAGCCCGGCGCCGCCGCGCCCGGCCACCGTCAGGGCCTGGCCCTGAACGGTCCTCGGCAGCCCCAGCCAGCGCACCGGCTGCTGGACCGTCCGGACCCCCTCGATCTCGCTCCAGGCGATCGAGCGGGTGGTGAAGAAGCCGACCCGGCGCAGCCCCGAAGGGCTCACCCAGACGCCGGTGCGCAGCAGGCGCAGCGCCGAGCCGGCCACGGCGAGCGAGGCGAACGCCGCGCCGGCCGCGCCGCCCGTGGTGCCCGCGAAGGCGATGATCACTGTCGCGAGCAGCATGAAGGCGGCGACCAGCAGCAGCACCGCCGCACCGGCCACCCGCCAGGGGCCGGGCCGGTACGGACGCCGCCAGCGTTCGGGATCCCCGTGCGGGAGGGCTTCGTCCTCGTGAGCGTCGAAGACGCCGTCGGCCGTCAGAAAGGGCAGGGGCACGGCTGTACCTCACTCACATGCACGTTCGATGGGGCTGTGCCCGTGAGGCTATCGCCCCTGGGAGGCCTCCGACTGCTGCCCCTTCTCGGTGGCCTTGTACGGCTGCAGCGCGGGCATCCCGAAGAGCAGCGAGCCGACGAGCCCCGCCACCACGGTCAGTCCGACCAGACTACGGGCGGCGATCTGGGACGCGCTCAGGCTCTCGCGCGGCGGGGGAGTGACGTTGCTGCGGAATCGGTCGGCCTCGGCGACGAAGGCGAACGGGACGGGTTCGCGCCGGCGGAACATGGGAGCGACTCTCCTGACGGTCAGGCCCCTGGGGGCGGCGTGGATGATATGGAACGCATTCGTTCAGTAGGACGAGCGGGCGGTCCAATCGGTGCCGGAATGCGGGACATTAACCAAATTCAATGGCGTTCCGTCAGCTGAACGGGTGACCCCCGGCGCGTCCGCGACGCACACCCGGCCGGTCCGGCTGCCCCGCTCCCCGCGCCGCGGAGGAAGGCCGAGGGGAGCGGGAAGCGGGGGGCGGGCCAACCCCGCGCCACCGGCTTCCGCGCCCCTCCGCGGCCACGGTCGCGTTGCCCCGTAAGGCCCGGTGCACGCACGGCGTACACATGTGCGGAGACAAGTCCCAAGTGTCCGTATTGCGGCGTTTCGTAAAGTTCATCTAGGCTGATCAAACGGACCCGGCACTGCTTGAACCCCCGAGCAGGCAGTGCCGGGCTCCAACACCGTGTTGACGTCCCCCGAGGGGACACCGCGAGCGTGGCAGCGAGTAGCGTGTTACCCATGGCTCCGATCTCGACTCCGCAGACCCCCTTCGGGCGGGTCCTCACCGCCATGATCACGCCGTTCACGGCTGATGGCGCACTCGACCTCGACGGCGCGCAGCGGCTCGCCGTCCACCTGGTGGACGCAGGCAACGACGGCCTGATCATCAACGGCACCACCGGTGAGTCACCCACGACCACCGACGCGGAGAAAAACGACCTCGTACGAGCCGTACTCGAAGCGGTCGGCGACCGCGCCCACGTCGTGGCCGGCATCGGCACCAACGACACCCGGCACACCCTGGAGCTGGTGCGCCAGGCCGAGCGGACCGGCGCCCACGGCCTGCTCGCGGTCACCCCGTACTACAGCAAGCCGTCGCAGGAGGGCCTCTACCAGCACTTCACGGCCATCGCGAATGCCACCGGGCTGCCCGTCATGCTCTACGACATCCCCGGCCGCAGCGGAGTCCCGATCAACACCGAGACCCTGGTCAGGCTGGCCGAGCACCCCCGTATCGTGGCCAACAAGGACGCCAAGGGCGACCTCGGCCGTGCCAGCTGGGCCATCGCGCAGAGCGGCCTGGCCTGGTACTCCGGCGACGACATGCTGAACCTGCCGCTCCTGTCGGTCGGCGCGGTCGGCTTCGTCTCCGTGGTCGGCCACCTGGTCACCCCGGAGCTGCGCGCGATGCTCGACTCCCACCTGGGCGGCGACGTGCAGAAGGCCACCGAGATCCACCAGAAGCTGCTGCCCGTCTTCACCGGCATGTTCCGTACCCAGGGTGTGATGACCACCAAGGGCGCGCTGAACCTGCAGGGCCTGCCCGCGGGCCCGCTGCGCCTCCCGCTCGTCGGCCTCAGCGACGAAGAGACGGCGCAGCTCAAGATCGATCTTGCCGCGGGCGGGGTACAGCTCTGACAACAGACTTCACAACTGAATAAGCAAGAACGAAACAGACAAAACAGCAAGTGCACGAATGACATGCGCGTGCGCCGCGTGCCTCAAGGGGTACGTGGCGCGCGTGGTGAAGGAGAGACTTTTGAGCCATCCGCACCCTGAACTGGGCCCGCCGCCGAAGCTCCCGAAGGGCGGCCTCCGGGTCACCCCGCTGGGCGGTCTCGGTGAGATCGGCCGGAACATGACCGTTTTCGAGTTCGACGGTCGCCTGCTGATCGTCGACTGCGGCGTCCTCTTCCCCGAGGAGGAGCAGCCGGGCATCGACCTGATCCTGCCGGACTTCACGTCCATCCGGGATCGCCTGGACGACATCGAGGGCATCGTCCTCACCCACGGTCACGAGGACCACATCGGCGCCGTCCCGTACCTCCTCCGGGAGAAGCCGGACATCCCGCTGATCGGCTCCAAGCTGACCCTGGCCCTCATCGAGGCCAAGCTCCAGGAGCACCGCATCCGCCCCTACACCCTTGAGGTGAAGGAGGGCGAGCGCGAGAACCTGGGCCCCTTCGACTGCGAGTTCATCGCCGTCAACCACTCCATCCCGGACGCACTGGCGGTCGCCATCCGCACCGGCGCCGGCATGGTCGTGTGCACCGGTGACTTCAAGATGGACCAGCTCCCGCTGGACAACCGCCTCACCGACCTGCACGCGTTCGCACGTCTGAGCGAAGAGGGCATCGACCTCCTGCTCTCGGACTCCACGAACGCCGAGGTCCCGGGCTTCGTCCCGCCGGAGCGCGACATCTCGAACGCGATCCGCGGCGTCTTCGCGAGCGCGCAGAAGCGGATCATCGTGGCGTCGTTCGCGAGCCACGTGCACCGCATCCAGCAGATCCTGGACGCCGCCCACGAGTACGGCCGCCGCGTCGCCTTCGTCGGGCGTTCCATGGTCCGCAACATGGGCATCGCCCGCGACCTGGGCTACCTCCGGGTCCCGGCCGGCCTCGTCGTCGACGTCAAGACCCTCGACGACCTGCCGGACGACGAGGTCGTGCTGGTCTGTACGGGCTCCCAGGGCGAGCCGATGGCCGCCCTGTCCCGCATGGCCAACCGCGACCACCAGATCCGGATCGTCCCCGGCGACACCGTGATCCTGGCGTCGTCCCTGATCCCGGGCAACGAGAACGCGGTCTACCGCGTGATCAACGGCCTGACGCGCTGGGGCGCCAACGTCGTGCACAAGGGCAACGCCAAGGTGCACGTCTCCGGCCACGCCTCCGCGGGCGAGCTGCTGTACTTCTACAACATCTGCAAGCCGCGGAACCTGATGCCGGTCCACGGCGAATGGCGCCACCTGCGCGCCAACGCCGAGCTCGGTGCCATGACGGGCGTCCCGAAGGACCGCATCGTCATCGCCGAGGACGGCGTGGTCGTCGACCTGATCGACGGCAAGGCCCGGATCTCCGGCAAGGTCCAGGCCGGCTACGTGTACGTGGACGGCCTCTCGGTCGGCGACGTCACCGAGGCCTCCCTCAAGGACCGCCGCATCCTCGGCGACGAGGGCATCATCTCGGTGTTCGTGGTGGTCGACAGCACCACGGGCAAGGTCGTCAGCGGCCCGAACATCCAGGCCCGCGGCTCCGGCATCGAGGACTCCGCCTTCACGGCGATCCTGCCGAAGATCGAGGAAGCCATCGCCCGCGCCGGCGCGGACGGTGTCGCCGAACCGCACCAGATCCAGCAGCTCATCCGCCGCACGATGGGCAAGTGGGTCTCGGACGGCTACCGCCGCCGCCCGATGATCCTCCCGGTCGTCGTCGAGGTCTGACCTCGCCGACCTCGCCGTTCGCGGTGACCACACGGGAGCGGGGCCCCCGGATTTGCATCCGGGGGCCCCGCTCCAGTACGTTTACGTCTCCACCTCGCACGGACCCGAGCACACACGTGCGCCCGGATCCGAGCGCGAGCGGGTGGGATTACCAGACCGGGGAAACCTGATAAAGTCTGATCCGCCCGAAAGGGAAAGGCCCTCCGAAGGCCATTGGAATTCCAATCCAGTCGGAAACGACAGGGAAAAGAAGTCTGATAGAGTCGGAACCGCCGGAAAGGGGAAACGCGAAAGCGAAGAACCTGGAAAGCGAGCGCGAAAGACTCTGATAGAGTCGGAAACGCAAGAACAGAACGAAAGCCCGGAG
>NZ_JBVJLO010000018.1:0-173291 GCF_055584685.1 Streptomyces sp. NPDC102258
TTTTGGCACGCTGTTGAGTTCTCAAGGAACGGACGCTTCCTTTGTACTCACCCTCGCGGGCTTTCCTCCGGGCTTTCGTTCTGTTCTTGCGTTTCCGACTCTATCAGAGTCTTTCGCGCTTGCTTTCCGGGTTCTTCGCTTTCGCGTTTCCCTTTCCGGCGATTCCAACCTTACCAGATCATTTCCATGCCGTTTCCGGCTTGGAATTGAATTCGGTGACCGTTGGAGGGTCTGTGCCTTTCGGCGCTCCGCTACGTTAGCGCTTTCCCCTTCCGGCTCATAATCGGGCCGATGGGCGGGGAATTCGGGCGTGCCGAATGAGACCCCGCCAGGGGTGCGTCGTAGGTAGTGGATTGGCCGCTCCGGGGGTCTGCGAAGGCAGTGCCCCGTTCAAGTGGCTCGGGCTACGTTAGGCGTCCGGCACGGCCGAGTCAAGTTGCGCGGCGGCGTGGTGCGTGGGCGCGGTACGGGCTCACCGTGGGGTCACCGGTGATCCAGTAGCGGTACGGGTGGGCGGCTCCGGCGCCGCCGACTCCGGTGCGGGGGCCGTTGCTCACCAGGTCGGGCGGGGTGGAAGTGCCCGTGAGGAGAGAGAGGGGGGAGTCGGGGCCCGCGCACAGGTCGGTGCCGTCGAGGGAGCGGTCCACGTCCAGGGCCGTGGCCAGACGGGCCGGACCCTTGGCCAGTTCGTGAGGGTTTCTGGCCGTAAGTCGGCGTTTGGCGGCCAGGTCGGCGCCCACCGTCACCTCCCCCGCGCGGATCAGTACGCCGCTCGCGTGGTCGGGCGGTCCGCACACCAGGTTGAGGCTGAACCACATGCCGTAGATGAAGTAGACGTACGCGTGTCCGGGCGGCCCGAACATCGACGCGTTGCGGGCCGTGCGGCCGCGGTAGGCGTGGGAGCCGGGGTCGGCCTGGCCCTCGTACGCCTCCACCTCGGTGATGCGTAGCTCCAGGGGGCCGTCCGGGGTACGGCGGACCAGGGTGCGGCCGAGGAGGTCGGGGGCCACGGTGAGGACCGGGCGGTCGAAGAAGGACCGGGCCAGGGGCGTACGGTCGGGTCGCGCGCTCATCCGGTCGAGCGTAACGGAACCGGCGGCCGGGCAACCGGGGGCCTAAGGTTCCGCGTTGGTAAGACGTAGTCCTTAGAGCTGTATCAGGGGAGATTGAGCATGGGGTTCAGGAAGCTGTTCGCGAGTCTGGGGGCCGGTGGTGCCTCGGTGGACACGGTCATCACCGAGCCGAACGTCGTGCCGGGCGGGATCGTCCAGGGCGAGGTCCGGATCCAGGGCGGGTCCGTGGAGCAGCAGATCGAGGGGCTGTCCGTCGGCCTGCAGGCGCGGGTGGAGGTGGAGGGCGGCGACAACGAGTACAAGCAGGACATCGTCTTCACCAAGCAGCGTCTCGGCGGTGCCTTCCAGGTCCAGGCCGGCGCGCTGCACGTGGTGCCCTTCGGGCTGGAGATCCCGGCGGAGACGCCGATCACCCACTTCGGTGGTCAGCACCTGCACGGGATGAACATCGGGGTGAGCACCGAGCTGGAGATCGCGCGGGCGGTGGACGCGGGCGACCTGGACGCGATCAACGTGCACCCGGTGCCGGCGCAGCAGGCGATCCTGGACGCGTTCCGGCAGCTGGGCTTCTCCTTCCGCAGTGCGGACATGGAGCGCGGGCACATCCGCGGGACGCGGCAGACGCTGCCGTTCTACCAGGAGATCGAGTTCCTGCCGCCGTCGCAGTACCGGGGGCTGAACCAGGTGGAGCTGACCTTCGTCTCGGACGGCCGGGAGATGGACGTCGTCCTGGAGATGGACAAGAAGCCGGGCCTGTTCAGCGAGGGCAGTGACACCTACCGCTGCTTCCAGGTGGGGCTGCAGTCGTACGAGGGAACGGACTGGGCCGCGTACCTGAACCAGTGGATCGCGTCGGTCGGTTCGCAGCGCAACTGGTTCTAGGCTCGGCCCGTACGGGTTTCCGATCAGGAGGTACAGCAGTGGCCGAGCAGAACAGGGCGCCCCTTCCGCACGATTTCCATCCGGAGGTGCGGTCCTTCACGGTGACCAGTGCGGATGTGGCCCACGGGGCGGAGCTGGGCGATGCCCAGGTCCAGTCGGGCGGGAACGAGTCGCCGCACCTGCGCTGGGAGGGCTTCCCCGAGGGGACCAAGAGCTTCGCGGTGACGTGCTTCGACCCGGACGCGCCGACGGGCAGTGGCTTCTGGCACTGGGTGCTCTTCGATCTGCCGGTCTCGGTGACCGAGCTGCCGGCCGGTGCGGGCAGCGGGAAGTTCGAGGGGCTGCCCGCCGGGGCGGTGCACGCGCGCAACGACTACGGCAGCCGTGACTTCGGCGGGGCGGCTCCGCCGGCCGGGGAGCGGCACCGGTACGTGTTCACGGTGTACGCGGTGGACCAGGAGAAGCTGGGTCCCGACGCGGACGCCTCGCCGGCGGTGGTGGGATTCAATCTGCGCTTCCACACGCTCGGGCGGGCCCAGCTGATCGGTGAGTACGCCTCGCCCGAGGGTTGATCGTTCTCCGAGCGTTTGCCCGGTCCTGGTCTAAAGACGGCCAGCACCGGGCATTTTTATTGCGTTGTCCCGCGTGGCGCGCGCGGCCAGAGTGGTCGCGGGCCCTGCTGCCGGTGTGGTCGCGGGCCTGCACACGGGAGGTGGGCGAGATGCGGGACACGCTGGTGCTGAACGCGAGCTTCGAGCCGCTGTCGACGGTGACGCTGAACCGGGCCGTGGTCCTGGTGCTCCAGGACAAGGCCGTGGTCGAGCAGTCGCATCCCGAGCTGCGTGTGCGTGCGGCCACCATGGAGTTGCCGATGCCCCGGGTGATCAGGCTCTGCCGCTACGTACGGGTGCCCTTCCGAAGACACGCTCCCTGGTCGCGGAGGGGGGTGTTGGTCCGGGACCAACACCGGTGCGCGTACTGCGGGAAGCGCGCGACGACCGTGGACCACGTACTTCCGCGGGCGCAGGGTGGTGGGGACACGTGGCTGAACACGGTGGCCTCCTGCGCCGAGGACAACCACCGCAAGGCGGCGCGGACTCCGGAGGAAGCGGGGATGCCGCTGCTGCGCAAGCCCTTCGTGCCGTCGCCGGCGGACGCGATGCTGCTGGCCCTGGGGGTGGGTGTGCAGGAGGCGCTGCCCGAGTGGTTGGGGCGTACCGCCTGAGGGACCGGTCCGCTGGGCGACGTATCCCCGGTACGTCGTTCAGCGGAGCAGGAGCTGGACGATCGCGAGGATTCCGACGGTCACGATGATGCCGCGCAGGACGGTCGGCGGGAGGCGCCGGCCGATCTTGGCGCCGATCTGGCCGCCGATGGTGGAGCCGACGGCGATGAGGAGGACGGCGGTCCAGTCGAAGTCGGCGACGAAGAGGAAGAAGACGGCCGCGATGCCGTTGACGAGGGCGGCGACGACGTTCTTGACGGCGTTGATGCGTTGCAGGTCCTCGTGGAGGAAGAGTCCCATGAGGCCGAGGTAGAGCACGCCCTGCGCGGCGCCGAAGTAACCCCCGTACGCGCTGGAGAGCAGCATGCCGGTGAGCAGGACCGGGCCGCCGTCGTCGTGGCCCGTGCCGGCTCCGGCGGCTTCCTGGCGGCGGCGCAGGGCCGCGGCGAGGCGGGGCTGGAGGACGACGAGGACGAGGGCCAGGCCGATGAGGACGGGCACGATCGTGTCGAAGGAGTCCGACGGCAGGGTGAGGAGCAGGACGGCGCCGGCGAGGCCGCCGACGAGGGAGACCGCGCCGAGGCGCAGGACGCGGCGGCCCTGGCCGCGGAGTTCCTTGCGGTAGCCGAAGGCTCCGCTGAGGGAGCCGGGCACCAGGCCGAGGGTGTTGGACACGTTCGCGGTGACCGGGGTCAGCCCGGTGGCGAGCAGCACCGGGAAGGTGATGAGGGTGCCGGAGCCGACGATGGTGTTGATCGTTCCGGCGCCGATGCCGGCGGCGAGGACCGCGAGTGATTCCCAGAGGGACATGGACATGGACATGGACGGAGCCATCCCCTTTGCGTGAGTGGGTCGCCTCCCCGCCATGAAGGTCGAGGGGTCTCACCGATCATGCATCAGGGGCGGGCCGCGTCAGTCGATGGGGGGCTGTTCCCGGCGGTCGGCGCCCTTGTCGGCGTCGGCGCCGCCCTTGCCGCCCTGGGGGTTGAAGCCGCCCGGACCGCCGCCCATGGGGCCGAAGTTGCCCATGGCGCCGGAGAGGCCCTTGAGTGCGTCGCCGATCTCGCTGGGCACGATCCAGAGCTTGTTGGCGTCGCCCTCGGCGATCTTCGGGAGCATCTGGAGGTACTGGTAGGCGAGGAGCTTCTGGTCGGCGTCGCCGGCGTGGATCGACTCGAAGACCGTACGGATGGCCTGGGCCTCGCCCTCGGCGCGCAGGGCGGCGGCCTTGGCGTCACCTTCGGCGCGCAGGATGGAGGACTGCTTCTCACCTTCGGCGCGCAGGATCTCGGACTGGCGGACACCTTCGGCCTGGAGGATCGCGGCGCGCTTGTCGCGGTCGGCGCGCATCTGCTTCTCCATCGAGTCCTGGATGGAGGTCGGCGGCTCGATGGCCTTGAGCTCGACGCGGTTGACGCGGATGCCCCACTTGCCGGTGGCCTCGTCGAGGACGCCGCGCAGCGCTGCGTTGATCTCCTCGCGGGAGGTCAGGGTCCGCTCCAGGTCCATGCCGCCGATGATGTTGCGCAGGGTGGTGACGGTGAGCTGCTCGATGGCCTGGATGTAGCTGGCCACCTCGTACGTGGCGGCGCGGGCGTCGGTCACCTGGTAGTAGATGACGGTGTCGATGTTGACGACCAGGTTGTCCTGCGTGATGACCGGCTGCGGCGGGAACGGGACGACCTGTTCACGCAGGTCGATCCGGTTGCGGATCGAGTCGATGAACGGGACGACGATGTTGAGGCCCGCGTTGAGGGTGCGGGTGTAGCGGCCGAACCGCTCGACGATGGCGGCGCTGGCCTGCGGGATCACCTGGATCGTCTTGACCAGGGCGATGAAGACCAGAACCACCAGGATGATCAGGACGATGATGATCGGTTGCATGCGGTTCCCCGTGCCCTTCCGGCTGTCTGTGCTGCCCCGTTGACCGGAGTCTCGCAGACCCGGGGCTCACGAGCAGGCTGGTTGTCACATCACGACGGCGGTCGCCCCGTCGATCTCCACCACGTCCACGGACTGGCCGGGCTCGAAGCTGCTGTCCGCGTCGAGCGTGCGGGCGGACCAGATCTCGCCGGCGAGCTTGATGCGGCCCCCGCGGCCGTCGACGCGTTCGAGGACGAGGGCGCTGCGGCCCTTCAACGCGTCGATGCCGCTGCGGTGTTGGGGCCGCTGGTCGCGGTGGCGGTTGGCGATCGGCCGGACGACGGCGATCAGCGCGACCGAGACGAGGACGAAGACCAGGACCTGGGCCACCGCTCCCCCGCCGAGGGCCGCCGTGACGGCGGCCGCGACCGCGCCGAGGGCGAACATGCCGAACTCCGGCATGGCGGTCAGGACGAGGGGGATGCCCAGTCCGACCGCGCCGATGAGCCACCACACCCATGCGTCGATGTCCACATGGTCATGGTAGATCCGCCGGGCACGGTCCGGACAGGGGGCGTCGGGGGCTCCGCGCTCAGCGCAGCGGCAGGCCCTGGGCCGTCCAGCGGTCGTGCTCGTTGCGTTCGACGACGAGCGGGAGGCCGAAGCAGAGGGAGAGGTTGCGGGAGGTCAGTTCCAGGTCGATGGGACCGGCGGTGACGACCTTGCCCTGGCGGATCATCAGGACGTGCGTGAAGCCGGGGGCGATCTCCTCGACGTGGTGCGTGACCATGACCATCGACGGAGCCAGGGGGTCGCGGGCGAGGCGGCCGAGACGGCGTACGAGGTCCTCGCGGCCGCCGAGGTCGAGGCCGGCGGCGGGCTCGTCGAGGAGGAGCAGCTCGGGGTCGGTCATCAGGGCGCGGGCGATCAGGGTGCGCTTGCGCTCGCCCTCGGAGAGGGTGCCGAACTTGCGGTCGAGGTAGTCGCTCATGCCGAGGCGGTCGAGGAAGGCGCGGGCGCGCTGCTCGTCGACGTCCTCGTACTCCTCCTGCCAGGTCGCGGTCATGCCGTAGGCGGCGGTGAGCACGGTCTGCAGGACGGTCTGCCGCTTCGGGAGCTTGTCGGCGAGCGCGATGCCGGCGACGCCGATGCGCGGGCGCAGTTCGAAGACGTCGGCGCCGGGCTTGCCGAGGGTGCTGCCGAGGATGGTGGCGGAGCCCTTGGTGGGGAAGAGGTAGCTGGAGGCGAGGTTCAGCAGCGTGGTCTTGCCGGCGCCGTTGGGGCCGAGGATCACCCAGCGCTCCCCCTCCTTCACCGACCAGGAGACCTGGTCCACCAGAGCCCGGCCCTCGCGGACCACGGATACGTCCACCAGCTCCAGAACATCGCTCATGAGCGTGTTGTCACCCCTTGCAGTCACGGTTCTCTGTGTGCGCCGGAAGGCGCAGCCCCGGAGGAAAACCTACGCCACTCCCGGAGGGCTCCGGGCGCCAGGCCGGGCGCGGGGGCGGATCCGTAAAGTGGGGGGATGCTTTTCGAACCACGTTCAGGGCGGCTGGCCGCCTGGGGGAACGCTCTGCTGGCCGGTCTGGTCTCGCCCGACGAGGCCGCGCTGTCGATCGTGGGCGAGGACGCCGTGCACCGGGTGGCCGGGCTGCCGGGGGAGGCGGGGCCGGTCGGGCTCACGCTGGCCCTGGGGCGGCTGCGGGCGCTGGGGGCGGCCGGTCTGCGGGTGGCGCTGCCGGCGCCGGGGCATCCGCTGGGGCTGAGCGGGCCGCCGGAGTTCAACGCGCGGGCGCTGGAGGCCGAGGAGGCCGTGGTGTGCGTGGGCGCGGCGCTGGGGCTGGTGCCGGAGGTCACGGAGGCGGGCCCGGCGGGTGACGTCCACGTCTCGGTGGTGTGGCACTGCCTGCCGGTGCGGGAGGCCCCGCCGGCGGACGTGCCCTCGCTCGGGGAGGCGGAGCGGGAGCTGGCGGAGGCCCTGCGGGAGGCGACGGTGGTGCTGACCCGGCTGGACGTGGCGGGGTCGGGTCCGGTCGCGGAGGCGGCGCTGGCGGCGTACCGGGCGCGGGCTGAGGCGGGGCGGGAGGCGCTGGCGCCGGGTTATCCGCCGCGGGCGGTGCGGGTGCTGGCGCTGGCGCAGCGGGTGGACCTGATGGTGTCCCTGGCGTACGAGAACGGGCACGGGGGTGCGGTGGCCGCCTCGGAGATGGCGGCGCGGGCCGAGGCCTTGCGGCCCGTGGAGCGGGTGGCGCGGAGGGCGCTGGTGGCGGCGTACAACTCGGCGGTGGAGGAGCGGTAGCCTCCGGCGGTTGTGGGGGCCCGGCCGTGGGCCCTGCGGGGGGCGTCGGTCCGTGCGGCGCCCTCGGGCGGCCCCGGGCTGCGCCCGGGCTTCCTGGGGCTCCGCCCCAGACCCCGCGCCTCAAACGCCGACGGGGCTGGATAGGGGGCACAGTCGGCGCCCCGGCTGCGCCCGGGCCTTCTGGGGCTCCGCCCCAGGCCCCGCGCCTCAAACGCCGGCGGGGCTGGATGAGGGGCGCTGCGGCCCCGCCTAGCGGGGAGAGCGGCGAGGCTGGATAGGGGGCGCCGCGGCCCCGCTTACCGGGGAGAGCGGCGGGGCTGGAGCTGGATAGGGCGTGCCGCGGCGTCGCTTCCCCAGGGAAACCGGCGGGGCTGGATACGCGGGGCCCGGTAGGGCGTGCCGCGGCCCCGCTTCCCCGGGGAGAGGGGGGAGGCGGGGCCGTGGGGGGTGTCAGGCGTTGACGCCGGTGTTGCCGAAGGCGCCGTTGAGCAGGCCGATCACGTTGACGGTGTTGCCGACGACGTTCACCGGGACGTTGACGGGGACCTGGAGCAGGTTCCCGGAGGCCACGCCGGGCGAGTTCTGGGCCTCGCCCTCCGCGAACGCACCGCCGTGCGCCGAGGAGACACCCGCGCCGGCGGCGAGGAGGCCGCCCGCGATCATGGTGGCGGCTGCGGCCTTCTTGAAGTTCTTCACGTTCTCGTCCTCCAGTACGTCTGCCGCGACCAGCCGCCGCGGCACGTGAGGAAGAACGGCTCCCCGGCCCGCCGGGATACGCCATGTGGGCTACATACACCCGGTCGTATGAATCTCCGTTCAGCGGATTGTCGCTCCGGCTCCCTCCCCCTCAGTCCGCCAGGCCGTGTCTGACCGCCCACAACGCGGCCTGGGTGCGGTCGGAAAGGTCGAGCTTCATCAGGATGTTCGACACGTGCGTCTTGACCGTCTTCTCGGAGAGGACGAGGGCCCGGGCGATCTCCCGGTTGGCGCGGCCGTCCGCGATGAGGCCGAGGACCTCGCGCTCGCGGTCGGTCAGCGCGCCCGGGCGGCCCGACGGCTGGTCGTCCTGGGCCGCGAGCAGGGCCTCGGCGACCTCCGGCTGGAGCAGGACGTGCCCGGCGTGCACGGAGCGGATGGCGCCCGCGAGGGCGTCGGGGTCGATGTCCTTGTGTACGTAGCCGGCCGCGCCGGCCCGCAGGGCGGGGACCACCGTCCGGTGCTCGGTGAAGCTGGTGACGATGAGGACGCGGGCCGGGTTGGCCAGCTGCCGCAGCCGCCGCAGGGCCTCGATGCCGTCGGTGCCCGGCATCTTGACGTCCATGAGGATCACGTCGGGCCGCAGTTCCTCGGCGCGGGCGAGGCCCTCCTCCCCGTCCGCGGCCTCGCCGACCACCTCGATGTCCTCCTGCACCTCCAGGAAGGTGCGCAGGCCGCGCCGGACCACCTGGTGGTCGTCGACCAGCAGGACGCGGATGCGGTGACGGCCGGGGGTGTCAGGCACCGGGGACCTCCATCTCGATCGTGGCGCCCTCGCCGGGCGCGGAGCGGACCTCCAGCCGGCCTCCGGCCCCGCTCGCCCGGTCCCGCATGGAGACGAGCCCGAGGTGGCGGCCCGCGGTGCGGACGGCGGAGGGGGAGAAGCCGCGGCCGCCGTCGCGCACGCGCAGGACGGCGCCGCCGGCGGGGGTCCGGGCGAGGGTGACCTCGACCCGGTCGGCGCCGGAGTGGCGCAGGGCGTTGTGGAGGGCCTCCTGGGCGACGCGGAGCAGCGCCTCCTCCTGGGCCGCGGGCAGGGCCCGTACGCCGTCACAGGCGAAGGTGACGGCGGCGGTGTGGGCGCGGTCCAGGACGCGGACGTGGTTGCGCAGGGTGGCGACGAGGCCGTCTTCGTCGAGCGCGGCGGGCCGCAGCTCGGTCACGGCGGCGCGCAGCTCGTCGGCGGCCTCGGCGGCCAGGACGGCGACCTGGTGGAGCTCGTCCTTGGCGCGGTCGGGGTCGCGGTCGACGAGGGTGGCGGCGGCCTGGGCGGTGAGGCGCAGGGAGAACAGCTTCTGGCTGACGGCGTCGTGCAGCTCGTGGGCGAGCCGGGAGCGCTCCTCGGCGATGGTGAGCTCGCGGCTGCGTTCGTAGAGGCGGGCGTTGGTGAGGGCTATGGCGGCGTGCTGGGCGAGGAGGGAGAGGAGCTCCTCGTCCTCGTCGGTGAACCCGCCCGGGCCGCCGTGGGCGCCGGGGCGCTTGTTGGCGAGGAAGAGGGCGCCGAGGGTCTCCTCGCCGTCGCGGATGGGCAGGCCGAGGAAGTCGGACATCTCGGGGTGGGCGGCGGGCCAGCCCCCGAAGCGGGGGTCCCGGCGTACGTCGGCCAGTCGTTCGGGGGCGTCGTGGTGGAGCATCGCGGCGAGGATGCCGTGCTGGCGGGGCAGGGGGCCGATGCGGCGCCACTGTTCCTCGCTGACGCCGTCCACGACGAACTGGGCGAAGCCGCCGTGGTCGTCGGGGACGCCGAGGGCCGCGTATTCGGCGTCGAGCAGTTCGCGGGCAGAGGCGACGATCGTGCGCAGGACGTCGTGGACCTCCAGGCGCCGGCTCATGGCGAGCAGCGCGCTGCTGACGGCCGCCAGTCCCGTGGGGGGTCCGTGGTGCATGGATTCACCGTACCGGCGGCCCTGACCTGCGGGATCGGGCCCGAGACGTAGGTCTGGGGCCGGAGGCGGTCCGTCTGGGGCGGGAGGCCGCGGGGGCTTTCTCTGCCCTGGGGACGAGGCCTGCGGGGCCGCGCCTCCTCCTTACGGCCGAGAAGCGTCACGCATTGCGTTGCGGTCGCAACTCTGGGTCAGACCGTTATGGGGCCGATGTGAGCCCGGGCATAGGACGCACATCACTTACGAAGCTGCCTAGTGGATAGATAAAGGCCTTGTCAGTTCGGTCCCGCCTAGCGCCGGGGTGCCGATCCGGGCGTCGGTCGCAGGGCCTGATCCACTAAGCGGGATCGTACGTCACACCTTTGCCAGGGGTTTTTGCCGGAGCTAAGAATGTCGACGTCGCACCGAGCGCCCCGCGGATCCCGGATCCACGCGGCGCTTTCCTGCGGCCACCGCCCCCAGATCCTCGGGGGTGCCCCCGTCGAAGAGGTTGCCCCCGCCATGTCTGCTTCCAGCACTCCCGGTCACAGTCGTCTGACGAAGGCACACAAGCTGTCCATCGCCGGTGTCGCCACGCTCGGCGCCGCCGCACTCGCCCTCACCCTCGTCCCCGCCGGCGCTGCCGACGGCGCCGCCGCCGCCCAGGCGCGGCCCGAGACGGTCGTGAACGTGGCCCCCGTGGCCTGGACGCAGTCGGTGAAGCAGAACCTGACCGCGCAGACGGCCGTCGCCGACCAGAAGGCCAAGGACGCCGCGAAGGCGCAGGCCGAGGCGCAGGCGAAGAAGGCCCGTGAGCAGAAGGCCGCGGCCAGCCGGTCCGCCGTCCGCACCCCGGTCTTCGCGAACAACCTGGACGGCTGGATCAAGGAAGCCCTCTTCATCATGAAGAAGGAGGGCATCCCGGGCACGTACGCCGGCATCCACAAGAACATCATGCGCGAGTCGAGCGGCAACCCCCGCGCGATCAACAACTGGGACATCAACGCCCGCAACGGCATCCCGTCGAAGGGCCTGCTCCAGGTCATCCAGCCGACGTTCGCCGCGTACCACGTCAAGGGCACGAAGTTCGACCTGTACGACCCGGTCGCGAACATCGTCGCCGCGTGCAACTACGCCGCCGACCGCTACGGCTCGATGGACAACGTCAACAGCGCCTACTGAGCCTTCGCGACGGCCTGACGTCCTCGCGCCCAGACCCCCCATGCGCCTCAGGGCGGCCCCCGGTGATCCGGGTGCCGCCCTGAGGCGTTTCGTACGGGGGCCGGGGCGCTACTTGCGCATGACCTCGGGCTCGTGGCGGCGCAGCAGGCGGGCCACCGCGAAGCCGCAGAGGACGCCGAGCAGCAGGAGGACGGAGACGTCCAGGAACCACTGGCCGGCGGTGGGGTCCCACAGCGGGTCGGTGTTGGTGGGGTTCTCGGGGTCCCACGGCGCCATGAGCTTGCCGAGGTTCAGCGTGGTGCCGGCCGCGGCGACGGACCAGCGGGACGGCATCAGGTAGGCGAACTGCTCCAGGCCGATCTTGTCGTACAGCTGGAACAGGATGCCGGTGAAGACGACCTGGATGATCGCGAACATGACGAGCAGCGGCATGGTCTTCTCGGCGGTCTTCACCAGCGAGGAGATGACGAGGCCGAACATCATCGCGGTGAGGCCGAGGGCGCTCACCGAGATGCACAGCTCGACGGCCGGGGGCATGAGCAGGCCTTCGGCGGGCAGCTTGCGCGGGGTGAAGCCGATGGCGCAGATGATCACGCCCTGGATGATCGTGATCACGCCGAGGACGATCACCTTCGACATGAGGTACGCGGACCGGGACAGGCCGGTCGCGCGCTCACGTTCGTAGATGACGCGTTCCTTGATCAGCTCGCGGACCGAGTTCGCGGCGCCGGAGAAGCACATGCCGACCGCGAGGATCAGCATGATCGTGCCGGCGTCGCCGTTGAAGCGGCTCGGCGGGGTCGGCGGAGCCAGGCCGAACTTCGCGGGGATCACCGTGGAGACGATGCCGAGGACCGCGGGCAGCAGCACCATGAGGGCCAGGAAGCCCTTGTCGGAGGCGATCACCGAGACGTAGCGGCGGATCAGCGTCCACAGCTGCGAGCCCCAGCCCTGCGGCTTCGGCGGGTTCATCTGCTGCGGGGTCGGCATCGCGACCGGCTGCGGGGCGACCGCGTCGAGGTCGGCGGCGTAGAGCTGGTAGTGCTGTGAGCCCTTCCAGCGGCCGGCCCAGTCGTACTCGCGGTAGTTCTCGAAGGCGGAGAACACGTCGGCCCAGGTGGTGTAGCCGAAGAAGTTCAGCGCCTCGTCCGGCGGGCCGAAGTAGGCGACGGACCCGCCCGGGGCCATGACCAGCAGCTTGTCGCACAGCGCCAGCTCGGCGACGGAGTGGGTGACGACGAGGACGGTGCGGCCGTCGTCGGCGAGGCCGCGCAGCAGCTGCATGACGTCGCGGTCCATGCCCGGGTCGAGGCCGGAGGTGGGCTCGTCCAGGAAGATCAGCGAGGGCTTGGTGAGCAGCTCCAGGGCCACGGAGACGCGCTTGCGCTGCCCGCCCGAGAGCGCGGTGATCTTCTTGTCCTTGTGGATGTCGAGCTTGAGCTCGCGCAGCACCTCGTCGACGCGGGCGGCGCGCTCGGCCTCGGCGGTGTCGCCGGGGAAGCGGAGCTTGGCCGCGTACTTGAGGGCCGTGCGGACCTTCAGCTCCTTGTGCAGGATGTCGTCCTGCGGGACCAGGCCGATGCGCTGGCGGAGCTCCGCGAACTGCTTGTACAGGTTGCGGTTGTCGTAGAGGACGTCGCCCTGGTCGGCGGGCCGGTAGCCGGTGAGCGCCTTGAGCAGGGTGGACTTGCCCGAGCCGGAGGGGCCGATGACGCCGATCAGCGACTTCTCGGGGACGCCGAAGGTGACGTCCTTGAGGATCTGCTTGCCGCCGTCGACGGTGACGGTGAGGTGGCGGGCCGAGAAGGAGACGTCACCGGTGTCGACGAACTCCTCAAGGCGGTCGCCGACGATCCGGAAGGTGGAGTGGCCGACGCCGACGATGTCGTTCGGGCCGAGCAGCGCGGTGCCGGACTTGGGGAGCGGCTGGCCGTTGACGTAGGTGCCGTTGTGGCTGCCGAGGTCGTGGATCTCGAAGCGTCCGCCGGTGGAGCGGAACTCCGCGTGGTGGCGGGAGACCTGGAGGTCGGAGACGACGAGCTCGTTCTCCAGGGCGCGGCCGATGCGCATGACGCGGCCGACGGCGATCTGGTGGAACGTCGTCGGGCTGCGGTCACCGCCGTGGGCGGGGGCGGCGGGCTGCGCGTGCGGCTGGCCGGGGTGCTGCTGCTGGGGCGGCACGTACGGCTGGTGCTGCTGGTGCTGCTGCGGCTGCTGGTCCCAGGCGGGCTGCTGCGGCTGTTGCTGCACCGGAGCCTGGTAGGCCGGGGCCTGCTGCTGCGCGTGCGCCTGCGCCTGCGCCGGGGCCTGGTAGGCCGGCTGCGGCGCCGCCGCGGCGGCGCCCGCACCGCTCGGATTCAGCCGCGGACCGTCGGTCGCGTTGCCCAGGTGGACCGGCGTGTCGGGCACGAGGTCGCTCTGCTGGACCCGGGCACCGTGCACGTACGTGCCGTTGGTGCTGCCGTGGTCCTCGATGACCCAACCCCGCCCGTTCCAGCTGATGGTGGCGTGCCGCCACGACACCCGGGCGTCGTCGACCACCACGTCACCCTGGGGGTCGCGCCCCAGCGAGTACGACCTGGACGGATCGAGCGTCCAGGTCCTTCCGTTCAATTCCAGTACGAGTTCCGGCACTCCAGCCCCACTTAAGTCCCCCGAGAATCCCCCTGATGCCAGGGAGTCTAGGGATGGCGAACATCCGGGGGAACTATTTCAGGCCCGCGGCCACATGTGGAATCGGGGCCTTCCGCGCTGTCCGCCGGCGGGGGTGAAAGCCACCCGGAGAGTGCGATAGGGGACGTCTCGGCCGGCCGCCCGGCCACGTACCGGCCGGTAACGACCAGAGGGCAGGGTGGGGCCGCAGGCGTCTGAGGGGTGGGACGGGGCTCCGGTGCGGGGGGTGGGGAAGATACGGTGAGGGGACCATGAGCGCTTCGCAGACCTCCGACGTCCCCACCCTCCTCGTCAAGATCTTCGGCAAGGACCGTCCCGGGATCACCGCCGGGCTGTTCGACACCCTCGCCGCCTACTCCGTCGATGTCGTCGACATCGAGCAGGTCGTCACCCGCGGCCGCATCGTCCTGTGCGCCCTCGTCACCAAGCCCGGCTCCGGCGTCGAGGGCGAGCTGCGGGCCACCGTCCACAGCTGGGCCGAGTCGCTCAAGCTCCAGGCGGAGATCCTCTCCGGCACCGGTGACAACCGGCCGCGCGGCAGCGGCCGTTCACACGTCACCGTGCTCGGCAACCCGCTCACCGCCGAGTCCACCGCCATCATCGCCGCCCGGATCACCCGGACCGGCGGCAACATCGACCGCATCTTCCGGCTCGCGAAGTATCCGGTGACGGCGGTCGAGTTCGCCGTCTCGGGCGTCGAGACGGGGCCGCTGCGCACCGCCCTCGCCACCACCGCCGCGCAGATCGGCGTCGACGTGGCCGTGGTGTCGGCGGGCCTGCACCGCCGTGCGCAGCGGCTCGTCGTGATGGACGTGGACTCCACCCTGATCCAGGACGAGGTCATCGAGCTGTTCGCGGCCCACGCCGGCTGTGAGGCCGAGGTCGCCGAGGTGACCGAGCGGGCGATGCGCGGGGAGCTGGACTTCGAGCAGTCCCTGCACGCCCGGGTGGCACTGCTCGCGGGGCTGGACGCGTCGGTCGTGGACAAGGTCCGCGCCGAGGTGCGGCTGACCCCGGGGGCCCGGACCCTGATCCGGACGCTGAAGACGCTCGGCTACCAGGTCGGCGTGGTCTCGGGCGGCTTCACGCAGGTGACGGACGACCTGCGCGAGCGGCTCGGGCTGGACTTCGCCTCGGCGAACACGCTGGAGATCGTCGACGGGAAGCTGACCGGCAAGGTCACCGGCGAGATCGTGGACCGGGCCGGCAAGGCCCGCCTGCTGCGCCGTTTCGCGGCCGAGGCGGGGGTGCCGCTGGCGCAGACGGTGGCGATCGGCGACGGTGCCAACGACCTGGACATGCTGAACGCGGCCGGGCTGGGCGTGGCCTTCAACGCCAAGCCGGTGGTCCGCGAGGCGGCGCACACCGCGGTGAACGTGCCGTTCCTGGACGCGGTGCTGTACCTGCTCGGCATCACCCGCGAGGAAGTGGAAGCGGCCGACCTGGCCTGAGGCCGAAGACAGCCGCCCCGACCGCCACCGCTCCCCCACGCCCGGCCGGGCTCCCCGGCCGGGCGTCCGTCGTCCCCGGGGCGCGGGCGCGGGCGGCGCGGTCAGTGCTCCTTGGGGGTCCAGAAGTCCAGCAGCGTGCCCACGCCGTGCTCGACGGACTTCCACGTTCCGGTGAAGGAGAGGACGGCCAGCGCGGCGGTCGGGAAGCCCGTACGGGACATCCGCGCCAGGGCGTCGCCCTCCGCCCGCCCGGTGAGGGCGTCGGCGAGGGCGTGCATGCCCGGGTTGTGGCCGATGACGAGGAGGTTCGCGACCTCGTCGGGGGTCTCGTTCAGCAGGGCGATGAGCTCGCCCGGCGAAGCCTCGTAGAGCCGTTCCTCGTACGAGGTCCGCGGCCGGTGCGGGAGGGCCTGGACGGCGAGCTTCCACGTCTCCCGGGTGCGGACGGCGGTGGAGCAGAGGGCCAGGTCGAAGTCGATGCCGGTCTCGGCCAGCTTCAGTCCGGCGGCCGGCGCGTCCTTACGGCCGCGTTCCGCCAGCGGGCGGTCGTGGTCGGACACATCGGGCCAGTCGGCCTTGGCGTGCCGGAGGAGGGCGATCCTGCGGGGTGTGTCGGCGCTCATGACTCCCAGCTTCCCACGAAAGGCGCCACGGGGCGCGGGGCGTTGGGGGCTCGCGCCCGGCCGGGGGGGTGCCCCGTCGGGGGGCGGGTCAGCCCACGGCGCGCAGCAGTTCCCGACTCATGTGGAGCAGCCCGGCATCGTCTGTGGCGGCCGCGTGGACCTCGCCCGAGCCCGCGAGGAGCAGCAGCAGGAGCCCGAAGGCGAGCGCGGGCAGCGCGAGGGCCCACCAGTGCAGCCGGGCGTCGGCTCCGGCGTGGGCCGAGGGACGGCGTCGACGGGCCGGGGGGAAGTGCGTGGGGGCCGACATGGCCGCCTCCGGGGGTGTGCTGGGACGGGCTCGCTCCCTCGAATCTAGGGATCCGAGGCGGCGTTTCCCATCGGGGGCACACCCCAGTCGACCCTGAACCCGGCCCCCTAGGGGATGGGGGGGTAACCCCACCACCGGGGTGCGGGGGCCGGTCCGGGGCGACGGCTCAGGGGGAGGCGAGGGTGGCGATGACGGCGATGACGACGGTCACGAGCAGCATCGCGCCCAGCACGAGGCCGAGCTTCTTGTGGCCGTCCTGGGGGTTCGGTTCGAGTACGGGCGACATGCCGGTCAGTCTCGCATGCCGCATTCGTCCTCGATCGTGCGGTCCCGGCCCGCGAGGACGCCGAGGACGATCTGCGGGACGAGCAGGGCGGCCATCACGGCCAGCGGCAGGTCCCAGCCGCCGCTGTGCTGGTAGAGGGTGCCGATGACGAGGGGCCCGGGGATGGAGATCAGGTAGCCGGTGCTCTGGGCGAAGGCGGAGAGCTTGACGACCCCGGCCGGGGACTTGGCGCGCAGCCCGATCATGGTGATGACCAGGGGGAAGGCGCAGTTGGAGACGCCCAGCAGCAGGGCCCAGGCCCAGGCTCCGCCGGCCGGCGCGAGGTAGAGCCCGAGGTAGCCGGCGAAGCCGAACAGGCCGAGGGTGACGGCGATGGGGCCCTGGTGGCGCATGCGTCCGGCGAGGCGGGGGATGACGAAGGCCAGCGGCACGCCCATGACCATGGTGACGGCGAGCAGCACGCCGGCGGTGGAGGCGGAGACCCCGGCGTCGCGGAAGATCTGCGGGAGCCAGCCCATGGTGACGTAGGCACCGGTGGCCTGGAGGCCGAAGTAGCAGGCGAGCGCCCAGGCGGTGCGGCTGCGGATGACGGAGGGGCCCGCGTCCTCGCGTACGGCGGTGGCGGGCGCGGCGGCCTTCTCGCGGCGTCCGGCGGCGGCGATGGGCAGCCAGGGCAGTACGGCGGCCAGCGCGAGGACGGCCCAGACCAGCAGCCCGCCGCGCCAGCTGCCGCCGAGGGCGGAGGTCAGCGGGACGGTGACGGCGGCGGCGAGGGAGGTGCCGGCGGCCAGGGCCATGGAGTAGAGGCCGGTCATGGTGCCGACTCGGTCGGGGAACCAGCGCTTGACGATGACCGGCAGCAGCACGTTGGTCAGGGCTATGCCGGCCAGGGACAGGGCGCTGGCCGCGAGGAAGCCGACGGCGCTGTCCGCGAAGGGGCGGATCAGCAGGCCCGCGGCGACGGCGGCCATGCCGGCGCAGACGACGGCGGCGGGGCCGAAGCGGCGCGAGAGGCGGGGCGCGGTGACGCCGAAGACGGCGAAGCAGAGGGCCGGGACGGAGGTGATGAGTCCGGCGACGGTGCCGCTCATGTGGAGGCCGGTGCGGGTCTCCTCGAAGAGGGCGCCGAGGCTGGTGATGGCGGGCCGCAGGTTGAGGGCGGCCAGCACGATTCCGACGATCAGCACCGGACCCAGCCACGTGGGGGCGACGTGCGGGGAGGCGGGGAGCGGCGCGTGGGCGGAGCTGCGCACGGCCGTGGGGCGGTTCATGGTGCGGATTTCTTCGTCGGACATTGAACCATCATAGAATCATGGGATGATTGGTTGTCCAGTCGTCCCAGAGAGGACCTTCCCCCCATGCCGCTGACCTCGCCCCGGCGATCCGCCCTCGTCGATCAGGTGATCGCCCAGCTGCGGAACCAGATCACCTCCGGGGAGTGGCCGGTGGGGGGCCGGATCCCGACCGAGCCGGAGCTGGTGGAACTGCTGGGGGTGGCCCGCAACACGGTGCGGGAGGCCGTCCGCGCGCTCGCGCACAACGGGCTGCTGGACATCCGCCAGGGTTCGGGCACCTACGTGATCGCCACCAGCGAGCTGGCCGGGGTGATGCACCGCCGCTTCTCCGGAGCCGATCCCCGGCACATCGCCGAGCTGCGTTCGACGCTGGAGTCGTCGGGGGCCCGGCTGGCCGCCGAGCGGCGCACCGAGCGGGACCTCGTCCAGCTGGACGCGCTGCTGGCGCGGCGCGAGGAGGCGTGGGCGAGCGGGGACACGGACCTGTTCGTCGCGGCGGACGTCGGGCTGCACATGGCGGTGGTGACGGCCTCGCACAACGAGGTGCTGATCGAGCTGTACGCGGACCTGGCCGACCTGGTGGCGGACTGGCTGCGGGCGGACGTCGGCGCCGTGCTGGACCCGGCCGACCACCTGGACCACGCCCGCCTGATCGAGGCGATCCGGCGCGGGGACGGGGACACGGCGGCCTCGGAGGCGGCCGGCTACCCGTACGTCTGCCTGGGCAGGCGCCGCCGCTGAACGGCCGGCCTCAGGGCCGCTGGTGGCTCACCCAGGCCGTACGGACCTCTTTCCAGCAGCGCCCGGTGAGCCGGATCCGCCCGGCCGGGTCCAGGGGCACGGCCGTGGTGTCGGCGTCCAGGTCCCACCAGCGCTCGCATTCCACGTGGAGGCGGAGCAGGTCGGTCTCCGGGTAGCCGTTGTGGCAGTACGCGATGACCTCGGAGCCCTCGATCTCGGTGTCGCAGTCGGCGCCGTAGAGCTCGGGAGGCGCGGCGGGAGGGGGCCGTACGGGGGGCTCGGCCGGGATGTCGGCGAGGTCGACGACGGCCGGGGCCGCGGCTTCGGGGCCCGCTCCGGGCTCCGGGCCGCCGGCCTGCGCGGTGGCTCCCGGGATCACGAGGCCGGTCAGGACCACGGAGGTGACCAGCAGGGATACCGCTCGGCTCGGCCTCGCGCGCACGCCCGTACCTCCTCCCCGAAGCAGCCGGGAAGATCCCGACGTGGTCAGTTTGCAGGCATCTGTCCCGGTTTTCGAATCGAGAAGATCCGGTCAGGCGGCGAAAATCTGATCGAACGACGTCCCGTCCCCCGGCCCCTGAGCGCGGAAACGGCGGTGGCCGCGCCTCCCGGAGAGGGAGGCGCGGCCACCGCCGTACGGACGCGGACGCCGGTCAGGCACCCATCGCGTGCAGGCCGCCGTCGACGTGGACGATCTCGCCCGTGGTCTTCGGGAACCAGTCCGACAGCAGGGCGACGACGCCCTTGCCCGCCGGCTCCGGGTCGCTCATGTCCCACTCCAGCATGGAGCGGGAGTTCCAGACCTCCGCCAGCTCGCCGAAGCCCGGGATGGACTTCGCGGCCATCGAGCCGATCGGACCGGCCGAGACCAGGTTGCAGCGGATGTTCTCCTTGCCCAGGTCGCGGGCGAGGTAGCGGCTGGTGGCTTCCAGCGCGGCCTTGGCCGGGCCCATCCAGTCGTACTGCGGCCAGGCGAACTGCGCGTCGAAGGTGAGGCCGACGACGGCCGCGCCCTCGTGCGGGAACAGCGGCTTGCAGGCCATCGTCAGCGACTTCAGCGAGAACGCCGAGACGTGCATGGCGGTGGCCACCGACTCGAACGGGGTGTTGAGGAAGTTGCCGCCCAGCGCGTCCTGCGGCGCGAAGCCGATGGAGTGGACGACGCCGTCGAGGCCGCCCAGCTCGTCGCGGACGAGGCCCTCCAGGCGCGCCAGGTGCTCGTCATTGGTGACGTCGAGCTCGATGACCTTCACGGGCTTGGGGAGCTTGCGCGCGATGCGCTCGGTCAGCGTCGGCCGCGGGAAGGCGGTGAGGATGACCTCGGCGCCCTGCTCCTGGGCCAGGCGGGCGGTGTGGAAGGCGATGGAGGACTCCATCAGCACCCCGGTGATGAGGATGCGCTTGCCGTCGAGAATTCCGCTCATGTGATCAGTGACCCATGCCCAATCCGCCGTCAACGGGAATGACGGCTCCGGTGATGTACGCGGCGTCGTCGGACGCCAGGAAGCTCACGGCCGCCGCGATCTCCTCGGGCCGCGCGTAGCGGGCGAGGGGCACCTGACCGACGATGGCGGCGCGCTGCTCGTCGGTGAGCACCTTCGTCATGTCGGTGTCCACGAAACCGGGGGCGACCACGTTGAAGGTGATGTTGCGGGAGCCCAGCTCGCGGGCGAGGGAGCGGGCGAAGCCCACCAGCGCGGCCTTCGAGGCGGCGTAGTTGGCCTGGCCGGCCGAGCCCAGCAGGCCCACGACCGAGGAGATCAGGACGACGCGGCCCTTCTTCGCCCGGAGCATGCCGCGGTTGGCGCGCTTGACGACGCGGAAGGTGCCCGTGAGGTTGGTGTCGACGACGGAGGTGAAGTCCTCCTCGGACATGCGCATGAGCAGCGTGTCCTTGGTGACGCCGGCGTTGGCCACCAGCACCTCGACGTTGCCGTGCTTGGCTTCCACCTCCTTGTAGGCCTGCTCCACCTGCTCGTTGTCGGTGATGTCGCAGCGCACGGCCAGCACGCCCAGCTCCGTGAGCTCCTGCGGCGGCTCTCCCGAGCGGTACGTGATCGCGACCTTGTCGCCGGCCTGGGCGAAGGCTCGGGCGATGGCGAGGCCGATGCCCCGGTTACCTCCGGTGACGAGAACCGAGCGGCTCAACGGATCACCCTTTCGCTAGCTGTCTGAATACCAAAAACCTATAGGTCCGGTCCGGCATCCGGAGAATCGGGCTCCGACAGGGCCTCGCGACGGGCTCTGTCGAGTACCTACAGAAACGGGTATGCACCCGGGACCCGATCGCGACATGATCGAGCCGACCTGCCCCGACCCCCGGAGGATTTCCGTGGCCCATTCCCTCGACGCGGCCTTCACCGCGCTGCCCCTGCGGGCGCTCGCCGACGCGGCGCTCGCCCGGGCCCGCGCGCTGGGCGCCGACCATGCCGACTTCCGGCTCGAACGGATCCGCAGCGCCTCCTGGCGGCTGCGCGACGCCAAACCCTCCGGCGGCTCCGACACCACCGACCTCGGATACGCCGTCCGCGTGGTGCACGGGGGCAGCTGGGGCTTCGCCTCCGGTGTCGACCTGACCATGGACGCCGCCGCCAAGGTGGCCTCGCAGGCCGTCGCCATGGCCAAGCTGTCCGCCCAGGTCATCAAGGCCGCCGGCTCCGACGAGCGGGTCGAGCTCGCCGACGAGCCGGTGCACGCCGACAAGACCTGGATCTCGGCCTACGACGTGGACCCCTTCGCGGTCCCCGACGCCGAGAAGGCGGCCCTGCTGGCCGACTGGAGCGCGCGGCTGCTGGCCGCCGAGGGCGTGGCGCACGTCGACGCCTCGCTGCTCGCCGTCCACGAGAACAAGTTCTACGCCGACACCGCGGGCACCTCCACCACCCAGCAGCGGGTCCGGATCCACCCGCAGCTCACGGCCGTCGCCGTGAACGCCACCACCGGCGAGTTCGACTCGATGCGCACCATCGCCCCGCCCGCCGGGCGCGGCTGGGAGTACCTGACGGGCACCGGCTGGGACTGGGACGCCGAGCTGGAGGAGATCCCCGGCCTGCTCGCCGAGAAGATGCGGGCCCCGGGCGTCGAGGCCGGGCGCTACGACCTGGTCGTGCACCCGTCCAACCTGTGGCTGACCATCCACGAGTCCATCGGCCACGCCACCGAGCTCGACCGGGCGCTGGGCTACGAGGCGGCGTACGCGGGTACCTCGTTCGCCACCTTCGACCAGCTGGGCAAGCTCAAGTACGGCTCGTCGGTCATGAACGTGACCGGTGACCGCACGGCCGAGCACGGCCTGGCCACGATCGGGTACGACGACGAGGGCGTCGAGGCGCAGAGCTGGGACCTCGTCACGGAGGGCACCCTGACCGGCTACCAGCTGGACCGGCGCATCGCGAAGCTCACCGGTCTCGGCCGCTCCAACGGCTGCGCGTACGCCGACTCCCCCGGCCACGTGCCCGTCCAGCGCATGGCCAACGTCTCGCTCCAGCCGGACCCGGGCGGGCTGTCCACGGAGGACCTGATCGGCGGGGTGGAGCGCGGGATCTACGTGGTCGGCGACCGCTCCTGGTCGATCGACATGCAGCGCTACAACTTCCAGTTCACCGGCCAGCGCTTCTTCCGCATCGAGAACGGCCGGCTGGCCGGGCAGCTGCGCGACGTCGCCTACCAGGCCACGACGACCGACTTCTGGGGCTCGATGGAGAAGGTGGGCGGTCCGCAGACCTACGTCCTGGGCGGCGCCTTCAACTGCGGGAAGGCCCAGCCGGGCCAGGTCGCGGCGGTCTCCCACGGCTGCCCCTCGGCCCTGTTCCGCGACGTGAACATCTTGAACACCACGCAGGAGGCCGGACGCTGATGTCGACCCGAACCAAGCCGCACGAGATCGTCGAGCGCGCCCTGGAGCTGTCCACGGCCGACGGCTGCGTCGTCATCGCCGACGAGGAGTCCAGCGCCAACCTGCGCTGGGCGGGCAACGCGCTCACCACCAACGGCGTCACCCGCGGGCGCACCCTGACGGTCATCGCCACCGTCGACGGCAAGGAGGGCACGGCCTCGGGGGTCGTCTCGCGCTCCGCCGTCACGGCGGCGGACCTGGAGCCGCTGGTCCGGGCCGCCGAGGCGGCCGCGCGCGGGGCCGGTCCCGCAGAGGACGCCCAGCCGCTGGTGACCGGGACCCCGGCCTCCCCGGACTTCACCGACGGCCCCGCCGAGACCTCCTCGGCGGTGTTCGCGGACTTCGCCCCGGCCCTCGGCGAGGCCTTCGCCCGCGCCCGGGCCGGCGGGCGGGAGCTGTACGGCTTCGCGCACCACCAGCTGGTGTCCACGTACGTCGGCACCTCGACCGGGCTGCGGCTGCGCCACGACCAGCCCAACGGGACCCTGGAGGTGAACGCGAAGTCCCCGGACCGCTCGCGCTCGGCCTGGGCCGGCCGCGCCACCCGGGACTTCAAGGACGTGGACCCGACCGTGCTGGACGCGGAGCTGGCCGTCCGGCTGGGCTGGGCGGAGCGCAAGGTCGAGCTGCCCGCCGGGCGGTACGAGACGCTGCTGCCGCCCACGGCCGTGGCGGACCTGCTGATCTACCAGATGTGGTCGGCGGCGGCCCGGGACGCGGTGGAGGGCCGGACGGTCTTCTCCAAGCCCGGCGGCGGCACCCGGGTCGGGGAGCGGCTCTCCCGGCTGCCGCTGACCCTGCGCAGCGACCCGCACGCGCCGGGCCTGGAGTCGGCGCCGTTCGTGATCGCGCACAGCTCGGGCGACGACGCCTCGGTGTTCGACAACGGCCTGCCGGTCGGAGCCACCGAGTGGATCAGCGGCGGCGAGCTGGCCCGGCTGACCACGACCCGGCACAGCGCGGCCCTGACCGGGCTGCCGCTCTCCCCCTCCTTCGGGAACCTGATCCTGGACGGGGGCGGGGACACCTCGCTGGAGGAGATGGTGGCGGGCACCGAGCGCGGGCTGCTGCTGACCTGCCTCTGGTACATCCGCGAGGTCGATCCGGCCACCCTGCTGCTCACGGGCCTGACCCGGGACGGGGTGTACCTGGTGGAGAACGGGCAGGTCACGGGCGAGGTCAACAACTTCCGGTTCAACGAGTCCCCGGTGGACCTGCTGTCGCGGGCCACCGAGGCCGGGCGGACCGAGAAGACGCTGCCGCGCGAGTGGGGCGACTGGTTCACACGGGCCGCGATGCCCGCGCTGCGGATCCCGGACTTCAACATGAGCTCGGTCAGCAAGGGCGTCTGACCCACCTAGACTGACCATGGCAATTTCAGACACCGAAGGAGTCGAGAGACCGTGACGGACATCGTCGACGAACTGAAGTGGCGCGGGCTCTTCGCCCAGTCCACCGACGAAGAAGCGCTGCGCAAGGCGTTCGCGGACGGTCCGGTCACCTTCTATTGCGGCTTCGACCCGACGGCGGCCTCGCTGCACGTGGGACACCTGGTGCAGGTGCTCACCGTGCGCCGGCTCCAGCAGGCCGGCCACCGGCCGCTGGCGCTGGTCGGCGGGGCCACCGGTCAGATCGGTGACCCGCGCCCGACCGCCGAGCGCACCCTGAACGACCCGGAGACCATCGCGGCCTGGGTGACCCGGCTGCGCTCGCAGATCGAGCCGTTCCTCTCCTTCGAGGGCGAGAACGCGGCGCTCATGGTGAACAACCTGGACTGGACGGCGGGCATGTCCGCCATCGAGTTCCTGCGGGACATCGGCAAGCACTTCCGCGTCAACAAGATGCTGACGAAGGACTCGGTCGCCAAGCGGCTGGAGTCCGACCAGGGCATCAGCTACACCGAGTTCAGCTACCAGCTGCTCCAGGGCATGGACTTCCTGGAGCTGTACCGCCGCTACGGCTGCACCCTCCAGCAGGGCGGCTCGGACCAGTGGGGCAACCTGACGGCCGGGCTCGACCTGATCCACCGGGTGGAGCCGGACGCGCACGTCCACGCGATGGCGACGCCGCTGATGGTGAAGGCGGACGGCACCAAGTTCGGCAAGTCCGAGAGCGGGGCCGTCTGGCTGGACCCGGAGATGACCACCCCGTACGCGTTCTACCAGTTCTGGCTGAACGTGGACGACCGGGACATCTCCACCTACATGCGGATCCTGTCCTTCAAGTCCCGCGAGGAACTGGAGGCGCTGGAGGCGCAGACCGCCGAGCGGCCGCAGGCGCGCGCCGCGCAGCGGGCGCTGGCGGAGGAGCTGACCACGCTGGTGCACGGCGCGGACCAGTGCGCCGCCGTGATCGCCGCGTCGAAGGCGCTGTTCGGCCAGGGCGAGCTGGCGGAGCTGGACGAGGCCACGCTGGCCGCGGCCCTCTCCGAGCTGCCGCACGCGCGGGTCGCCGAGCCTGGCCTGGTCGTGGACCTGTTCGCGGAGACCGGCCTGGTCGCCAGCAAGTCCGCCGGCCGCCGGACCGTGAAGGAGGGCGGTGCCTACGTGAACAACGTGAAGGTCACCGCCGAGGACGCGGTCCCCGCGGCGGAGGACCTGCTGCACGGCCGCTGGCTGGTGCTGCGGCGCGGCAAGAAGAACCTGGCGGCGGTCGAGGTCACCGGCGCCTGACGGCCGGGAGACCGGCGGGACCGGCGAGAACGGCCTGACGCGACGGTGGGCCGGTACGGACAGGACGTCCGTACCGGCCCACCGGCACGCGCGGCGCTAGACGGTACGGCGTCTGTCGCCGCGCAGCGCCAGGTAGGCCATGTCGCCCAGCCCGACGATGACGATGGCTCCGACCAGCTGGAGCAGGTGCCGGATCCAGTCGATGCCCTTGGTGTCCTCGACGCCGATCCAGCGCGAGACGGCGTTGCCGAGCAGGGCGCCGATGATGCCGAAGATGGTGGTCAGCCACAGGGGCTGGTGCTGCTTGCCCGGCAGGATGGCACGGGCGATGAGGCCCAGCACGAAACCGACGATGATCGCCCACAACCACTGCATGTCGAGCCTCCTCGTGACGCGCGTTGTGCGCAGGTGGGCCCAGTCTCGGCCGGTCCGGCCGCGCGCGCACGCCGGGCGCGGCCATCCGGGGACGCCGGCGGGAGACCGGAGCCACCCCCGGCTCCTCACCGGCGCCGGGGCGGCGTACGGTGGGAGGGTTCCGGGCCGGGGTGTGCCCGGCGGGCGGATCGGGTGGTGGAGCATGCAGCGGTCGAAGCCGAACGGGGCCGAGGTCTTCCGGATCACCGGAGCGCGGATGAGCCTCGCCGAGGACGTGCGCGGACGGCAGCGCCGGTACGTGATCTCGATGGGGATCCGCACCCTGTCGGTGGTCGCCACGGTCGTGCTGTGGAACGTGGAACGCCATGTGGCGATGGTGACGCTGGCTGCGGGTCTCCTGCTGCCCTACATCGCCGTGGTCATCGCCAACGCCGGCCGCGAGTCGGCGCCCTCGCTGCCCTCACACTTCGTACCGGCCCCGGTGCGCCCGGCGCTGGAGACCGGAAACCTCAAGAAAACCTCAGATCAATCATGAAGTTCCGGTGCACCCCAGCGGGTCCTGCGTGACATACTGCCTACGCGCTCCGCATCCCCCGTCGGAGCGACGGACCGACGCCGGGCAGCTCCCCCCGTGGCTGCCCGGCGTCGCCCTTCCGTTTGTAGGGTTGAGGCTGTGAACTCCCCTGACTTCTTCTTCTCCGGGCCCGGCTCCGAGATCGACACTCCCACCTGTTCCGCCAAGGGCTGCCGCGCCGCCGCGGTCTGGGTCCTGGTGTGGAACAACCCGAAGCTGCACACGCCGGAGCGGCGCAAGACGTGGCTGGCGTGCGAGGAGCACCGCGAGCACCTGTCCCGGTTCCTGGACGTACGCGGTTTCCTGAAGGACGTCGTCGAACTCGGCGCGTGGGAACAGCCGGAGGGCTCGGAGCGCACCTGAGGAGCGCACCTGAGGAGCGCGCCCGAGGAGCGCGCCCGAGGGCCGCGCCCGATCCCCCGGCCGGGAAACGGCCCGGCGGCTCAGCCGCCGATCGCCGACATGGGGCGGTCGGGCTGGAGGAAGGACGGGTCGTCGAGACCGGACCCGGCCTTCTTGCCCCACATCGCCACCTTCCACAGGCGGGCGATCTCCTCGTCCGGTGCGCCGGAGCGCAGGGCGGAGCGCAGGTCCGACTCCTCGGTGGCGAACAGGCACGTACGGATCTGGCCGTCGGCGGTGAGCCGGGTACGGTCGCAGGCTCCGCAGAAGGGGCGGGTCACGGAGGCGATGACCCCGACGGTGGCCGGGCCGCCGTCGACCAGCCAGCGCTCTGCGGGGGCGGAGCCGCGCTCCTCGGAGCCTTCCTCGGTGAGGGTGAAGCGGGTGCGCAGGGACTGGAGGATGTCCCCGGCGGTGATCATGCCGTCGCGCTTCCAGCCGTGCTGGGCGTCCAGCGGCATCTGCTCGATGAAGCGGAGTTCGTAGGCGTTCTCCACGGCCCAGGCGAGCAGGTCGGGGGCTTCGTCGTCGTTCAGGCCGGGCATCAGGACGGCGTTGACCTTGACGGGGGTCAGACCGGCCGCGCGGGCGGCGGCCATGCCGTCGATCACGTCGCGGTGGCGGTCGCGGCGGGTGAGGGTCTTGAAGACCTCGGGGCGCAGCGTGTCCAGCGAAACGTTTACCCGGTCCAGGCCGGCGGCCTTGAGCGCCTGCGCCGTGCGCTTGAGGCCGATGCCGTTGGTGGTCAGGGACATCCGCGGGCGGGGCTCCAGGGCCGCGCACCGCTCGACGATGCCGACCAGGCCGGGCCGCAGCAGCGGTTCGCCGCCGGTGAAGCGGACTTCGGTGATGCCGAGGTCGGTGACGGCGATGCGGATCAGCCGCACGATCTCGTCGTCGCTCAGCAGGTCGGACTTGCCGAGCCACTGCAGGCCCTCCTCGGGCATGCAGTAGGTACAGCGCAGATTGCACCGGTCGGTGAGCGAGACGCGCAGGTCGGTCGCCACGCGGCCGTAGGTGTCGAGAAGCACTGTGGGCCCCCTCCCTGTCCGGATCCGTAGAGCTTGGCGCAGTCGCGGGTACGCGGGTGCGCTCCTTTCGAGCCTACGCGACGGGGATCTCCCGCAGGGGGGCCCGAAGGAACGAGAGGTGGCGCGGCCGCGTCGTAGAGAAGTACGAGGCGGCCGCGCCGGGTGTTCGGCGGATCTCAGTGCGCCCCTGTTCCGGTGAGGGAGCGCACCTCCAGCTCGGCGAACTTCTGGGGGTCGGCCTTCTCCTTGGACAGGACGGTTCCCAGCCAGCCGAGGAGGAAGCCGAGGGGGATGGAGACGATCCCGGGGTTCTCCAGGGGGAACCAGTGGAAGTCGACGCCCTTGAACATGGAGGTCTTCTCGTTGCCGGAGACCACGGGCGAGAACAGCACCAGCACCACCGAGGAGACCAGGCCCCCGTAGATGGACCAGAGGGCGCCCCGGGTGGTGAAGCGCTTCCAGAAGAGGCTGTAGAGGATCGTCGGCAGGTTCGCCGAGGCCGCGACGGCGAAGGCGAGGGCCACCAGGCCGGCGATGTTGATGTCCCGGGCGAGCGCGCCGAGGACGATGGCGACGGCGCCGATCACGACGGTGGACCAGCGGGCGGCCCGTACCTCCTCCTTCTCGGTGGCCTCGCCCTTGCGGATCACGTTCACGTAGATGTCGTGCGCGAAGGAGGACGAGGAGGCGAGGGTCAGGCCGGCGACCACCGCGAGGATCGTCGCGAAGGCGACCGCGGAGATCACGGCGAGCAGGACCGCGCCGCCGGTGGAATCGGCGCCGCCGCCGACGGCCTGGGCCAGCAGCGGGGCGGCGGTGTTGCCCGACGGGTTGGAGTCGGTGATCTCCTTGGGGCTGAGCAGCGCGGCGGCGCCGAAGCCGAGGGCGATCGTCATCAGGTAGAAGACGCCGATGATGCCGATGGCCCAGTTCACGGACTTGCGGGCGGCCTTCGCGGTGGGGACGGTGTAGAAGCGGATCAGGATGTGCGGCAGGCCGGCGGTGCCGAGGACCAGGGCGAGGCCGAGGGAGATGAAGTCCAGCTTCGAGTTCCCGGTGATGCCGTATTTGAGCCCCGGCTCCAGGAAGGCGGCGTGCTTGCCGCTGTTCTCGGCGGCCTTGCCGAGCAGGGCGGAGACGTTGAAGTGGAACTTCCACATCACCAGGAAGGTGATGAGCAGGGCCCCGGCGATCAGCAGGACGGCCTTGACCATCTGCACCCAGGTGGTGCCCTTCATGCCGCCGATGGTCACGTAGACGATCATCAGCAGGCCGACCAGGGCGACGATCCCGATCTGGCCGGCGTCGCTGGTGATGCCGAGCAGCAGCGAGACCAGCACGCCGGCGCCGGCCATCTGCGCGAGCAGGTAGAAGATCGAGACGACGATGGTGGAGGTGCCGGCGGCGGTGCGGACGGGCCGCTGGCGCATCCGGTACGCGAGGACGTCGCCCATCGTGTAGCGGCCGGAGTTGCGCAGCGGCTCGGCGACGAGCAGCAGGGCCACCAGCCAGGCGACCAGGAAGCCGATGGAGTAGAGGAAGCCGTCGTAGCCCTTGAGGGCGATGACTCCGGCGATGCCGAGGAAGGACGCGGCGGACATGTAGTCGCCGGAGATGGCCAGGCCGTTCTGGAAGCCGGTGAACTGGCGGCCGCCCGCGTAGAAGTCGGCGGCGTCCTTGGTCTGGCGGCCGGCCCAGATCGTGATGCCGAGGGTGGCGAGGACGAACAGCCCGAACAGGGTGAGGATCAGCGGGCGGTGCTCGCTCGCTCCGGCGGCGAGCGTCAGCGGCGCGATCGCGCTCATGCTCCGGCCTCCAGGCGCGCCTTGATGGCCTCGGCCTGCGGGTCGAGGCGGGTGGCGGCGTGGCGCGAGTACCACCAGGCGATGAGGAAGGTCGTCGCGAACTGGGCGAGTCCGAGCACCAGGGCGACGTTCACGTTGCCGAAGAGTTTGGTCCCCATGAAGCCGCCCGCGTAGTTGCACAGCAGGACGTAGAGCAGGTACCAGACGATGAAGGCCACGGTGAGCGGGAAGGCGAAGGAGCGGTAGGAGCGGCGCAGTTCCGTGAACTCGGGGCTCTGCTGCGCGGCCGCGTACTGCTCGGCCGTGGGGCTCGCCGGTGGCGCTGCCGCGCCGCTCAGCGGGGGCTTTGCTTCGGTGGTCACGGGGGGTTCTCCTTGTGGCGCGGGTGCGGTGGGGACGGGCAAAGCAACCTCCGTGTGGGGGGACGGCGGTGCTGATACCCCCCTGTCAACGGCACGGCCGGCGTGTCGGGACGGTTCAACACCCGCTGTTTCTGTGACTCTTCGGCTTTTCGGAGAACTGATTTCTCGAACGCATGGCGCAGAAGGGAACGTCAGCGCTAGGTTCGCGTGTCATGAACCCGTCCGACGCGACCGCGTGCGGACGGCTTTTTCGCGGATGATGTGGAGAACCCATGGCTCATCTGGGACACGGCCGCCGGCGAGCCCTCGCCGTTCCGGTCGGCCTGGCGCTCACGGCCTCACTCGCCTTCCTGCCCTCGGTGGCGGCCTCGGCCGCGCCGGTCGGCGACACGGCGGGCCCGGCGACGGCCGCGAAGGCAGCCCCCGTGGGCCCGAAGCTGTCGTACGTGGCGAACCTGACCGCGTACGGGACGGTGAAGCAGGCCCAGAAGGCCATCGAGCGGGCCGGCGGAACGGTGGTGACGTCCTATGAGCAGATCGGGGTCGTCGTCGCACACTCCCAGAACCCGGACTTCGCCAAGGTGCTGCGGGCCCAGCGCAGCCTCTTCGTGTCGGTCGGCGCCACCCGGACGGCTCCCCTCCAGACGGTGCAGACCACCGAGGAGGGCACGACGCAGAAGCTGAGCGCGGCGGACGCGGCGAAGGCGGCGGCGCAGGCGGCTCCGGGGCAGGAGCCCCTGGAGTCGAACCAGTGGGACCTGCGGGCGATCAAGGCCGATCAGGCTCACAAGATCAACGATGGCAGCCCGGACGTCACCGTGGGCGTCATCGACACGGGTGTGGACGACACCCACCCCGATCTGGCCGCGAACTTCTCCAAGAGCCAGTCCGCCAACTGCGTGGGGGGCGTCGCGGACACCACCGACGGGGCCTGGCGCCCGTACCCGGACGGCTCCGACCACGGCACGCACGTCGCGGGCACCATCGCCGCGCCCCGCAACGGCATCGGCGTCAGCGGGGTCGCGCCCGGGGTGAAGGTCGCCGGCATCAAGGTGAGCGAGCCCGGGACCAGCCTGTTCTTCACCGAGGCGGTCGTCTGCGGCTTCATGTTCGCCGCCGAGAAGGGGATCGAGGTGACGAACAACAGCTATTACGTCGACCCGTGGATGTTCAACTGCAAGTCGGACGACGACCAGAAGGCGCTGGTGGAGTCCCTCGCGCGGGCCACCAAGTACGCCGAGCGCAAGGGCGTGCTGAACGTGGCGGCGGCGGGCAACGAGGAGTACGACCTGGCCGCCGACTCGCTCGTCGACCCGACCAGCCCGGACGACGCCACTCCCGTCCCGCGCACCATCGACCCGAAGACCTGCCTGGACCTGCCGGCCCAGCTGCCCGGTGTGGTCACGGTCAGCGCGACCGGCGCCCAGGGCTTCCGGTCGTACTACTCCAGCTTCGGACTCGGCGTCGTCGACGTCGCCGCGCCCGGCGGCGACAAGTGGCAGATCCCGGCCACCCCCGACGCCAACGGCCGGGTGCTGTCCACCCTCCCGGGCGGCGGCTACGGCTACAAGCAGGGCACCTCGATGGCCACCCCGCACGTGGCGGGCGTCGCGGCGCTGATCAAGAGCGCCCACCCGTGGGCGACTCCCTCGCAGATCCAGGCACTGCTCAAGGCCGAGGCGACGAAGACGGCCTGCCCGGACAAGATCTACGACGACAACGGCCTGCTGGTGGACGCCGCCACCTGCAAGGCCAAGTGGGGCCAGACGGGCTACTACGGCTCGGGCGTGGTCGACGCGCTCAAGGCCGTCAAGTAGCGGCGCTCACCACGCGAGAAGCGGAACGGGCCGGGCGGGGAACTCCCCGCCCGGCCCGTCCCCGTCGCGGCCTAGGGCTTGATCAGGACCTTGAGGGCGCTGCGGTCGTCCATCGCCCGGTAGCCCTCCGGGACCTCGTCCAGGGACACGGCGCGGTCGAAGACGGGCGCCGGGTCGATGGCACCGCTCAGCACGTCCTCCAGCAACTCCGGTATGTACGCGCGGACCGGCGCGACCCCGCCGCGCAGGGTGAGGTTGCGGTTGAACATCTCGCCCAGGTCGAGGCCGGTGCCGCTGCCGTGCGGGACGCCGACGTAGCCGATGGCCCCGCCGTCGCGGGTGATGTTCAAGGCGGTGCGCATGGACTGCTCGGTGCCGACGGCTTCGATGACGGCGTGCGCGCCCTGCCCGCCGGTCAGCTCGCGCACGGCAGCCTCGGCCGCCTCGCCGCGCTCCGCGACCACGTCGGTGGCGCCGAACAGCCTGGCGATGTCGGTGCGGACGGTGTGCCGGCCCAGGGCGATGATCCGGTCGGCGCCGAGCCGCTTGGCGGCCAGTACGCCGCACAGCCCGACCGCCCCGTCGCCGACGACCGCGACGGTGGAGCCCTTGCGGACGCCCGCGCCGAGGGCGGCGTGGTGGCCGGTGCCCATGACGTCGGAGAGGGCGAGCAGCCCCGTCAGCAGGTGGTCGTCGGAGGCGGCGTCGGCCGGGAGCCGGACCAGGGTGCCGTCGGCGTGCGGGACGCGCACCGCCTCGCCCTGGCCGCCGTCGTGGCCGACCGAGCCCCAGAAGCCGCCGTGCACGCAGGAGGTGTACAGGCCCTCGGAGCAGTAGTCGCAGGTGCCGTCGGACCACATGAAGGGGGCCACGACCAGGTCGCCGGCGCGCAGTCCGGAGACGGCGGAACCGGTCTCCTCGACGACGCCGAGGAACTCGTGCCCGATCCGCTGACCGGGCTCCCGGGCGGCCTCGCCGCGGTAGGCCCAGAGGTCGCTGCCGCAGATGCAGGCGCGCAGGACGCGGACGACGGCGTCCTCGGGACGCTGGATCGCGGCGTCGGGCACCTCCTCCACGCGGATGTCGTGCGGGGCGTGGATGACGGTGGCGCGCATGGTGATGCAGCCCTTCGGATCAGGGTCGTTCAGTCTTGTAGGACTTTCCTACCGTACGCCCGCTCCGGAGCGAGTGCGCCCGCGGCCAGCAGGTACTGGGCCGCGAGGTAGGTGGCCATGATCCAGAAGTCGGGGCGGGGCGGCTGGGGCCAGTCGGCGACCCCGGTGGCGATCAGGGTGTCGGAGAGCAGGAACAGCGCCCCGCCGAGGCCCGCGGCGCGGCCGAGCGCGCCGGAGCGGTAGGCCATGGCGGTGAGCAGCAGGCTGTACCCGGCGACGGGGACGCGGAGGCCGGGCGGCAGGTCCGGCCAGAGCAGCGCGACGGTCCCGGCGAGCGCGAGGGTGTACGCGACCGCTAGGGCGGGGCCGGTCCGGCGCCGGCCGAAGAGCACGAGGTAGCAGACGTGCCCGGCGGCGAAGGAGCCCATGCCGACGAGGAAGGCGGCATCGGCGTCGAAGAGCAGGGCCACGTCCCCGCCCCAGCCGAACAGCAGGGCGGCGACCAGCGGCCGGGGGGCCCGGCGGGTGAGGACGTACGCCACCAGCAGCGGCATCAGCAGCGGCTTGGCGATCACGTGCCCGAGGTGCCAGCCGGCCAGCAGCGCGCCGAGGTCGACGGCCGCGGCCACGGCGAAGGCGCCGAGCAGCAGCCGCCCGGCGCCGGCCGCGGCGGGGCGGGGCGCCGCCTGCCGGAACGGCGTACGGGACCCGGTGGCGCTCACGCGACGCGTCCGGGCTCCGGCGCGGAGGCCTGGGGAGCCGGGGCCTTGGCGGCGGACGCGGCGGGCTGGGCGGACTGGGCGGGGGCGGCCGAAGCGACGGCGGGCCGGGCGGCGGGCGCGGCGGGCCGGGCGGCGGGCGCGGCGGGCCGGGCGGCGGCGGGCGCGGCCGTCGGCTGCCAGCCCGGGCCGGCGAAGACGCGGCCGGCGCGCTCGCGCCAGCTGCGTGCGGCGCGTACGTCGCGGGCGATGGCGGCGTACTCGTGCGTGGCGACGCGCAGCGGGTTGTGGGTGTCGATGTTCTTGGTGAGCCCGTAGACGGGCCGCTCCGTCTCCCCCACCCAGGACCCGAACATCCGGTCCCAGACGATCAGGATCCCGCCGAAGTTGCGATCGAGGTAGCCGCCCTGGGAGGCGTGGTGGACGCGGTGGTGGGAGGGCGTGTTGAACACGTACTCGTACGCCCGCGGCAGCTTCCCGATGCGCTCGGTGTGGACCCAGAACTGGTACAGCAGGTTGAGGCCGTAGCAGAACGGGATCGCGGCCGGGTGTACCCCGAGGGCGACCATCGGCAGGTAGAACCACCAGGTGGTGGCGCTGGTCCAGGGCTGCCGCAGGGCGGTGGTGAGGTTGAACCGCTTGCTGCTGTGGTGGACCACGTGGCAGGCCCACAGGATGCGGATGACGTGGTGGAGGCGGTGCTGCCAGTAGTAGAGGAAGTCCTGGACGAGCAGCATCAGCAGGGCGGTCCACCAGAGGAACGGCACGCGCAGCGGCGTCAGTTCGTAGACGGCGGTGAAGACGGCGACGACCGGGATCTTCCAGAGCAGGTCGAACCCGATGCTGCCGAGGCCCATCGTGACGCTGGTGACCGCGTCCTTGGGGTCGTACCCGGCGGCATCGTCGTCGGGATGGAGCCGGTAGCTCACCACCTCGATGACGGTGAGCAGCACGAAGGCGGGTATGGACCACAGCACGACATCGGGCAGGTTCGGCATGTCCCGCACCATAGAGGCGCCTCCGGGGCCCGCGCTAGAGGTTGTTACCGATCGGTATCCGACCGCGTTACCGGCGGTACCGGCGATACTGGCCGATCGGGTCGGGGAGGTCGTGTGACGGGTCTGGAAAGCTTGCTCTTACGGGTGGCGGGTACGGCGGCGAGCGCCGTGGTGAAGTCCTTCCTGGCCCGGGCCCCGGGCGCGGGCCAGGTACCCGACCCGGTCGCGCCCGTCCGGCCCTGGCAGCGGCCCCCGGCGGAACTGCGCGATCGCGAGATACGCCGGCTCACCGAGAGCCTCGCCCGGCGGCTCGACGCGGCCTCGGCGACACTGCCGGAGAACGAGCGGCTGTCGGCGGTGGACGCCGTCGGCGACGCCTTCGCCGCCCTGGGCACCCTCGACCTGGACACCCTGCTCGCCCTGGACCTCGCCCCCGGGGCTCTCGCCGATCACGTCCTGGCCCACTCCCCGCCGGCCGGACTGAGCGGCCCCGCGCAGGCGCTGTACCGGGAACTGGTCACCCAGAGCTGCGCCCACGCGGTGGAGCACATGACGACCCTGCCCGGCTTCGGCCCGCGCGTCGGCGTCGAACTGCTGGACCGCACCACCTCCCTGGCCCACGCGGTCCAGGACCTCAAGGACGCCCCGAGCGGCGCGGCGCACGCCTTCGAGGAGCGCTACGCCGCGTACACCGCCGGAGCCCACGGCCGCCTCCAGCTCTTCGGCGTCACCCTCAGCAGCTCCCCGCGCGAATGGCCGCTGGACGTGGCCTACATCAGCCTCGCGGTGAGCGGCGAGCAGCTGCTCGCGGGCGAGGCCGCCTCCCACCGGACGATCCGCAAGGCGGCCGACGCGCTGGCCGCCGCCGACCGGACGCTGCTGCGCGGCCCCGCCGGATCCGGCAAGAGCACCCTCGTGCAGTGGCTGGCCGTCAACGCCGCCGGCCGCTCCTTCACCGGTGACCTCGCGCCCTGGAACGCCTGCGTCCCGTTCGTCCTGCGGCTGCGCTCCTTCACCGCCGCCGAACGCCTGCCCCTGCCGGCCGAGTTCCTGCCGGAGTCCGGCGTACCGCTGACCGCTCCGCCGGGCTGGGCCGAGGACATGATGCGCACCGGGCGGGCGCTGGTCCTGGTCGACGGGGTGGACGAGGTCCCGCTGCGGCTGCGCGGCCGTACGCAGGCGTGGCTGCGCGGTCTGGTCTCCGCCTTCCCGAAGGCCCGTTACGTGGTGACGACCCGCCCGTCGGCGGTCCCCGAGGGCTGGCTCGCCGGCCAGGGCTTCACCGCCCACTCCCTGCTGCCCATGGAACGGGAGGACATCGGCGCCTTCGTCGGGCAGTGGCACGCCGCCGCCCGCGCCGAGTGCGCCGACGCGGCCCAGCGCGCCGAGGTCGACACGTACGAGACCTCCCTGCGCGAGGCCGTCGCCACCCGCCGCGACCTGGGCAGGCTGGCCGCGAACCCGCTGATGTGCGCCCTGCTGTGCGCCCTGAACCGGGACCGCCGCACGCACCTCCCCCGGGTGCGCAAGGAGCTGTACGACGCGGCCCTGGAGATGCTGCTCGTCCGGCGCGACGCCGAGCGGGAGATCAGCGGGGTGGAGGGGGTCCGGCTCACCCGCGAGGAACAGACCGTGCTGCTCCAGCGGCTGGCGTACTGGCTGATCCGCAACGGCCAGAACGAGGCCGACCGCGACGAGGCCGTGCAGATGGTGGAGGAGTGGCTGGACTCCATGCCCCAGGTCCGGGCGCAGGGCACCGCGGCCGAGGTCTTCAGCCACCTGTTGATCCGCAGCGGGCTGCTGCGCGAACCCGTGCCGGGCACGGTCGACTTCGTCCACCGGACCTTCCAAGACTACCTCGGGGCGAAGGCCGCCGTGGAGGCCCGCGACCTCGGGGTGCTGGTGCGCAACGCCCACGACGACACCTGGGACGACGTGGTGCGGATGGCGGTGGGGCACGCCCGGGCCGACGAGCGGGCCACGCTGCTGCGCCGGATCCTGGCCCGGGCCGACAAGGTGCGGAAGTACCGCGACCGGCTGGTCCTGCTGGCCGCCGCCTGCCTCGAACACGCCCCGGAGCTGGACCCGTCGGTACGCCGGGAGGTCGAACGCCGCACGGCCGAACTGCTGCCGCCGCGCAGCGCCGCGCAGGCGGAGGAGCTGGCGAAGGCGGGGCCGCTGGTGCTGGAGCTGCTGACGGAGCCGCTGCTCCTGGAGGAGGACGCGGCGGCGGCCACCGTACGGACGGCGACGCTGATCGGCGGTGACCAGGCGGTGGAGGTGCTGGCCCGGTTCCGGCCGGACCACCGGTACAAGGTGCGCCGGGAACTGGCCGAGGGCTGGGACCGCTTCGAGCAGGCGGGGGAGTACGCGGACGCCGTGCTGGCGCGGACCCGGCTGGACGACGTCCAGCTGTGGGTGCGCACCCCCGCGCAGCTCGCGGTGCTGCCCCGGCTGACCGGCGTCCGCTGGATCGGCCTCGTCGGCGGCGGGAGCCTGCCGCCGCAGGTACGGGCCCTGCGCGAGCTGGAGAACCTCGTACTCCTGCAGAGCTCACTGACGGACCTGGCCGGCCTCAAGGTGTTCGAGGACCTGAAGTACCTGGGGATGTACGGCTGCCAGCGGATCGCGTTCCTGGACCCGCTGACCGAGCTGCGGTCCCTGAAGAGCCTCACCCTCATCAACGCCCCGGAGCGGCTGGGCCTCGCCCCGCTGGCCCGCATGGACGCCCTGACGTACCTGTACCTCGACTACCCGGTGCCCGGCATCGACCGGGTCTCCGACCTGCCCGCGCCCGCCGGGCTGACCTCCCTGCACCTGCACCCCCGGGCCGCGCACCTCGCCCTCGACGACATCGGCCGCTGGCCCGCGCTGACCTGGCTGACCTTCTCCGGCCCCGGGCAGACGGCCGGCTTCCTGGCCCTGCCCGATCCGTCCGCCCTCAAGGGGCTGCAGATCCTCGACGCGGAGGTCGGCCCCGAGGTGCTGCTGCGCTGCCCCGGCATGGAGTGGCTCGCCCTGGGTGACTGCGCCGTCCCGCAAGGCCTCTCCGTGCTGCGGGAGCTGCCCCATCTGACCCGGCTGACCCTCCTCAACGGGGGCGAGTACGACCTCACCCCCTTGGCCGGGCTGGACGGGCTCACGGTGCGCGTGGCGGCCACCGTCCGGGTGCACGGCGCCGAGGCCCTGCCCCCGGAGCGGATCACCTACGTCCCCTGACCCGCCGGGGCGGCCCGGGTCCCCCACGGACCGGGCCGCTCCGGCGGGAGCCGGTCACCAGACGCGGACCGAGGCGCCGCGGGCGAAGGCCGGGCTGGTGGCGCCCTCGGGGATCCGCTCCAGGGGCTCGGCGATCTCCGAGACCAGGGGGCCGTGTTTCGCGGCCACCGCGTCCAGGAGCGCGAGGTCGAAGCCGTAGACGCGGGCGGCGTTGCCGCCGACCATCGCGGCGACCTCGTCCCGGGGCAGGCCCGCGTAGGCGATGCGGAGGCCTTCGCGGGAGAAGGGGGTGGTGCCCTCGTCGTGGGGGTAGTCGCTGCCCCACATGATCTTGTCGAGGCCGATCCGGTCCCGCAGCGGCACCTCGTGGGGGCGCATGAAGCTGGCCCCGACGAAGCAGTTCTCCCGCCACACCTCGCTCGGCCCGCGCCCCATCGCCTCGGCCAGCCCCGCGCCGAACTTGGCCTCCGCCGTGGACGAAGCCGCGACCAGCCGGCCGTGGTAGTAGTCCAGCATGTCCAGGACGCCCGGGATCCAGCCGGAGCCCTGCTCCGTCAGGACCAGCTTGAGGCCCGGGTGGCGGCGGAAGGCCCCGCCGAAGATCAGGTGCCACAGCGCCCGGTGCGAGAACCAGGTGGTCTCCACCATGAACACCGCCCGCGCCGCCGGTTCGTCGCCCAGCGGCGGGGAGGCCGAGCCGCCGTGGTGGTTGACCGGGACGTCGAGCTCCGCGCAGACCGCCCAGATCGGGTCGTACGCCTGCGCGTACAGCTCCGGGACCACCGAGCCCGGCGGGACGCCCGGCAGCAGGATCCCGCCCGTGAGGCCCGCCGCCCGGGCCCGGCGGATCTCCCGTACCGCCTCGTCCACGTCGTTCAGCAGGATCTGGGCCACCCCGGCCCGCCGGCCCGGGGCATCGGCGCAGAAGTCGGCCAGCCAGCGGTTGTGGGCCTGGAGGCCGGCCCAGCGCAGTTCGTACTCGGCGGCCGTCGGCGGCTGGGCCATCAGCGAGGTCTTGGGGAAGAACGGCGGGATGGTGTTGGGGAAGAGGACCTCCGCGACGATGCCGTCCGCTTCGAGTTCGGCCAGCCGCCGGGCCGAGTTCCAGTTGCGGTCGGCGGTGTCGGCGAGGAGGTCCTCGTACGGGTTGACGTAGGTGGCGGCCCAGGCGTCGAACGCGTCGTGATGGCGGGCCTCCAGGTACGGCTTGTAGTCGAGGAGGTCGGCGCCCGCGTGGCAGTCCGCCGAGATGACGGTGTAGCGGTCCTCGGTCATGACGGGACCTCCTGTCCCAGGACCGGGAAGTCGTGGTCGGTGAGCCAGTGCCGGCCCGTCTCGCGGGAGCGGGCCCAGGAGGCCTCCACCGCCGCCTGGTCCGGGGACTGGCCGAGCTCCGCGGGGGTGGGGCCGATCCGGCGGGCGAGCGGGGCGAGCTTCGCGGTGTCGAAGCCGAAGACGTCCGCCGCCGCCAGTCCGAGCATCCGGCGGGTCTCGGCCACCGGGATGTCGTGGAAGGTCCTGCGCAGCCAGTTGCGGGTGTCGGGCCAGGTGCCCTCGGGGTGCGGGAAGTCCGAGCCCCAGAGGATGTTGTCGACGCCGATCTCGTAGCGCTGCGCGAGTTCGCGCCGTTTGGTGTTGGTCGCGCAGACGAAGACCTGGCGGTCCAGGTACTCGCTCGGGGGCCGCTTCAGCTCCGCGAAGGGGGACAGCTTCTTGCCGCCGTGCGCCCCGAGGTAGAGCCGGTCCATGAACCAGAGCTGGTTCGGCAGCCACCAGCAGCCCGACTCCGCGACGCCGAACTTCAGGCCCGGGTGGCGTTCGAAGACCCCGGACCAGAGCAGGAACCACAGCGGGCGGGCCGGCCACCAGGTGACCTCGGAGACGTAGATGCCGAGGTGGTTCCCGTACTCGTGGCGGGGCGCGGCCCCCGAGTGGGTGACGACCGGCATCGCGGTCTCGGCGGCCGCCGCCCAGACGGGGTCGTAGCGGCGGTCGTGGTACGGCGCCTTGTCCACCCACATCGAGGGGATCATCAGGGCGCCCAGCCCGGACTCCTTGGCCCGGTGGATCTCGGCGACCACCTGCGCGGGCTCGCCCGTGATCGGCAGCAGCGCGACCCCGCAGTGGCGTTCCGGGTTCGCCGCGACGAACTCGGCGAGCCAGCGGTTGTGCGCCCGCGCGCCCGCCATGCCCAGCTCGGGGTCCTGGTCCCCGGAGAGGCCGAGGCCCACCCCGAAGGGGGCGGCGGTCTGGCTGTCGACGGCGTCCGCGTCGGGGAAGACGACCTCGGCGGCCACCCCATCCCCGTCGAGTTCCTTCAGCCGCTGCGCGCTGTCCCAGCCGCCCTTGAGGCCCTCCTCGTGATCGTGGAACCACTTCTCGGCGAAGGCCTCGTTGCGCACGCCGAGCCGGGTGGCTTCCTCGCGGCGGGCGTCGCGCTGGCCGAGGAACTCGTCGAACTCGCGGTGGAAACGGGAGTCGAGGTAGGGGCGGTACCGCTCGGTGGGCAGACCGGCGTGACAGTCGGAGGAGATGATCAGGTACGGGTCTTCGTACGCGTTCACGGCAGGGCTCCTTCGCTCCTCAGTCGAGGATGAAGCTTTCGAGGTAGGCGGGGTTCGCGCGGTCGAGCATCGCCTGCGAGCGGGCGCGGATCTGCCGGTCGCTGTGCTCACTGGCAGGCAGCATCCAGAACCGGTCGGCGCGGATGCCGTCGACCACGTGCTCGGCGACCTCCTCGACCGGGGTGAAGTCCACCTCGTGCCCGGCCTTCTTCATGGCGGCCTCGTACTGGTCGAGGCTGCGGTACGGGGACTTGCGCGGCCGCTGCTTCGCGTAGCGCTCGGGCCGGTTGCGGTGGGACTCCCACAGGCCGGTGCGCAGCATGTGCGGTCCGGGGAAGAGGACGGAGGCGCCGACGGGGGCGCCCTCCGCCTTGAGGTGGGCGTAGAGGGACTCGGTCATGGTGACCACGGCCGCCTTGGTGACGGCGTAGACGGAGGCGGTGGGCAGGGGCGCGATGCCGCCGTCGGCGGAGGAGGTGTTGACGACGTGGCCGGGGCCGCCGCCCGCGATCATGCGGGGGACGAAGGCCTGGATGCCGTGGAAGACGCCCCAGACGTTGACGGAGAAGGCCCAGGCCCAGTCGTTGGGCTCGTGCTCCCACATCCGGCCCTCGGCGCCCGAGCCGACGCCCGCGTTGTTGCAGAGGACGTGGACGGCGCCGAAGGCGTCGTAGGCGGCGTCGGCGAGGGCCAGGACGGAGTCGCGCTCGCTGACGTCCACGGGCCGGGCCAGCACCTCGGCCCCCTCGGCGGCGAGTTCACCGGCGGCCTCGCTCAGGGCGCCCTCCTCCACGTCGGCGAGGACCACCTTCAGCCCCTCGGCGGCGAAGCGGCGGGCCATGGCGAGGCCGATGCCACTCGCGGCGCCGGTGACGACGGCCACCTGTCCGGGTTCGAGGCGCATGTCAGACGCTCCCCTCGGGCGGCCCGTCGAGGATCTGCATCGGGTCGTCGTAGCGCTGGTGGACGTACGGCAGGAGGGCCTGGGCGCTGACGCGCTCGACGGCCCGGCCCTTCTGGTCGGTGGTCTTCTCGCCGATGGTGATCTCCACGACGCGGCGTACGGGGAGGTCGGCGACGGGGTCGTACATCGACTCGCGGAGCACCACGTCACCGGTGATGTGCTCCAGCTTGCGCACCTTCTCGTTGCGCGTGCAGTGGACCAGCACCGGGTCGGACTCGAAGCCCGAACCGTCCACGGCGGGGAGGAACTTGAAGTAGAAGTCGGTCTTCCGCACGGGTTCGGGCAGCGGCAGCGGACGGTCCACGGCCCCGCGCACCTCCACGAAGGCGATCCCGTGCCGGGCGAGGGCGGCCCGTACGACGAGGCCCTCGCGCTCGACGGTCACCTCGCCCAGCTTCTTCGGTTCGCCGAACACCTCGCGGCCGCCGGTCAGGGCGCGCTCGTGCGTCATCGGCATGACCAGCGGGTACCAGCCCTCGACGTCGCCGTGCCGGGCGGCGACGGCCACCGAGCCGGCGCCGAGCGGGTAGCCGGGCAGTTCGACCTTGCTGATGTTGGCCCGTACCAGGGGCCGCTCCGCGGGCTTGAGCGGCGGCGGCAGGACCGCCGCCACCACGTCCGGGTCGCTCTCCCAGACGGCCACGACCCCGGTGGACCAGATGTCGGGGAGCTTCGAACTCTTCTCGCGCGATGCCGCGATCTCGGCCTCGGTGCGCGCTCCGTACCGTACGCGTGCCATGTATCGCACCCTCCTTCGGTCGGTCTGTAACACAGTTACACCGCCGACGATGAAGGGTAAAGACCCCTGCACGCCCAGAACTGACGATCCGACAGATTGGCGGCCGGCCGATGGCGAGGAACCCGCTGACGCGCGAGGAGGTGCTGACGGCCGCCGCCGCGCTGGTCCGGGCGAACGGCCCGGCCGCCCTGACCATGCGGGGGCTCGCCGCCGACCTGGGCACGGCGGTGACCTCCATCTACTGGCACGTCGGCAACCGGGAGTCCCTGCTCGACGCCCTCGTGGAACGCACCGTGCAGGAGATGGGCGCGGTCCGCCCCGTCGGCCGCACCCCTGCCGACCGGATCGTGTCGGTGGCCCGCATCCTCCGCCGCGAACTGCGCGAACGCCCGCACCTGATCGCGATGGTCCACGAACGCGGCCTCACCGAGCGGATGTTCCTGCCCGCCCAGCAGGCCCTGGTCCACGAGGTGCACGCCGCCGGTCTGCGCGGGGCGCGCGCCGCCGACGCCGTGCGCGCGGTCCAGTTCCAGATCGTCGGCTACCTGCTGGTGGAGCGCAATCGCGAGCGCGCCCCCGCCCAGTCCCCCGCCGAGGGCGACCTCTGGGACCCGGCCACGGCCCCCGACGATCCGGACCTCGCCCGCGCCCTGGCCCGGCCGGCCGACCCGGAACGGCTGTTCCTGCTGTCCGTACGGGCCCTCGTCCACGCCCTCCTGGCGCCGCCCGGAACCGGGCCGGAAGGCCGCGGGGGCACGGTTGTCGGTCCGGGCCGATATCCTCTGTGACCATGCTCGACGACCGTACGACCGCAGACACGACGTGGCCGGCCGCGTACCCCCAGGGGTACGCGGTCGTCGACGTGGAGACCACCGGGCTCGCTCGTGACGACCGGATCGTGTCCGCGGCCGTCTACCGGCTCGACGCGCGGGGCGAGGTGGAGGACCACTGGTACACCCTGGTCAACCCGCGCCGGGATCCGGGCCCCGTCTGGATCCACGGACTGACCAGCGCCGTGCTCGCCGACGCGCCCCTCTTCGAGGACATCGCCGAGGAGTTCGCGGACCGGCTCGCGGGCCGGGTGCTCGTCGCGCACAACGCCATCTTCGACTGGCAGATGATCGCCCGGGAGTACGCCCGGGCCTCCGCGACCGCGCCGGTCCGTCAGCGGCTGTGCACCATCGCCCTGTCGAAGGAGCTGGACCTCCCGCTGCCCAACCACAAGCTGGAGTCGCTCGCCGCGCACTTCGGCGTGGTCCAGCAGCGCGCCCACCACGCGCTCGACGACGCCCGGGTGCTGGCGGAGGCGTTCCGGCCCTCGCTGCACGCGGCCGCGCGGGGCGGCGTACGGCTGCCCCTGCTGGAGTGCCGCCCGCTGACGGAGTGGTCGGATGCCCCCGCCACGCCCCGGATCGGCTACCAGGCCGCGTACGGCACTTCCGGCACCTGGCGGGCCTCGCGCAAGCGGCCGGCGTGCCCGTACCCCAACCCGGGCCGTTACGAGGACGGCAGGCCGCTGAAGCAGGGCATGCGGGTCGCGTTCTCCGGTGACACCTCGGTGGACCGGGAGCTACTGGAGGACCGGGCGATCGACGCGGGGCTGCACATCGCATCGAGCGTGTCGCGGCTCACCAGCCTGCTCGTGACCAACGACCCCGACTCGGCGACGTCCAAGACCGTCAAGGCGAAGGCCTTCGGCACCCCGGTGGTGGACGAGGCGGCCTTCACCCAGCTGTTGCGGGACGTGGCGCCCGCCGGCGAGCAGGCGTAGGAGCGGTACGGGCGCGTTGCTCCGGCCGGGTGCAGGGGCGGCGACTCACCCCGGTGGATCTTGTTCCGGTCGTCCGCCGTGCGCAGCATGCGGCGCATGGCACGTTGTGAGGTCTGCGGAAACGATTACGGGATGTCCTTCGAGGTGCACGCGCAGGGCGCCGTGCACGTCTTCGACTGTTTCTCCTGCGCCATCCACCGGATGGCGCCCATCTGCGAGCACTGCCGGGTTCAGATCATCGGGCAGGGCGTCGAGGTGGAGGGCCAGTGGTTCTGCGGTGCGCACTGCGCCCGCGCGGAGGGGAAGGTGGGCATCACCGACCGCGTCTGAGGCCCCCTGCCCACGGCCCCTCGCGCCGCCACTGGGCCGCCACCGGGCCGTCCCGCGCCGTCCCCCGTACCGCCCGCGCGTCCGCTTCCGACCCCGGAGGGCCACCCGGCCGCCGGGGTCGCCGTCCCCCCGGGTACCGTCGTGGGTGTGTACCGCTTCGTCCTGACCCGGCAGTGGGTGTGCCTCACCCTCATCGCCCTCGTCCTCATCCCGGTGATGATCAAGCTGGGGTTCTGGCAGTTCCACCGCCATGAGCACCGGGTCGCGCAGAACGAGCTGATCGCGAAGAACCTGTACGCGAAGCCCGTGCCGATGACCGAGGTCACCTCGCCCGGCCACACCGTCCCGAGGGCCGACTACTGGCGGGCCGTCACCGCCACCGGCACCTACGACACGGCGCACGAGGTGGTCGTGCGGATGCGCACCTCGAACGACGACAAGGTCGGCTTCCAGGTCGTGACCCCGCTGCTGCTGGCCGACGGCCGCGCGGTGCTGGTCAACCGCGGCTGGGTGGCGGGCGGCGAAGACTCCCGGGCCTATCCGCCGGTGCCGGCCGCGCCCTCCGGCGAGGTCACCGTCACCGGGCGGCTGAAGGCCGACGAAACCAGCGGCGACAGCGGGATCAAGGACCGCAAGGGCCTCCCGGACCGTCAGGTGATGCTGATCAACAGTGCCCAGCAGGCCGCCGCGACGGGCCGGCCGGTCCTCGGCGGGTACCTGGAACTGACCGCTCCGCTCCCGCCGGACGGCAGCCCGGAGGCGGTGTCCGAGCCCGACCACGATTCGATCGGCCCGCACATGGCGTACGCCGTCCAGTGGTGGCTGTTCGCGGCGGCGGTACCGGTGGGCTGGGTGGTCCTGGTCCGCCGCGAGAGGCGCGACCGGGAGGAAGCCGCCGAGAAGGCCGCGACGCTGGAGCCCGCTTCGGCGTAGCGTGGCCCGCATGGATCTTGGACTGAAGGACCGCGTCTACGTCGTCACCGGAGCCACCCGGGGCCTCGGCTTCGCCTCCGCACGGGAACTGGCCGCCGACGGGGCGAAGGTCGTACTGACCGGCCGGGACGAGAAGCGGGCGGCCGACGCGGCCGCCGGGCTCGGCCCGGGCGCGCTCGGCATGGCGGCGGACAATGCCGACCCGGAGGTGGCGGCGCGGCTGGTGGCCACCGCCAAGGAGCGCTTCGGCCGTTTCGACGGCATCCTCATCAGCGTCGGCGGGCCCCCGGCGGGCAGCGCGGCGGACAACACGGACGAGCAGTGGGCGGCGGCCTTCGAGTCGGTGTTCCTGGGCGCGGTCCGCCTCGCCCGGGCGGCGGCGGCCGAGCTGGGCGAGGGCGGGGTCATCGGCTTCGTGCTGTCGGGCTCCGTCCACGAACCGATCCCCGGCCTGACCATCTCCAACGGCCTGCGGCCCGGGCTCGCGGGCTTCGCGAAGTCCCTGTCGGTGGAGCTGGGCCCGCGGGGGATCCGCGTGGTCGGGCTGCTGCCGGCCCGGATCGACACCGACCGGGTGCGGGAGCTGGACGCGCTGTCCGGCGACGCGGACGCCGCCCGGGCCGCGAACGAGTCCCGGATCCCGCTGCGCCGCTACGGGACGCCCGAGGAGTTCGGCCGTACGGCCGCCTTCCTGCTGTCCCCGGCGGCGTCCTACCTCACCGGTGTGATGCTCCCGGTCGACGGCGGCTCCCGCCACGGCTTCTGACGGCCACCCGGGCGCGGCGCGGGCACCCGCCCCTCAGGTGACCCGTCGCGCCTGGTGGCCGCCGACCTTCAGGCGGGCCTCGGCCGGCAGTGCGGGAAGGCCCGCCGAGGTCCGGGCCCGGGTGAGGACCGGACCCGCGAGGGCGGCCAGCGTGTCGGCGGGGACGGCGTGGGGTTCCAGTTCGAGCGCGACGCGCAGGGCCGGGGAGCCGCGCCGGCCCCGCAGCGCGACCCGGCAGCCGGCCACCCCGGCGAGCGCCCCCGCGTCGGCGGCCACCGCCGACTCCAGGGCGCGCCCGCGCAGCAGGGCGAAGGCCCCGTCGCCGGTGTCCACGGGCAGCTCGGCCAGCCGCGAGCGGCGCAGCTGCGCCAGCAGCCACCACAGCGCGAGCAGCACGCACAGCGCCAGCCCGGCCATCAGCACCCACCACACCCAGGCCCCGGCCTGCGCGTAACGCTGCCGGTCGGCGGCCGTGAGCAGCGGGGCGTGGCGCCCGGCCAGGGGCGGGGCGCCGGTCAGCAGACAGACGCCGGCCGCCAGCAGGACCAACCCGGTCAGCGCCAGCAGGGACCGGTTCACCACCGCGAGCATCCGCTCACCTCCTGACCCGGACGCGGGGCCGCGGCGGATGCGCGAGGCCCAGTTCCTCGATGCCGGCGGCGAGGGCCGCGTCCAGGTCGGCCCGTACGTCGTCCAGTTCGCGGAAGTGCGAGGTGGCCCGGACCCCGACCCGGCCACGGCCCATCCGTACCCGTACCGACCGGATCCCGGAGACCTCCATGGCCCGGTCCCGCAGCACCAGGGCCGCGGCCTTGCGCCGGATCCCGGCGCGGACCCCGGGCTCGGCGCGCATGGTCAGCAGGCCGCGCAGCCCGGGGGCGAACGCGAGCAGCAGGAGCAGCGCCCCCACCAGGGCCAGGACCGCGCCCACCACCAGCACTTCGGGATCGGCCGGGGTGTACTGCTCCAGCCGGCCGGCGAGTTCGCGGCGCCAGCGCATCCCGGGCCGGTCCGCCCGTACCGCGGCCAGGTCGTAGAGGAACAGCCCGGCCACCGCGAGCACGGCCAGCGCGGTGAGCGCGGCCGGGATCCGCCGGGCGGAGCGCAGGCGTCGCGGGGGCGTCACCGCAGCCGCCGCTCCCGCCCGGCGGAGGACTGCCGGAGCGGGCTGGTGGGGTGCAGGTGCTCGATGTCGACGGCGACCTCGGGTACCGCCATCTGGGTGTACTCCTCGATCCGGAGGGCGACGAGGCGGCGTACCGCGGCGCACTGGGCGGCGAGGTCGGCCGGGTAGTCCAGCTCCAGGCTCACCCGTACGCGGGCGGTGTCGTGGTGGAGGGTGACGGCCGCGTGCGGGGCCTTGCCGGGCAGGTTTCCGGCGAGGGCCTCTCGCGCGGCCCGGGCCGCGATCTTGGCCACGACCCGGTCGGCGATGCGGGTGGCTCCCCGGTCGGCGGCCGGCACCGGCAGCGGTGGGGTCCGCGGCGCGGGGGCGCTCACCGGGGCCCGCGCCGGTCGTCACGGCCGCGCGGGCGGAACAGGTCCCCGGCTTCCAGGTCCCCGTCGAGGAACCGGCCGACGACGAAGCCGACGGCGCCGAGCGCCGCCACCAGCAGGAAGGCTCCGAAGCCGCCGAAGTAGCCGGCGAAGCCGAGCAGCATGCCGGCCAGCAGGCCGGCGATCGCCATGCTCATGTGGGTGGCTCCTCTCGGCTACTGGAGGCGGGATTCCGGTTCGTCGTCCTCTTCGTCGGGCAGTTTGACGTCGCTGACTGCGATGTTGACCTCGACGACTTCCAGGCCGGTCATGCGCTCGACCGACGAGATCACGTTCTCACGGACCGCCCCGGCGACGTCGCGGATCGACACGCCGTAAACGACGATGATCTCCAGGTCGAGGGCCGTCTGGACCTCACCGACCTCGGCTTTCACCCCGCGGCTGACGGCGGATTTGGTTCCGCCGGGGACCCGGTCGCGGACGGCGCCGAAGGTACGGGAGAGGCCGCTGCCACTGCCCATGGCATGGACTCCGGCCACCTCGCGGGCGGCCAGTCCGGCGATCTTCTCCACCACGCCGTCGGCGATGGTGGTGCGGCCGCGCTCTGCGGGGTCCTTCGCGAAGCCCCCTGATGAGGTTTCGGTCATCGCTGGTCCTTTCGCGCCGTACGGACTGCGGACTCCCGTCCACCGTAAGCGCCCTTCCCCGGGAGCGCCCTCGGACCGCACCGTCCGGGGGTCGGGATGAACCTTCCGGCCGGTGGGAACCGGTGCGGTACGGGCGCTCGCGGGGCGGCCGGGATCAGTCGGAGAGGCCGGCCAGGTCGCGCAGACGGCGTGCCTGGGCGGCGCGCTCGGCGGCGCGCTGGTCGTCGTAGGTGCGGGAGCCGGCGGCGCGGAGCAGCGCCTTGGTCTCGATGACGGCGTCGCGCGGCGGGGCCAGCAGGGCCGTGGCGAGGTCCTGGACGGCGGCGTCGAGCTCGTCGGCCGGTACGACCAGGTTGGCGAGGCCCACCCGCTCGGCCTCCTCGGCGTGCACGAAGCGGCCCGTCGCGCAGATTTCGAGCGCGCGGGCGTAGCCGACCAGTGCGGTCAGCGGCTGGGTGCCGGCCAGGTCGGGCACGAGGCCCAGGCTGGTCTCGCGCATGGCGAACTGCACGTCGTCCGCGACCACCCGCAGGTCGCACGCGAGCGCGAGCTGGAAGCCGGCGCCGATCGCGTGCCCCTGCACGGCGGCGACGGAGACGATGTCATTGCGCCGCCACCAGGTGAAAGCCTCCTGGTACGCGGCGATGGTGGAGTCGAGGTCCGCGTCGGATCCACGGGCCAGATCGAGGAAGGACGGCTCGCCCTCGAAGCCTTCGGGGGTGAACGCCTGCCGGTCGAGCCCCGCAGAGAAGGACTTGCCCTCGCCGCGCAGCACGACGACCCGGACGGTGCCCGGCAACGACCGTCCGGCCTCCGCCAACGCCCGCCAGAGCGCGGGGGATTGAGCGTTTCGCTTGGCCGGATTGGTCAGGGTCACCGTGGCGAGCGAGTCGTCGATGGTGAGCCGTACGCCGTCCTTGTCGAGCAGAGCCATCTGGTGCCTCCGGTGTGCAGTCGCGGCCGTGTTCCGGCCTAAGTGACTGCACAGTAACCACCCGGTCGACCATGGAGCCGACCGGGGGCCACCGAAGGAACCGCGCGTGGAACCGAACCGTGGAACCGAACGGGGTGTCGTGCGCGCCTGCGGCGCCGGCCTCGGCCTGTCGGCCAGGGTCAGGCCGCAGCCGCCTTCTTGCCGCGTGTCGCGCCACCGCGGCCACGCAGCGTGACTCCGGATTCGCTGAGCATCCGGTGGACGAATCCGTAGGACCGGCCGGTCTCTTCGGCCAGTGCCCGGATACTCGCACCGGAGTCGTACTTCTTCTTCAGGTCTGCCGCGAGCTTGTCGCGCGCGGCGCCGGTTACCCGGCTGCCCTTCTTCAGAGTCTCGGCCACCCGTGCCTCCTCATGGGAAGTGCGCTCTGGACTTCTCATGATCACCCCTCCCCGGCTTCCTGGCCACCCATTCAGCAAGGTCGGTACGGCGGCATTTCCCGATCACTGGACGCGCGAGCAGAACGGAATCTTCACTTCCGCCACATGACCTCCGTCACACTTCCCCGCCGCCAAGAGGAATAGCCAGGTCAGGGGCCCGACGCAGAGATGAAGCGGCCCCTGGCGCACATCCGGAAGGAAGGCGGCAGGGGCCGTCGTACAGAGCGCGACGGTACGAGAGCGTCTCACTCAGATGATGGATCACGTCTGAGCCGAATGATCCATAAGGAACTGGATCAGCGGTCCCGGGGGCTGTCAGGCGAGGGCGACGAGGTCCCGGTAGTCGGGGCCCCACAGGTCCTCGACCCCGTCCGGGAGCAGGATGATCCGCTCGGGCTCCAGGGCCTCCACGGCGCCCTCGTCGTGGGTGACGAGGATGACGGCGCCCTTGTAGGTGCGCAGCGCCCCGAGGATCTCCTCGCGGCTGGCCGGGTCGAGGTTGTTGGTGGGCTCGTCGAGGAGCAGCACGTTGGCGGAGGAGACGACCAGCGTGGCAAGGGCCAGCCGGGTCTTCTCACCGCCTGAGAGCACCCCCGCGGGCTTGTCGACGTCGTCGCCGGAGAAGAGGAAGGAGCCGAGCGTCTTGCGGACGGCCACCAGGTCCAGGTCCGGCGCGGAGGAGCGCATGTTCTCCAGGACGGTGCGCTCGGGGTCGAGGGTCTCGTGCTCCTGGGCGTAGTACCCGAGCTTGAGGCCGTGCCCGGGCACGACGGTGCCGGTGTCGGGCTTCTCGGTGCCCGAGAGCAGCCGCAGCAGGGTGGTCTTGCCGGCGCCGTTGAGGCCGAGGATGACCACGCGGGAGCCCTTGTCGATGGCCAGGTCGACGTCGGTGAAGATCTCCAGCGAGCCGTACGACTTCGACAGGCCCTCGGCGGTCAGCGGCGTCTTGCCGCAGGGGGCCGGGTCGGGGAAGCGCAGCTTGGCGACCTTGTCGGAGACGCGGACGGCGTCCAGGCCCGCGAGCAGCCGGTCGGCGCGCTTGGCCATGTTCTGGGCGGCGACCGTCTTCGTGGCCTTGGCGCGCATCTTGTCGGCCTGCGAGTTCAGGGCCGCGGCCTTCTTCTCGGCGTTCTGGCGCTCGCGCTTGCGGCGCTTCTCGTCGGCCTCGCGCTGCTGCTGGTAGAGCTTCCAGCCCATGTTGTAGACGTCGATCTGGGCGCGGTTGGCGTCCAGGTAGAACACCTTGTTGACCACCGTCTCGACCAGGTCGACGTCGTGGGAGATCACGATGAAGCCGCCGCGGTAGTTCTTCAGGTAGTCGCGCAGCCAGACGATCGAGTCGGCGTCGAGGTGGTTGGTGGGCTCGTCGAGGAGCAGGGTGTCGGCGTCCGAGAAGAGGATCCGGGCCAGCTCGACGCGGCGGCGCTGACCGCCGGAGAGGGTGTGCAGGGGCTGGCCGAGCACCCGGTCGGGCAGGCCGAGGGCGGCCGAGATGGTGGCGGCCTCCGCCTCGGCGGCGTACCCGCCCTTGGTCAGGAACTCCGTCTCCTGGCGCTCGTACTGCTTCATGGCCTTGTCGCGGGTGCCGCCGCTGCCGGTGGCGATGCGCTCCTCGTTCATGCGCATCTTCTTGATCAGTACGTCGAGTCCGCGGGCGGAGAGGATCCGGTCGCGGGCGAGCACGTCGAGGTCGCCGGTGCGGGGGTCCTGCGGCAGGTAGCCGACCTCGCCGGAGCGGGCGATGGAGCCGGCGGCGGGCTGGCCCTCGCCCGCGAGGCACTTGGTGAGGGTGGTCTTGCCCGCTCCGTTGCGGCCGACGAGGCCGATGCGGTCGCCCTTGGCGACGCGGAAGGAGGCGGACTCGATGAGGATGCGGGCGCCGGCGCGCAGCTCGACGCCGGTGGCGGTGATCACGGAAATACTCCAGGGCGGTGGGGACGGCGGAAGGGGGGCAGGACGCGCGTTTCTTCGACGCCGCTAATCCGCGAGGAGATTTGCCATGGGTTCATTCTACCGGGGGTGCGCAACCACTTTTCGGGGCCTGCCGCCGTCTCCCCTCGCCCGTTCGGCCCCGGGGCCCTGTCGGGGCGCCTCGGCGCGTACGAGGATGAAGGGGGTGATACTCGCCGCAGGGGCGGCCACGGGACACGAGGCGGTGCGGTATGCAGTTCGACGACGACGCCAATCTGGACACCTCCGAGGTCAAGGACGTGCGCGGGAGCCGGATCCCGGGCGGCAGGGCCACCGTCGGCGGCGGCGTCATCGGCCTGATCGCCCTGGTGCTGGGCCTGCTCTTCGGGGTGGGCCCGGACCAGCTGGGGCTCTCGGACGGCAGCCCGGAGCCGGCGGCGACCTCGTCCTCGGCCGCCCAGGTGCAGCAGACCTGCCGGACCGGGCAGGACGCGAACGCGCGGGAGGACTGCCGGCTGGTCGCCGTGGTGAACAGCACCCAGGACTTCTGGAAGCAGGAGCTCCAGCGGCGCGGCACGCAGTACAGCCCGGCCTCCACCGTCTTCTTCACCGGCCGGGTGAGCACCGCGTGCGGCGCGGCCACCTCGGCGGTCGGCCCCTTCTACTGCCCCGCCGACCGGCAGGTCTACCTGGACCTCGGCTTCTTCAACGAGCTGCGGACGAAGTTCGGCGCCAGTGGCGGCCCCTTCGCCCAGGCGTACGTCGTCGCCCACGAGTACGGGCACCACATCCAGAACCTGACCGGGACGCTCCAGCGGGCCCAGGACGGGCAGCAGGGCGCGAACAGCAACGCGGTCAAGGTCGAACTCCAGGCCGACTGCTACGCGGGGGTCTGGGCGCGCAACGCCACGCGGACCCCGGACAAGTCGACGGGCCGGCCGCTGATCACCAGCCTGACCGACCAGGACATCCGCGACGGCCTGGACGCGGCGGCCGCGGTGGGCGACGACCGGATCCAGGAGAAGTTCCAGGGCCGGGTGACCCCGGAGTCCTGGACCCACGGCTCGTCCGAGCAGCGCCAGCAGTGGTTCTACCAGGGCTACCGCACGGGCGACATGGCCCGGTGCGACACCTTCCGCTGACGGTCGGCCCTCCCTGCCATGCTGTGTCGTGAGTCACACGCGCAGCTCACGAGAGGGAGTGATCGTCATGGCAGGCGTTCCGACCGTCTTTCCGACCCTGCTCTACCGCGACGCCAAGGCGGCGATCCGGCTGCTGACCGAGGCGTTCGGCTTCACCCAGCTCGCGGTGTACGAGGGTGACGACGGGACGGTGATGCACGCGGAGCTGTCGTACGGGAACGGGGCCGTGATGCTCGGCAGCAAGGGCCGGGGCGGGGCCTTCGACAAGGCGATGGAGGGCGCCGGGCCCGTGGGGGTCTACATCGTGGTGGACGACGTGGACGCCCACCACCGGCGGGCCGTGGAGCACGGGGTGGAGATCCTGATGGAGCCCACCGACCAGGAGTACGGCTCGCGGGACTACATGGCCCGGGACGGCGAGGGCAACATCTGGAGCTTCGGGACGTACGCGCCGCAGGTCTGAGCGAAGCGGCGGTGCGCCCCGGCCGGAGGCGCGGCGGCGCGGGACCTCCCCCGCCCGGAGCCTCCCCCGCCCGGGGTCCGCCGCCCGCCGGGGCGGCCCCGGGAAAAGGCGGCCGGGGCTCAGGCGCCGCCGGTGTGGACCTGGAAGGCGGCCCGGCGGACGGCCTTGGCCAGGGCCGGGTCGGGGTGGGCGGCGGCCAGCGCGACCAGCACCTGGACCGTGCGGGGGTGGCCGATGGCGCGGACCTCGTCCAGCAGGCGGGGCACGGTGGTGCGTACGGCCGAGTCCAGGTGGCGGGCGAGCAGGTCGGCCTCACCGTGGTCGGCGATGGCCGCGGCCGTGTCCACCCAGAGCCAGGTCGACTCCTCCGGGGTCAGGACGTGCTGGGCCTCGTCGGGGTCGACCCCGTCGTGCTCGGCGAGCCAGAGCAGGGCGTAGGGCCGCAGCGCCGCTTCCCGTACGGCCGCGCGGACCTCGGGCTCGGCGGGGGCGCCGACCACGCGCAGGGCCTCGAAGGCCAGGCCGCGCAGGAGGGCGTCCTCACCGCGGGCCGCGTGCAGCAGCTCGCTGACGGCGTGGCCGACGGGCCGGGCGGCGAGCCAGGCCTGGTACTCGGCACGGGCCGGTCCGGGGGTGAGCCGGGCGCAGCCGTGCAGCATGGCGGCGGCGGACTGCTCGATGTTCCCGGCGGGGCTCTGCGCGGCGACGCAGATCTGCTCCAGCTTGACCCAGACGGCCCAGCTGCCGAGCGGGGTCAGGGTGGCGCGGGCGGGGCCCAGGGTGACGGCGTCCACGGCGGCGAGTCCGCCGAGCGCCCAGCGCAGCAGCCGGGCGAGCGGGACGGGCCGGCTCTCGGCGAGGGCGGCGGCGGAGCCGGGGGCGGGCTGGGGGCCGTAGGGGACCTCGCAGCGCTCGCCCTGGAGTTCGCTGACCCGCTGTCCGAGGAGGTCCAGCAGGTCCGGGACGGTGACGGGACCGGCGGAGAGCTGGAGCAGCGACAGCAACTGGGGCATCGCCTCGACCACTTCGGCGACGGCCGAGGGGGCGATGTCGGCGGGGGCCGGGTGGACCAGCGACCAGGCGTCGAAGAGCGCGACCCAGCCGCGCAGCACGGCGGTGTCGTCGCGGTCCCAGGCCCGCAGCCGCCAGCCGGGCCGGGCGTGGCCGCCGTGCACCTCGACGAGGCCGGAGAGCCGGGCGCGGTCCCAGCCGACCCGGATCTGGCCGTGCGTCAGGGACAGCTCGGTGGCGGCCCGTTCGACGTCGGAGGCGGGCAGCGCGGCCGCCGGGGCGGGCCGCGCGCCGTCGCCGGCTCCGAGGTTCAGCTCGGCCCAGCGGGCCAGCCGTACCGCGTCCGCGAGGGAGGCGCGGGCCCGGTTCGCCAGGTCCGCCGGGGCGGGGGTGCCCGCCGGGGGACGCGGTGCCGTCCGGGTTCGCCGGTCGGTGACCGCCTTGCGCGCCGTGGCGACGGAGCGCGGGGAGACGAGTCGGAGTCTGGAGTCGCGAGCCAACTGCTCATCAGGCTTTCGGGACGTCACGGAAGCAGTCTCGCCCGTCACTGGCCGAAAGCCCAAACGGAACCAGCCGTTTCCACAAGGCAGCGGGCGGACGAACCGGGGCGATCCACCCACCCCGCCCCGTCTGCCACAGTCCTTTCACATAAGGGATCACACGAGGGAGACGAGGAAGCGCCGGAGCGCCTCCTCGTAGCGCTCGGGGTCGGCGTTCCACATCGCCCCGTGCCCGGCCTGAGCGACGGTACGCAGGGTGACCAGGTCGGGCCGGGCGGCGGCGAGCCGGCGGGAGGGTTCCCAGGGGGCCAGCGTGTCGTCGGGGCCGTGGAAGATCAGGACGGGGACGCGCAGCGCGGCCGGGTCCGAGCCCGGCGGCCGGCGGTCGACCCGCAGCCCCGCGCGGCCCTCGGCGGCCCGGACGGCGAGCGGGACCAGCGGGGCGGGGGTGCGGCGGGCGGTGACGAGGGCGCGCAGGGTGGTGTGCCAGTCGAGGACGGGCGAGTCCAGCACGATCCCGGAGATCCGGCCGGCCAGGGCCGAGCGCTCGACGGCGTGCAGGGCCATGGCCGCCCCGGTGGACCAGCCGTGCAGGATCACCCGCCGGGCGCCGTAGCGCAGGGCGTAGCGGATGGCGGCGTCCAGGTCGCGCCACTCCGATTCGCCGAGGTGGCCGACGCCGTCCGGGGCGGCGGGGGCGCCGAGGTCGCCCCGGTAGGCGAGGTCGAGTACGGGGAGCCGCTGGCGGTGCAGGAAGGGCATGACCACCATCGGGTGCTCCCGGCCGGCCCCCAGTCCGTGCACGGTGATCACCCAGGTGTCCCGGGCGGCGGGCACGAACCAGGCGGGCAGCGGACCCAGCTCGCCCGGGATGTCCACGTCGGCGTGGTCGAGGCCGAGGGCGGTGCGCGGGTTCCCGAGGTGGACCTCGGGGGTGAGGGTGACCCGGGTGCCGGGGCCGAGGCTGCCGTGGGTGACGGCGACCAGGCGGCGTACGACGGTGTCGGGACCGGCCCCGGCCCCGTCGAGGACCGGGCCGACCACGGCGTGTACGCCGGGTGCGGTCAGTCCGTACGTGCCGGGGCGCCGGGAGGCCAGGGAGCGGGTGAGGACGACGCGGCCGGCCGCGGTGGAGTGGACGCTGAGGCGGGGGCTGCCGGGCAGGGGGCGGCCGGGCTCGCTGCGCAGGGCGGCGTCGGCGGTGTACCGGCCGGCGACGACGGCTGCCGCGGCGGCACCGATCAGGCTCGTGGTGACGGCCGCTGCCGTCGCTGTGGCGGTACGCACCGCTCCAGTGTCGAGGCGCGGGGGCGGGCAGTCCACCGGAGCGACCGGACGGGGCGCGCGCGGCCGCGGGAGAAGCGGAGTGATCTACCTCTCTTTCCCCCGTGCGCGGGAGCGGCGGTACCGGCCGCGCGGCCGGGGGTGTCAGGCCCGTCCACCCGGGCCTGACATGGGTGAATCGATATATCTACGACAGAATCGGGACCAAGGGTCCGATCACGCCACTGGCCGGGACACCGCCCGTCCGGAGTCAGTTCATCTTCCGTTCATCCAGGTTGCCTACGGTCGCCGAGCCACTGACGTCAAACAGAAGCCTGGGTAAATGGAGCACATAACGCTTCTCCTCGGGATCGTGATCATCACCGCTCTCGTGTTCGACTTCACGAACGGTTTTCACGACACGGCCAACGCGATGGCCACCACCATCTCGACCGGCGCCCTCAAGCCCAAGACGGCGGTGGCCATGTCCGCCGTGCTCAACCTGGTCGGCGCGTTCATGTCCGTGGAAGTCGCCAAGACGATCTCCAAGGGCCTCGTCAACGAAGAGGGCATCCAGCCCGAAGTGATCTTCGCCGCCCTCGTCGGCGCGATCCTCTGGAACCTGGTGACCTGGCTGGTCGGACTCCCCTCCAGCTCCTCGCACGCCCTGATGGGCGGCCTGGTCGGCGCGGCCGTCGCCTCGGCCGGCCTCGGCGCCGTCAACGGCGGCACGCTCGTCACCAAGGTGCTGCTCCCGGCCGTCGCCGCGCCGATCGTGGCCGGGGTGGCCGCGATGCTGGCCGCCAAGCTGACGTACAAGCTCGGCGGGACCATCGGCGCGAAGACCTCCGCCAAGGGCTACAAAGCCGGTCAGATCGCCTCGGCCGGACTCGTCTCCCTCGCGCACGGCACCAACGACGCGCAGAAGACGATGGGCATCATCACCCTGGCCCTGGTCGCCGGCGGCGCGCTCGCGCCCGGCTCCAACCCGCCGGTCTGGGTCATCGTCTCCGCCGGCATGGCGATCGCGCTGGGCACCTCCCTGGGCGGCTGGCGCATCATCCGCACCATGGGCAGCGGCCTGACCGACCTTCAGCCACAGCAGGGCTTCGCCGCCCAGACCTCGGCCGCCAGCGTCATCCTGGCCTCTTCCAGCCTCGGCTTCTCCCTCTCCACCACCCACGCCTGCTCGGGCGCGGTCATGGGCGCGGGCCTCGGCCGCAAGGGGGGCGTGGTCCGCTGGTCCACCGCCACCCGCATGTTCGTCGCGTGGGGCCTGACCCTGCCGGCCGCGGCCCTGGTCTCCTCGGGTGCCGAACTGGTCATGCGGACCGGTGACGTCGGCGTCGCCGCCGTCGCGCTCTTCCTGGTCGCCTCCTGCGTCGCCATCTGGCTCATCTCCCGCCGCCAGGTCGTCGACCACACCAACGTCACCGCCGCCGACGCCGCCCCCGCCGGGGCCGGCACCGTCGCCGAGCAGCCCGGCGTGGTCACCACCGCGATCGCCGCCGTGGCCGTCCCGCCGACCGCGGGCATCGCCGCGGCGACCACCGCCGCGGTCACCGACGACGCCCTCAAGGCCACCATCCCGGCCGCGACGGCGGCGCCGGCGGCGCCCGCGGCCCCGGCCGCCGCGGTCTGATCCCGAGAACGACAGAGGAAACGGCAGTATGAAGATCGACTGGGCAGCACTCGGCTCCGTCTTCGGGGTCAGCCTCTCCGCCACCGTCGCCCTCGTGGCCCTGTTCACCCTGGGCCTGGTGGGCCTCTCCCGGCACGAGACCGCCACCGAGCAGGGCGGGGCCGCCACCCTGGCCCGCAGCGGCGCCTACGCCTGCTTCGCGCTCTGCGCGGCGGCCGTCGGCTACGGGATCTACCTGATCGTCAGCTGACCCGGACCGCACGCCGCGCGTGCGGGACCGAGCAGAACCGTACGAGGGCTCCCTCCGGATTCTCCGGGGGGAGCTTTCGCGTACCGGCGCCTCCCCCGTCGTCCCCCGTCTCACCGCAGGTCAACAGCGAGTTGACGGGCGTTCGCGGGCCGTGGTGGACTGCCGGGGCCAGTACGGCGGCATGGAGAGGAAGTCCGGTGCGAATCCGGCGCGGTCCCGCCACTGTCACCGGGGAGCGTGCGCCGCGCGCCGCGCCCCGGGAGCCAGGAACTCTCGCCGCCGGACACGTCGAACCAGGGCGCGGACCCTGAGTGAGGACATATCTGCCACCATGCGTGCCGACCGCGTCTTCGCGTACGGCGCCACGGCGGGCCTGATCGGCGACCGGATCCTCGGGGATCCGCGCCGAGGGCACCCCGTGGCCGCCTTCGGACGAGCCGCCGCCGCTGTCGAGAGCGCCCTGTGGCGCGACGACCGCGCCCGGGGCGTCCTGCACACCCTGATATGCGCCGGGGGCGCGGCCGCCGTCGGCGCGCTCGGCGCCCGCGCCGTGCGCTCCCGGCCCGCCGCCGCCCGTATCGCCCTGACGGCAGCCGCCACCTGGGCCGTCGTCGGCGGTACCTCGCTGGGCCGGGAGGCCCGCGCGATCGGCGGGGCACTGGCCGTCGGGGACACCGAGGTGGCCCGCGAACGCCTCCCCCACCTGTGCGGGCGCGACCCGCAGGCCCTGGACGGCCCGCAGATGGCGCGGGCCGTCGTGGAGTCCGTCGCGGAGAACACCTCCGACGCGGTGGTCGGCGCCCTGGTGTGGGGCGCCCTCGCCGGGGTCCCCGGGCTGCTCGCGTTCCGCGCCGTGAACACCCTCGACGCGATGGTGGGGCACAAGTCCCCGCGCCACCTGCGCTACGGCTGGGCCTCCGCCCGGCTGGACGACCTGGCCGGCTGGCCGGGGGCGCGGCTGACGGCGCTCGCCGCCGTGGCGGCCGGTCCCGACCGGCGGGGAGCCGTACGGGCCTGGCGTACGGACGCCGCCGCCCACCCGAGCCCCAACGCCGGCCCGGTGGAGGCCTCCTTCGCCGGGGCCCTCGGGGTCCGCCTCGGCGGGACCCTGTCCTACGGCGGCCGGGTCGAGCACCGCGCGGTGCTCAACGGGGCGGCCGGGCGGCCGGTGGAGGTCGCCGACATCGACCGGGCGGTACGGCTCTCGCGGCGGGTGACCTGGATCGCCCTGGGCACCTGTATGGCGGGCCGGGCGCTGGTCTCCCGCATCACCTCGACTCGGACCGGCACACGGAAGGGACGCGCATGAGCGACGGCGCACGGCGCGGCGGCGGACTGCTGGTCGCCGGGACCACCTCGGACGCGGGCAAGAGCGTCGTCACGGCGGGCATCTGCCGCTGGCTGGCCCGGCAGGGCGTGAAGGTGGCGCCCTTCAAGGCCCAGAACATGTCCCTGAACTCCTTCGTGACCCGCGAGGGCGCCGAGATCGGCCGGGCCCAGGCCATGCAGGCGCAGGCCGCACGGGTGGAGCCGACGGCGCTGATGAACCCGGTCCTGCTCAAGCCCGGCAGTGACCGCAGCAGCCAGGTGGTGCTGCTGGGCAAGCCGGTGGGCGAGATGAGCGCCCGCGGCTACCACGGGGGGCGCCAGGAGCGGCTGCTCGGCATCGTCACGGACTGCCTGGAGCAGCTGCGGGGCACGTATGACGCCGTGATCTGCGAGGGGGCGGGCAGTCCGGCCGAGATCAACCTGCGCCGGACCGACATCGTGAACATGGGGATCGCGCGGGCAGCGCGGTTCCCCGTGGTCGTGGTCGGCGACATCGACCGGGGCGGGGTCTTCGCCTCCTTCTTCGGGACGACGGCGCTGCTGTCGCCCGAGGACCAGTCGCTCATCGCGGGCTACCTGGTCAACAAGTTCCGGGGCGACGTGTCGCTGCTGGAGCCCGGCATGGAGATGCTGCGCGGGCTGACCGGCCGGGCCACGTACGGGGTGCTGCCGTTCCGGCACGGCCTGGGCATCGACGAGGAGGACGGCCTGCGGGTCTCCCTGCGGGGCGCGGTACGCGAATCCGTGGTGGCGCCGCCGGTGGGCGAGGACGTGCTGCGGGTCGCGGTGTGCGCGGTGCCGCTGATGTCGAACTTCACCGACGTCGACGCGCTGGCGGCGGAGCCGGGCGTGGTCGTGCGGTTCGTGGACCGGGCGGAGGAACTGGCCGACGCGGACCTGGTCGTGGTCCCGGGTACGCGGGGCACGGTCAAGGCCCTGGAGTGGCTGCGCGAGCGGGGGCTCGCGCGGGCGCTGGCCCGGCGGGCGGCCGAGGGGCGGCCGGTGCTGGGCGTGTGCGGCGGCTTCCAGGTGCTCGGCGAGCACATCGAGGACGAGGTCGAGTCGAAGGCGGGTGCGGTGGCGGGGCTGGGGCTGCTGCCGGTGCGGGTGCGCTTCGCGCGGGAGAAGACGCTGGCGCGGCCGGTGGGGTCGGCCCTCGGGGAGCCGGTGGAGGGGTACGAGATCCACCACGGGGTGGCCGAGGTGCTGGGCGGGGAGCCCTTCCTGGACGGGTGCCGGGTCGGGGCCGTGTGGGGCACCCACTGGCACGGCTCGCTGGAGTCGGACGGCTTCCGGCGGGCGTTCCTGCGGGAGGTGGCGGCGGCCGCGGGGCGCCGGTTCGTGCCGGCGCCGGACACGTCGTTCTCCGCCCTGCGGGAGGAGCAGCTCGACCTGCTCGGCGACCTGATCGCGGAGCACGCCGACACCGATGCCCTGCTCCGCCTGATCGACGCGGGCGCCCCCGCCGGTCTGCCGTTCCTTCCTCCGGGCGCCCCATGACGGCGGGGGGCCCGTCCAGCGGGCCGAACCGCCGGTACGGCGGCACCGATGTCCATCGCAAGCCACTCGAAGGAGTGACCGTCTCATGAGCAGCGCCCACTTTCCGTTTTCGGCCGTCGTGGGGCAGGACGACCTGCGGTTGGCCCTGCTGCTCAACGCCGTGAGCCCCGCGGTCGGCGGTGTGCTCGTGCGCGGGGAGAAGGGGACCGCCAAGTCCACCACCGTGCGCGCGCTGTCCGCGCTGCTGCCCCCGGTCGAGGTCGTTCCCGGCTGCCGGTTCTCGTGTGCGCCGGCCGCGCCCGACCCGTCGTGCCCGGACGGCCCGCACGAGGCCGGCCCCGGCACCCACCGGCCGGCCCGCATGGTGGAGCTGCCCGTCGGCGCCTCCGAGGACCGGCTCGTGGGCGCCCTGGACATCGAACGGGCCCTCGCCGAGGGCGTGAAGGCCTTCGAGCCCGGCCTGCTCGCCGACGCGCACCGCGGGATCCTCTACGTCGACGAAGTGAACCTCCTCCACGACCACCTGGTGGACGTGCTCCTCGACGCCGCCGCCATGGGCGCCTCCTACGTCGAGCGCGAGGGGGTCTCCGTGCGCCACGCGGCCCGCTTCCTGCTCGTCGGCACGATGAACCCGGAGGAGGGCGAGCTGCGCCCGCAGCTCCTCGACCGGTTCGGGCTGACCGTCGAGGTGGCGGCCTCCCGCGAGCCCGCCCAGCGCGTCGAGGTGGTGCGCCGCCGGCTCTCCTACGAGGACGACCCCGAGGCCTTCGCGGTCCGCTGGGCCGGGGACGAGCGCGAGGTGCGCGCCCGGGTGGTGGCCGCCCGCGCCCTGCTGGCGGAGGTCACCCTCGGGGACACCGCGCTGCTCCAGATCGCTGCCGCCTGCGCCGGGTTCGAGGTCGACGGGATGCGCGCCGACATCGTGATGGCCCGTACCGCGACGGCCCTGGCCGCCTGGGCGGGGCGGACGGAGGTCCGCAAGGAGGACGTCCGCCAGGCCGCCCTGCTGGCGCTCCCCCACCGCCGGCGCCGCAGCCCCTTCGACGCGCCGGGCCTGGACGAGGACCTGCTGGACCGGATCCTGGACGGGTTCCCCGACGAGGAGCCGGAGCCGGAACCCGACCCCGAGCCCCAGGGCCCGGACGACGGCGGGGACGGCGGAGACGACGGGGACGGCGGCGGTGGTCCGGACGGGGACGGCGGCGGGGTCCCGCCCCGGCACGACGGCCCCTCCGACCGGGAGGCGCCCGAAACTCCCGAGGCCCCCGACGCTCCCGAAGCCCCCGGGAGGGAGCCCGCCCCCCAGCGCGCCACGGCCCCCGAGCAGCCCGCCGTGGCGGCCTCCGAGCCGTTCCGCACCAAGGCGTTCAGCGTGCCCGGCCTCGGGGAGGGCGCGTCGGGACGGCGTTCGCGCGCCCGCACCGCGCACGGCCGCACCACCGGCTCCCAGCGCCCCCGCGGGCACCTGACGAAGCTGCACCTGGCCGCCACCGTCCAGGCGGCCGCCCCGCACCAGAGGGCGCGCGGCCGCGCCGGGCGCGGACTGGTCATCCGCAAGGACGACCTGCGCCAGGCCACCCGGGAGGGCCGCGAGGGCAACCTCGTGCTCTTCGTGGTCGACGCCTCCGGCTCCATGGCGGCCCGTCAGCGCATGAGCGCCGTCAAGGGCGCCGTCGTATCGCTGCTCCTCGACGCCTACCAGCGCCGCGACAAGGTCGGCCTGATCACCTTCCGGGGTGCCTCGGCCGAGCTGGCGCTGCCGCCCACCTCCTCGGTGGACGCGGCGGCGGCCCGGCTGGAGCGGCTGCCCACCGGGGGCCGCACACCGCTGGCCGCCGGGCTGCTGAAGGCGCACGAGGTGCTGCGTCTGGAGCGGCTGCGGGACCCCTCGCGGCGCCCGCTGCTGGTGGTCGTCACCGACGGGCGGGCCACCTCGGCCGGGGCCCTCGGCGGCGATCCGCGCGAGCTGTCGGGGCGCAGTGCCCGGCTGCTGGCCGCCGAGGGGATCGCCTCGGTGGTGGTGGACTGCGAGGCGGGGCCGGTCCGGCTGGGGCTGGCCGGGGTGCTCGCCGCCGACCTGGGCGCGCCCGCCGTGACCCTCGACGGGCTGCGGGCCGACTCGCTGGCCGGGCTCGTGAAGAACGTACGTACCGCAGTGTCATCGGAAGCCTCCAGGAGGGCCGCGTAATGCCGCAGGGACAGCCGTCCGTCGTACCGGACGACGGACTCACGACGCGTCAGCGCCGCAACCGTCCGCTCGTCTTCGTCCACACCGGCCCGGGCAAGGGCAAGTCGACGGCCGCCTTCGGGCTGGCGCTGCGCGCCTGGAACCAGGGGTGGCCGATCGGGGTGTTCCAGTTCGTGAAGTCGGCGAAGTGGAAGGTCGGCGAGGAGAACGCGCTCAAGGTGCTCGGCGCCTCCGGCGAGGGCGGCAGCGTCGTCTGGCACAAGATGGGCGAGGGCTGGTCCTGGGTGCAGCGCGACGCGCAGCTCGACAACGAGCAGGCCGCGAAGGAGGGGTGGGAGCAGGTCAAGCGCGACCTGGTCGCCGAGACGCACCGGCTGTACGTGCTCGACGAGTTCGCGTACCCGATGCACTGGGGCTGGATCGACGTGAACGAGGTGATCGAGGTGCTGCGCGCGCGCCCCGGCACGCAGCACGTGGTCATCACGGGCCGCAACGCGCCGCCGGAGCTGGTGGAGTTCGCCGACCTGGTCACGGAGATGACCAAGGTCAAGCACCCGATGGACGCGGGCCAGAAGGGCCAGAAGGGCATCGAGTGGTGACGTCCGTGAACGTGCCCCGGCTGGTGATCGCCGCGCCGTCCTCCGGCAGCGGCAAGACCACCGTGGCGACGGGCCTGATGGCCGCCTTCGCGGAGCGCGGCCTCGCCGTGTCCCCGCACAAGGCCGGCCCCGACTACATCGACCCCGGCTACCACGCGCTCGCCACCGGCCGGCCGGGGCGGAACCTGGACGCCTTCCTGTGCGGGCCGGAGCTGGTGGGGCCGCTGTTCGCGCACGGGTCCGCGGGCTGCGACCTCGCCGTGGTCGAGGGCGTCATGGGGCTGTACGACGGGGCCGCGGGGCGGGGTGAGCTGGCGTCGACGGCGCAGGTCGCGAAGCTGCTGCGGGCGCCGGTGGTGCTGGTCGTGGACGCCTCCTCGCAGTCCCGGTCGGTGGCCGCGCTGGTGCACGGCTTCGCCTCCTTCGACCCCCAGGTGCGCCTGGGCGGGGTCATCCTCAACAAGGTGGGCTCCGACCGGCACGAGGCGATGCTGCGGGAGGCGCTGGAGGAGGCCGGGATGCCGGTGCTCGGCGTACTGCGGCGGGCTCCGCAGGTGGCGACGCCGTCGCGGCACCTGGGGCTGGTGCCGGTGGCGGAGCGGCGGAGCGACGCGCTCGCGGCCGTCGCCGCCCTGGCGGACCAGGTCCGGGCCGGCTGTGACCTGGAGGCCCTGCTGGCCCTGGCCCGTACGGCCCCGGCGCTGGCGTGCGAGGCCTGGGAGCCGGCGGGGGCGGCCGGTGGCGCCGGGCCGGGCGGGCGGCGGCCCGTCATCGCCGTCGCGGGCGGGCCGGCCTTCACCTTCTCGTACGCCGAGCACGCGGAGCTGCTGACGGCCGCCGGGGCGGAGGTCGTCACCTTCGACCCGCTGCGCGACGAGGCGCTGCCCGCCGGTACGTCCGGGCTGGTCATCGGGGGCGGTTTCCCCGAGGTGTACGCGCCCGAGCTGTCCGCGAACGAGCCGCTGCGGACGGCGGTGGCCGCCTTCGCCGCCTCCGGCGCCCCGGTGGCGGCGGAGTGCGCCGGGCTGCTGTACCTGGCGCGGTCGCTGGACGGGAAGCCGATGTGCGGGGTGCTCGACGCCGACGCGCGGATGTCGGAGCGGCTGACGCTGGGCTACCGGGAGGCGGTGGCGGTGTCGGACAGCTCGCTGGCCGCGGCCGGTACCCGGCTGCGCGGCCACGAGTTCCACCGGACGGTGATCGAGCCGGGCGCCGGCTCCGTACCGGCCTGGGGGTTCGTCCGTCCGGAGCGGCGCGTGGAGGGCTTCGTACGGGACGGGGTGCACGCCAGCTACCTGCACACGCACTGGGCGGCGCAGCCCTCGGTGGCGGCCCGGTTCGCGCGGGCGGCCGGGGCGGCCCCGGCGGTGCGGGAAGCGGGTGCGGCGGAGGCCTCGGACCGGGCGGCGCGGGCCGCCGGGTGAGGTCAGTCCGCGAGCCCGACCACCAGCCAGATCCCGGCCACCCCGCCCACCGTGCACAGCAGCGTGGACAGGGCGGGGTGTTCGTGGTGCGCCTCGGGCAGGATCTCGGCGGCGGCCAGGTACAGCAGGACACCGCCGAAGAATCCGAGGTAGGCCCCGAGCGGTTCCTCCGGAAGGGTGAACAGCAGGGTGGACGCGGCCCCCACGACCGGCGCCACCGCGTCCGCGAAGAGCATCTTCAGGGCCTTGCGGCGCTCGTTCCCGTACAGGGTGGTGAGGGTGTAGGTGTTGAACCCGTCGGCGAAGTCGTGGGTGACCACGGCCAGCGCCACGGCGAGGCCCATGCCCCCGCCGACCTGGAAGGCGGCGCCCAGCGCCACCCCGTCGGCGAGGCTGTGGCCGACCATCGCGGCGGCCGCGGTGAGCCCCACCTCGGGGACGCGGTGGCCGTGCCCGGGGCCGTCCTCGGCCCCGTGGGCGGCCTGGCGCACGGCGAGCAGGCGTTCCACGACGTGGGCGACGAGGAAGCCGGTCACGAAGAGCAGCAGGGCCAGCGGGACGCCGAACAGCTCGTCCCCGGCGGCGCGCATCGCCTCGGGGAGCAGGTCCAGGCCCACCACGCCGAGCATCAGCCCGCCGGCCAGGCCCAGCACGAGGTGGCGGCGGTCGGTGACGCGCTGCGCCGTCCATCCGCCCGCCAGCGTCATCAGGAACGCGCCCAGCGCCACGATCACCGCCATGTGCCCCTGGATACCGACTGGCGGCCGCGCGCGCACTTCCGCGCCCGGGTGGCGGGCGACGCCGTGTTGACGACGACGGCAGACTGGCGCAAGTGACTACGGAGGGAGGGCCCCGGTGGGCGAGTACGTGACGCGGCTGGTGGTCGGGGTCGGCGGACGGGCGGGCGTGTCCGTCGAGGAGGTCTGTGCGCTGGTCGAGGAGACGCTGCGGGGGGCCGGGCTGACCGCCGGCGCCGTGACGGCGTTGGCGACGGTGGAGGCGAAGGCCGTGGAGGCGGGGATCGTGGGCGCGGCGAAACGTTTCGGCGTTCCGCTGGTCGGCTATCCCGCGCAGGAGCTGGCGCGGATCTCCGTACCGCATCCCTCGGGAACCGTACGGGAGGCCGCCGGGACGGCGTCGGTGGCGGAGGCCGCGGCGCTGGCGGCCGGCGGGGAACTCCTCGTACCGAAGCGGCGGTCGGTGGCGGCGACCTGTGCGGTGGCCACGGCGCAGGAGCACGACCTGCGCCACCACGGGGACGCGGAGGTGGTGGACGCGGGCGGCGCGCTGGTGGACCTGGCGGTCAACGTGCGTACGCAGACCCCGCCGGAGTGGCTCAAACGGCGGATCGCGGACAGCCTCGGCTCGCTCGCGGCCTACCCGGACGGGCGGGCCGCGCGGGCGGCGGTGGCCGCGCGGCACGGGCTGCCGGTCGAGCGGGTGCTGCTGACGGCGGGGGCGGCGGAGGCGTTCGTGCTGATCGCGCGGGCGCTGGGCGCGGTCCGGCCGGTGGTGGTGCATCCGCAGTTCACGGAGCCGGAGGCGGCGCTGCGCGATGCCGGGCACCGGGTGGAGCGGGTGGTGCTGCGGGCGTCGGACGGGTTCCGGCTGGACCCGGCGGCGGTGCCGGAGGACGCCGACCTGGTGGTGATCGGGAACCCGACCAACCCCACCTCGGTGCTGCACCCGGCGGGGGTGCTGGAGTCGCTGGCGCGGCCGGGGCGGATCCTGGTGGTGGACGAGGCGTTCATGGACGCCGTCCCGGGCGAACGGGAGGCCCTGGCCGGGCGGATGGACGTACCGGGGCTGGTGGTGCTGCGGAGCCTGACGAAGACCTGGGGGCTGGCGGGGCTGCGGATCGGCTACGTACTGGCCGAACCGGAGGTCATCGCGCGGCTGGCGGCGGCGCAGCCGCTGTGGCCGGTGTCGACCCCGGCGCTGGTGGCGGCGGAGGCCTGCGTGGCCCCGGCGGCGCTGGCCGAGGCGGCGGAGGCGGCCCGGCGGATCGCGGTGGACCGGGAGCACCTGCTGGCCGGGCTCGCGGAGTTCGAGGAGGTCTCGGTGGCGGGGGTCGCGGAGGGGCCGTTCGTGCTGATCCGGATCGCGGGCGCGGCGGAGGTCCGCACCCGGCTGCGCGCGCTCGGCTTCGCGGTCCGCCGCGGGGACACCTTCCCCGGCCTCGACGCCTCCTGGCTCCGCCTGGCGGTCCGCGACCGCGCCACGACGGGCCGCCTCCTCCAGTCCCTGGACCACGCCCTCGCGCTGACCGCCCCCTGACCGCCCGCCGGGCCCGCCAGCCGGGCGCCCCCGGCCAGGCTCACGCGATCAGGCACACCTGTCGGCCAGGCGTGAGGCGGGCCGGGCCGGACCGGGCACGGCGGGTCCGACCAGACCGGCGGTGCCCGGCGGGCGGGAAACGTGCGAGGTGGCCCCCCGAGGGCGGACCGCCCGTGGGCCGGTATCGGGGGGCGTCGGTTCCGGGGGCGGGGTGGTGGGGTGGAACCTACGATGGGCGCGCGGAGTGGTTCGGCGGCGGAAGGCTGGGCGCATGAGAGCAGGGGCGCGGGCGGCGGCCGTGGTCGTCGGGCTGGCGGTCGTCGTCGGGAGTGCGGCCTACGCCGGGTCCCGGTGGCCGGACGCCGGGGCCGAGCAGCGGCTCGGGGTGCCGCTCCGGGACGTCACCCCCACCGCCCCGCCGGGACGGCCGTTCACCCTGGTGGCGACCGGGGACATCATCCCGTACCCCTCGATCGTCCAGCGCGCCGCGGCCGACGCGGGCGGCGCTCCCGGGGCGTACGACTTCCGGCGGATACTCGCCGGCGTGAAGCCCCTCGTGTCCGCCGCCGACCTGGCGATATGCCACCACGAGATACCGTACGGACGCCCCGGCGGCCCCTACACCGGCTACCCCGCCTTCAAGGCCCCCCACCAGCTGGCCGACGCCCTGGAGGACGCCGGGTACGACAGCTGCTCCACCGCCTCGAACCACACCCTGGACGACGGCTACGAGGGCCTCGTCCGCACCCTCGACCACCTCGACCGCGTCGGCGTCAAGCACGTCGGGTCGGCGCGCGGGACCGACGAGGCCAAGACCCCCGCCGTCCTCACGGCGGGCGGCGCGCGGGTCGCCCAGCTGGACTACACGTACGGCACGAACGGGATACCGCTCCCGGCCGGCAAGCCCTGGGCGGTGAACCTGATCGACCCGGAGCGGATCGTGGCCGACGCCCGTGCGGCCCGCGCGGCGGGCGCGCACGTCGTAGTCCTCGGCATGCACTGGGGCACCGAGTGGCAGACGGCCCCCGACCGCCGGCAGCGTGACCTCGCGCAGACCCTGACCGCCTCCCGCGGCGCCGACGGCCTGCCCGACATCGACCTGGTCCTCGGCACGCACAACCACGTGCCGCAGCCCTACGAGAAGATCAACGGCACCTGGGTGGTGTTCGGCATGGGCGACCAGGTGGCCAGCTTCTACGAGGCCGGCAAGGCCCGCGGCAACATGTCCTCGATCCCCCGTTTCACCTTCGCCCCGGACACCGCGCACCCGGGCCGCTGGTCGGTGGTGAAGGCCGAGTACCTCACCCAGTACGCGGACATGGGCCCGCCGTTCCGCGTGGTCTGCGCCTCCTGCGCGGCCGGGGACCCCGCCCTCCCGGCCGGCCGCCGCGCCGCGTACGCGCGGGCCGACCAGGAGGTCACCGCGGCCGTGACGTCCCGGGGCGCGGCCGATCAGGGCCTGGAGCACGCCACCCGGTGAGCGGGAACGGTCCTACGAGGCCCTGCCGCGCCGGGTCACGACGAGCGCGCCCGCGCCGATGCCGAGCAGCAGCAGCGCACCGCCCGCGACGTACGGGGTCACCGAGGCGGCCCCGGTCTCGGCCAGGTCGGCGTGCGTGCCGGAGGCCTCGGTACCGGTACCGGTTCCCGTCCCCGTTCCCGTCTCCGTCGCGATCTGCGGCTTGACGTCCGGCTTCGCCGAGGCGGCGGTCGAGGGCGCCGGGCCCTTCGGGGCCTCGCAGTGGGCCTCCGCCAGCACGACCTCGCCGTCGACCTCGGCGACGTTCAGGTTCAGCGGGTTCACCGACACCTTCAGCCGGAGCGCGGACGCGGCGGCGGTGGTGGAGGTGGTCTCGGTACCGGACAGCTCCAGGCTGACGAGGCCGACGCCCGGGACGTCGAGCCGGGTGGGGCCGCCCGCGGTCAGGGTGATCTTCTTGCCGAGCGCGGTGACGGACCCGAGCACGTTCGCGCTCGCGACCGGCTTCTTCCCGGCCTCGCAGACGGCCTTGGAGGTGACCTTCTCCACCTCGACGAGGGAGAGCGCCGGCAGTCCGGGCACGTGCACCTTCGCGTGGGCGAGCTGGACCTCCGCCTGGGCGCGGTGCTCGTCGGCGGTGGCCTTGGCGGTGGCCACGTCGGCCTTGAGCACGTTGACCGGCCGGCCCTGCTCGGCGCCGTCGAGGGTGACGGTGAGGGCGGTCTTGTCGGCGGTCGCGGGGGCGCTGACCTCGTTGAGGGTGGTCTTCAGGGGGACGTGGACGGTCTTGTTGAGCAGGCCCACGTCCAGTCCGGCGCGCAGGACGACGGCGCCGGCGGCGCCCCCGCCCCCGCCCGCTCCGGCGCCGCCGCCCGTGGCGAGGGCGGGCGGCGCGGTGAGCAGGGCCACCGCCCCCGTGGCGAGCAGGACGGCCGCGGGCAGGCGGAAGGTATTGCTGTTCAAGGTGGTGGAACCCCCGGGAAGATGGGTGCCGTCGCCCCGCCAATGGGGGACATCGCGGGCGCCGACGGCTTCGACGCTCGAAATCTTTACGCACGATGAGTGAACGGGCGGCCACCTGAAGTGAGTTCACTCCAAAGGGTGGTTTCCATGCACATATTCGATTTGAAACGCCCCACCCGGCACGGGAGTTCTCCCCCGCCCCACCGGCGGTGCGGCCCGGGCCCTGACCGGGCGTTCTCAACGAGGCACGGGCGCCGACGTCACGCCACCCCGTCAACCCGCCGCCCCCACCGCCGCGCCACCGCCCCTTACGCGCGGACCTCACCGTTCACGATCACCCGGTCCGGCCGCGCCAGCGCCCGTACGTCGGCCCGCGGATCGGTGGGGTACACGACGAGGTCGGCCGGCGCCCCCTCGGTCAGCCCGGGCCGGCCGAGCCACGCGCGCGCCGCCCAGGCCGTCGCCGCGAGGGCGTCCAGCGGCGGGATCCCGGCCTTGACGAGCTCCTCGACCTCGGCGGCGACCAGGCCGTGCGGCAGGGAACCCCCCGCATCGGTGCCGACGTACACCGGGACGCCCGCGTCCCAGGCCGCCCGTACCGTGTCGTACCGCCGCTCGTGCAGCCGCCGCATGTGCGCCGACCAGCGGGGGAACTTGGCCTCGCCGCCCGCCGCCAGCTTCGGGAACGTCGCGATGTTGACCAGGGTCGGCACGATGGCCACCCCGCGCTCCGCGAACAGCGGAATGGTGTCCTCCGTAAGCCCCGTGGCGTGCTCGACGCAGTCGATCCCCGCCTCGACGAGGTCGCGCAGCGAGTCCTCGGCGAAGCAGTGCGCGGTGACGCGGGCGCCGAGCCGGTGCGCCTCGGCGATGGCGGCCTCCACCTCGGCGCGCGGCCAGCAGGCCGTCAGGTCGCCGGCCTCGCGGTCGATCCAGTCGCCGACCAGCTTCACCCAGCCGTCGCCGCGCCGCGCCTCCCGGCCGACGTACGCGACCAGGTCGGCGGGCTCGATCTCGTGCGCGTAGTTGCGGATGTAGCGCCGGGTGCGCGCGATGTGCCGGCCCGCCCGGATGATCTTCGGCAGGTCGGCGCGCTCGTCGATCCAGCGGGTGTCGGAGGGGGAGCCCGCGTCGCGGATCAGGAGGGTGCCCGCGTCCCGGTCGGCGAGGGCCTGCCGCTCGGCGGTCTGCGCGTCGACCGGACCGTGGGCGTCCAGGCCGACGTGGCAGTGCGCGTCGACCAGCCCGGGCAGCGCCCAGCCGGTGACGGTGGTGACCTCGCGGGCGGCGCGCGGCCGCTCGTAGGAGATCCGCCCGCCGACGATCCACAGCTCGTCGCGCACCTCGTGGGGCCCGACGAGCACCCGTCCCTTCACATGGAGCACACCGCTCTGATCACTCATGTCGGCACCCTACGCGCGCGCTGGGTACGCTCGCCCGGTATCCCCGGACGAAGAGAGAGCACCGCCGTGACCCACCCCCTCCTGGACCTTCCGCCGCTCACCGCCGAGCACTTCGCGTCGATCGAGCGGGGGGTCGCGCGGCTCCTCGGCACCCGGCACGACGTGGTGATCACCCAGGGCGAGGCGCTGCTCCCGCTGGAGGGCTGCATCCGCTCCGGGGCGCTGCCCGGTTCGACGGCGCTGAACATCGTGACCGGGCCGTACGGGACCACCTTCGGCAACTGGCTGCGCGACGCCGGGGCGGACGTGGTGGACCTGGCGGTGCCCTTCGACACGGCGGTCGACGGCGACCAGGTGGCCCGCGCGCTGGCCGCCCACCCGGAGACCGGCTTCGTCTCGCTGGTGCACGCCGAGGCGGCCACCGGCAACACCAACCCGGTCGCGGAGATCGGCGAGGCGGTACGGGCCCACGGGGCGCTGTTCATGCTGGACGCGGTGGCGTCGGTGGGCGCGGAGCCGCTGCTGCCGGACGCGTGGGGCGTGGACCTGTGTGTGATCGGCGCCCAGAAGGCGATGGGCGGCCCGGCCGGGGTGTCGGCCGTGTCGGTCTCGGACCGGGCGTGGGAGCGGTTCGCCGCCAACCCGGCGGCGCCGCGCCGCTCGTACCTCTCCCTGCTGGACTGGAAGGAGCGCTGGATCGACGCCGGCCGCACGGCCCTGCCGCACGCGCCCGCGCAGCTGGAGATGCTGGCGCTGGAGGCCTGCCTGGACCGGATCGGGGCCGAGGGCCAGGCGGCGGTGCTCGGGCGGCACGCCGCCGCCGCGCGGGCCACCCGGGCGGGCGCGGCCGCGCTGGGCGTGGCCCCGTGGGTCGGGGACCCGGCGCAGGCGGCGCCGGTGGCGACCACGCTGCGCGTCGCGGAGGCCTCGCGGGTGGTGGCGAAGGCCCTGTCGGCGGACCCGGCGGCCCCGCTCGCGGCGGGCGGCGGGGCGCTGGCCGGGGAGATGGTCCGGGTCAACCACTACGGCCCGGCGGCCTCCCCGGAGGCGGTCGAGAGCGCGCTGCGCGCCCTGGCCTCGGCCCTGTCCGCCGACCCGTCCCCGGCCCTGACGGCGGCCTCGGCGGCCTGGGCGGCGTAAGGCGGGACGGGGCGGGGCAGGGCGGGCGGCGGCGGGTCAGCCCGTCAGGACGTTCAGCAGGCGGTCGACGTCCGCCTCGGTGTTGTACAGGTGGAACGAGGCGCGCAGCGCCCCGGCGCGGGCCGCCGTGGCCACCCCGGCTTCGAGCAGCGCGGCCTGGCGGTGGGCGAGGCCGGGCACGGAGACGATGGGGGCGCCGCCGGGCACGGGCTCGTGGCCGAGACGGGCGAGCCCGGCCCGGTAGCGGGCCGCGAGGGCGGTGTCGTGGGCATGCACCGCCTCGACGCCGATCCGCTCCAGCAGGGCGAGCGAGGGCTCGGCGGCGTGGTAGGCGAGGAAGGCCGGGGACTCGTCGAACCGGCGCGCGTCCCGGGCCAGTTCGCGCATCGGGCCGTAGGTGGCGTCCCACATCGACTCCGCCGCCACCCATCCGGCGTGCAGCGGGACCAGCCCGCTCTGGGCCTCCTCGGAGACCGTGAGGTACGAGGCCCCGCGGCCGCCGAGCAGCCACTTGTACCCGGCGGTGACCGTGTACGCGTACGGCGAGGCGTCGAAGGGCAGCCAGCCCACCGCGTGGGTGGCGTCGACGAGCATCCGCGCCCCGTGCGCGGCCGTCGCCGCGCGGAGGGCGGCGAGATCGGCGGTGCGGCCGTCCGCGGACTGTACGGCGCTCAGCGCGACCAGCGCGGTGTCCGCGTCCACGGCTTCGGCCAGGGACTCCAGCGGGGCGAAGCGGACCTTGAGGTCGCCGCGCACCACGAACGGGTTGATGACGGAGGCGAAGTCGCCCTCGGGGAAGAGGACTTCGGCGCCGGGCGGCAGTGCGGCCGAGACCAGCCCGACGTGGGCGGCGACGGAGGAGCCGACGGCCACGCGTCCGGCGTCGACCCCGACCAGGCGGGCGAAGGCGGCGCGGACCCGGTTCACCCGCTCGAAGTCGCCGAATCCGGCGGGCAGTCCGGCGCCGGCGGCCTCGGCCAGCGCGCGTACCTCGGCGACGGCGGCACGCGGGAGGATGCCGCTGGTGGCCGTGTTGAGGTAGGTGGTGGAGTGCGCGAACTCGGCGCGGCACAGGTCGGCGAGACCGAGATCCAGGTCCGTGGCGTCCATGGTGTCCATGGCGTCCACTCTGCGCCGCGCGCGTCCCAAAGTCCATTGCCGTGTTGTGTATGCCGCCCCCAAGGGAGCCTTATGGGGACGTGCCGGTGGGCCGGGTGGGTGAGCGGCCCGGCCCCGCGCGGTCGCTACGCCCCGGGAACGGCGCAGGCCCCGTCCGGCTCGCAGGCCTCGGCGTCACCGCCTGGGGCGGCCTGCGGCTCGCGTCCGGCCCAGGCCTGCTCCAGCGCCTGGGTGAACACCTCGGCGGGCTGGCCGCCGGAGATGCCGTAGCGGCGGTCGAGGACGAAGAACGGCACGGCACTCGCGCCGAGTTCGGCCGCCTCGCGCTCGTCGGCCCGCACCTCGGCGGCGTACGCGGAGTCGTCGGCGAGGACCTCGCGGGCCTCCGCCTCCTCCAGCCCGGCCTCGACGGCGAGCGCGACCAGCACCTCGGGGTCGAACACCGAGCGCTCCTCGGCGAAGTTGGCCCGGTAGGCGAGGTCGAGCAGCTCCTCCTGGCGGCCGCGGGCGGCGGCCAGGTGCAGCAGCCGGTGGATGTCGAAGGTGTTGCCGTGGTCCCGGCCCTCGGTGCGGTACGTCAGCCCCTCGGCGCGGGCGGAGGCCGCGACGTGTTCCTCCATGCCGCGCGCCTCGTCGAGGGTGCGACCGTACTTGCGGGCCAGCATTTCCAGGACGGGGGCGGTGACGCCCTTGGCGCCGTTCGGGTCGAGCTCGAAGGACCGGAAGACGACCTCCACCTCGTCCCGGTGCGCGAAGGCGTCCAGGCCCTTGGTGAAACGGGCCTTGCCGATGTAGCACCAGGGGCAGCCATGGACCAACGAAGCCATACCGCTCTGACCTGGGGTTTTACCGATTTCCTCGGTTTTCGCTTTACCTGCGCCCTCTCTGAACGCCGGTAGAGCCCTCCCCACGCCGGAGCGGCAACCTTCGGCGAACGGATGGACCATGACGCAGCGAGACGACTACCCCGCCCTCAAGGCTCTCGGGTTCAAAGACGACGACCTGAAAGAGCTTGGACTCTGGCTACCGGCTACCGGCGACCCGTCCGCGCTGGCGGAGATGTACGTACGCCGAAGCAAGAAAAAGGACTCCCTGAGCGCGCTACGCGAACAGGTACGCCGCATGGCCACAGCGTCCCGTGACCGTGGAATCGCCGTTCGGCACGTCTGGTTTGAACAGCGCTCCGCCTCTAAGTCCTACGTCCGGCGCGAGGAGTTCGAACAGGCGTGCGCTGCAATCGTGGAACGCGTGCTGTCCAAGACCCTGCTTGTCTTCAAAACCTCCCGGCTTTCCCGCCGAGGCATGGGGCAGGTCGGCCTGTTGCTGGACTCGTTCGATGAAATGGCCGCGCGCATTCTCGTGGTGGCCGAGGGAATCGACTCCACCCGACAGCGCATGATCCTGGCAATCCTCAGCGAACAGGCCCGGGAACAGGTCAACGACCTTGCCGAATTCACGAAACTGGGAATGGACTCCCACAAGGCTGAGGGTGGCTGGACAGGGGGCGTTGCGCCATTCGGCCTAATGTCCGGCGGCAAGACCCTGATTCACAACCCCAAGGAATACCCCCTTGCCCGCCGCATCGCTGAATACCTGCTTGACCGCATGACACCAAACTGGATCGCCAACAAGCTGAACAGCGAGGGGCTGAAAACCCGCACGGGGAAGAACTGGCAGGCAACCGGCATCATTGCTCTCGCGCACTCTGTCACGTGGGCGGGTCTCGTGGCACAGCGAGACAGGATCTTGGACGACAAGGGGCGTTGGAACGGCAAGTACCACCGTGGCGGGACTCCCCTCATGGACAAGAACGGGCACCCGATTTCCTGCGGACAGGGTGTCATCACGTTCGCGGAACACATGAAGATCAAGGCCATTCTTGCGAGTCGCGCCCACAAGGGAACCAGCATCGGCGACCGCACCCGAGGCAAGCGGGAAACCGTCGCGCTGCTCTCAGGGGCAATGAAGTGCCCTCATTGCCGTGTGGGGGTAGCCAACGGCGGGAACGCCTATCGCTGCGCCATCCGGCAGAACGAGGGGCCGTCTGTGTGCGCAGGAGTATCTACCGATCGTAAGCGTGCGGATGCGGCGGTTGAGACGCTGTGGATCAATCACGTCCTTTCCCTCTCCCCCGAGTCTGACACGCTGCACGCAATCGCCAAGGATTGGCTTTCCTACAAGGACCCCGAGAAAGAGGCACGAAAGGCCGAGGTGCAAGCGGCCCTGGAATCGGCCGTAGGGCGGGAAATGCAGCTCAAGAAAGAGCGGTTTGTTCTTGGCCGCATGACCGAGGCTGACTATGACTATCTGTGGCGTCAGCTAAACGACCAAATCGACGCGCACAAGGAGGAGCTAGCCGTTCTCTCCGTCGAGGCAGACCTTTCCCCGCTCATGGACCCCGAGGCGCTTACAGCGCTTTGGGTCAACGCGGGCATCGGCGGACAGCGCGCACTGTTGGCCGCAACGCTCGGTCCGAGGGGAATCACGCTGGCACCGGCCAAGTACCGAGGTGACCGAACCCCGATCCTTAACCGACTGATGGTCGATTGGCGCGACGCAAAGGACCCGGCGGCGCTGGCAGCGATCGACAAGGGGGTTGAGTCCGTAGAGGTTTCCCGGAAGCGACGTAAGGCGGCAGAGATAGCCGCCTAGAGCGCCACATGTCAGCGAGGGCCCCGCTCGGAGAGATCCGGGTGGGGCCCTTTGCGCACCTCCAGGAGAGGCAGGAACCCGTCTGAGCACATCCCGACCCTTCGGGGCCCCCTCAGGTCCGGGCCGCACCTGTTAGGCCGTCAGGCGGACGCACAGAGCCTCCAGGTCCCGGCCGGCAAATTAGCTGATGGATCGTCAGCTACTGCCCCTTTACCTACACACTCTCTCAACACCGTAGGCACCTTCCGCCCCGAGGGTGCCTTTCCTTTAGCCCTGATTCCGATGCATCGGAAAGGAGGTCCGCCCATGCGCGCCAAGTGCGAATGCGGACAGCCCCTCAAGACCTACTGCGGCAAGGGACAGCGGCCCCGCTGGTGCTCCCGCAGTTGCCGTGACCGGTCCTATTACCAACGCAAGACATACGGCACCGACCGCTAGCCACACCCCGAGAGGAAACCGAGAAATGACCGAAGCAGAAAAGCAGCGCGCCCGCGTAGACGCACTCATTGTGTGGGTTGAAGAAAAGCTGGAAGCCCTCAATTACTACGGGCCCGGCTCGATCCCCACCACAGAGCTGGTTTTCCCCGACCCGTACCGAACGGCCGACGCTCCCGAAAGTAAGCCGCGCCGTAACCGAAACGCCAGCAACACCGCCGCCGCCCTCGCATTCCTGGAGAACGACAAGTGACCACCTTTGATGATTCCTACTGGACCCTACAGCGCGACCTGCTAACCATTGACCCCGAGGTCCGCCACGTGAACTACGCACGGTTCGTTGCCGACCAGTGCGCTCACGAATTGCGACACGTCCAGCATGTTGGTTGGTACCGCTGGAATGGCAGCATCTGGGAAGCGACCGGCGACGACGGCGCGGCAATGCAGGCAGTCACGGACGCTGCACGAGTGCTCATGCGTCACGGTGCCGAAAACTCCGCCGATATGAATTGGGCAGCAGCAGCGGCTAACAAGATGCTCGTAAATCACCAGCGCCGCGCGATGGTTTCTGAAATGGCCGTCCTCCCGCAGTTCCGCACCACGGTCGATGAACTGGACGCACAGCGCCACCTACTGACTTTCCGGAATGGCACCGTGGATCTCCGGACCGGGGAACTCCACCCGCATAACCCTGCCGACATGCTCACGCAGACGGCGAACGTTGATTACGTGCCCGATGCCGAATGCCCGCGCTGGCTCCGATTCGTAGAGGAAGTATTCCCCGGCGACGCTGACCTACAGCGGTATTACCAGACCTTCCTAGGGATGGCGATTACCGGCGAGGTGCGCGAACACGCACTAGGTGTTTGGTACGGCGAGCACGGCCGGAACGGCAAGGGCACCACCATTCGCACCATGCAGAAGGTGTTCGGGCATGACGTAGTCCATGAGGTGCCGTTCACCATCTTCGAGAACGTGCGCGGGCAGGCTGTCCACACAGAGCAGATTGCAGCGCTGCGAGGAAAGCGGCTCGTTGTCGCGCAGGAAGGCAACCAGGGCGTGCCGATGAATACAGCACTACTCAAGAACCTTTCCGGCGGGGACCGAATCAGTACCCGACACCTTCACGGCAAGGTGTTCTCGTTCGACCCCACTTTTACGATCGTGCTCGCTACCAACTACCTTCCGGAATTCGGTTCCGGCGGAGCCGCGCTGTGGGCCCGCACAAAGGCAATGCTGTTCGGCGTCTCCTTTGCCGACCGGCGCGACCCCGACCTAGAGCCGACCATTCAGGGGCCCGAGCGGGAGGGCGTGGCCGCGTGGGTGGTGCGCGGTGCCGTCCGGTACTACAGCGAGGGGCTACGCGACCCGCTAAGCGTGCTCCGCGCGACCGAGCACCACAAGGATGAGGTAGACCCGCTGCGGCCCCTTGTCGAGGAGGTCTTCGCCTACGACGAGAACAGCGAGGTAAAACGCTCCGACTTCAACCGCGAGTTGAAGCAGTGGCGCGATGACAACGGCGATAAGTCGGCCAAGTTCTCCCCGAGCAACGTCAAGAACCACCTAAAGACGAACGGGGTTACCGAGGTCCAGCGCAAGGGCAAGGGCTGGATGTACCGAGGGATCTACCTCCTATCCGAGCCGCCCGCGCACCTTGCCGAGGCGTTCGGGCCGGGGATTCTCGACCAGACGCAGCGCTGACAGCGAAAGGGACGCTTTAGCGGGAGGGCGGTAACAGAAAAGCTGTTACCTGTACCTAGCTCCTATATACGTATGGGAAGAAGGTACAGGTAGCAAGAAATCTGTTACCCACCCTCCGCAAATGCGCGCCTTTCCCGCTGCCCCCCAGCCGGCCGTCACGGCTCGGTAACGATCTTGGGTGGGCGCTCGCATTTCCGAGCCTTTCCACTTCCGCGCTTTACCAACTCACTCTCTGGACCATGAGGGCGTTACCTCTCGTCTCCGGGAACCTCGGTTCTCCTCTCGGTCGGCGCGTGGCCGGTTGGCTCTCCTCAGCCGGTCCGCTCGTCGGCACCTCCTAACGTTAGGAGGTGGTAGACGACCCCTCGTCCTGCGGCTGTCACCCGCAATCCCCGTAAATCTTCGGCGAGTTGTAGTCACGCGCGCATAGTCGGCGTACTCCTCCCCGATGGGCCCCCTTGCCCGCTGTGATCTGTGACAGAGATCCGGCGAGTAAGGGGGCCTTTTGCATACCCGAGAGGAATTCACTATGGCGAGTTGGAGTGGCGCCGAGATCACCAGCGGTGGCAGTACCTACTACGACAGAGAACAGGCCGACCGCCGATCTCGCGCACGCGGCCCGAGGGCTAACACCTCGGATTACTCCGACTACTACGCGGAAAAGGCGGAAGCGCGCGAGCGAGAACAGCGCAAGGCACAGCACAGCCGCGAGTGGGATCAGTCCTCGCGTGAGCGGGATGAGCGCGCGGTGAAGCTGCTTTCGTTCCGCGCTGATGATCCGGAGCCGTGGCCTCTTGGTCTTCCGGGCCCCGATGACCTCGACCACGATATTTTCGAGGCATCCGCTGAACAGGGGGCTTGGGAAAAGCGGCGTGACGAATACCTAAAGCGCGCCGAGGGCGAGGAACTAGCCGCCCGCATTTCCCGCCGCTGATAACCACACCACCCGAGAGGAAACCCCGATGGAACTAGCAAACCAGGACATGCGCATTGCGCTGTCTTACTCCGACGCTGCTAAGAAGCGGATCACCGAACTAGAGCGCGTTGTCCAGCGCGCAAAGCGGCCCGAGGATATTTGGACCGATGAGGCGCAGCTACTCGGCATTGACCCGTGGCACTGTGACCTAGCTCCGGCCGTGGCCGTCGAGCGTTGGGCCAAGGTGCAGGAACTGAGCGGCATTTGCGACGACCTAGAAGCCCGCTGGAACGAGCTAGAGACCGAGGCCGAGGACATTCGCCAGAATGCCGCCAAGGCTCACGCTGAGGCGCTGCGAAATGGCACTAAGGCACCGGCTACGGCCGCTAAGGCATTCGAGGCTGACGCAGCTCTAGAGGGTTGCTCGCTGGCCCTGAGTGAGACCGTGACGGATCTCCGCCGAGCGCGTGCCGAATACGAGGCCCTGCTAAAGGATCGCGGGTTCCTGAACGAGTATCGCGAGACCGTCATCGCTGAATTCGATGCGCAGCGGAAGCGGGCCGCTAAGGCATTCTCCGCTGTAGCTGGTGCCATTGGCGAGACTCGCCGTCGATTCGGTGTGCTCCACTCGCTGACCATGGGTGGCCTACTCGATATCCCCGAGGACGCCCAGGGTTACTTGGTGCTTACCGGAAAGGGTTGGGGGCAGGCCGACCTATCATCTGCCATCGACATTATTTCTCGGCAGGTGAGCGAGACAGACCCGTTCGTTTCGGGTGAGTTCCTGACCGCACCCATGGATGAGATCAACGCTACGGCGATTGAGACGGCCGAAAAGGTTAAGGCACAGATTGACCAGGCCCGGCAGAACCACTATTCGGCTGACGGGATTGTCAGTAGCCGGATGGTCTGACGATCTTAGATGCGGGGTCGGCCCGGCACTAGTCACCGGCCCCGCTCGCTGCCCTGGTGCTACATTCCTCGCGCCGCGAATCCCTGAGTTCGTCTCGCTTTTCACGCTAGGTGACGGCCGGCTGGGACCACGGAAAGTGACGACCCTCCTGGGGGGTACCCCAAGAAAGGCTCCTTTCCGGACCGCAAGCGTATAGCACCCCAGATTCTCCGTCCGGAGCACCAGAACCAGTTAACCCGCTGTGACCAGCGCAGATACCAAATCCCCGGAAGGGGGCACGATGAGTAACCAGAAGATCAGCGCGGAATTCCGCCGGGCCGTGGTCGATGAGTTCGACCTAGAGTCGTACGAGGTCACCACCCTTGACCGGGCCTGCGCTGTTCTAGATCAGATCCAGGGACTAGAGCACGACGTGAATACGCGCGGCGTAATCGTCCGGGGAATCCGGGGTGGCCTGTACCCGAATCCCTCACTAAAGGAACTGCGCGCCGCCGAAGGGTCGTTCATGGCGCTGGTGCGTTCCCTCGGTCTGAGCGATGCCGAAAGTGGGACCGGCAAGGGTTCGGCGTCCGCTGCCGCTCGCGCAATGAATCGGGCGCGTTGGGGGGTGCGTTCGATTGGCTCGGCGTCGGCGTAATGATGCACTAATTGATACCGGCCCTTCCGCTGTGGAGGTTGAGCTAGCGCGCCGGTACGTAACTGCTGGCCATTTCCTACAGGTGCGAGATTTCACCCGCCCTCTTTCCGATAACAGGCTAGAGGTGGAAGCACAGGAATGGGCCAAGCGTTTTCATTACATGTCGGCGCTGTTGTGACGGAGGCCGCGAATGTATGAATCCATGATATGCATCCGGCGCGGCTGCGTGAATCCACGCCAATTCCGCAGTGGTAGGCAGTCATTCAAGCCATGGTGCAGTACCCATTGCCGCAAGTGGCATCGAGCCTTTATCGCATTCAGCGAGGGCGGTGCAGCATTCGGGCGGAATGCCGACACTGACGCGGCGGTGTTCTCGGAAATTCTCGCGACTGGCCTGCATGATCCTTGGGCCCTGTCCGCGCTAGAGGATCTATTCGACGCATACGGGCGGGCCTGACGCCATGCAACCGACCCGCGTAGTCCTCGGTCCGAATGGCTGGGAGCCGTCCGAGGAACCGGCGCTGCCGGGCAAGGTGGCGTGGCGCTTCCCCCGCTCCCGCGCTGTCCGGCAACCCGCCCCGCCCCGACTCATGCCGGGCCGTCCGGCACGCCGCGAGGGACGACCCCGGAACTGCGGCTCTCGATGACCACCTCCTAACGTTGGGAGGTGTAGCCCCCGATGACTGGCCCCGCTGTGGGTCGATCGTCGGGGGCTTTTGCGTGCCCCAAGGGCTGGGGACAAGCCAGGTCATCCGGAACCGCTCCCGCCCATATCTGACGGATCGTTAGATGCTTGGACGCCGCACCCTCTGAACCGAAGGCGGGAATGGGCGGAAACCTGAGCCGGCGAGCAGGGTGAGCCCGGACGCCCCAAGGGTTTCGCGCCCCTTCGATTCCTAGGCGGGGAGCAAGTGCGGGGGCGTCACCATCCGTGCGCGCTCATACAGATCCCGCGCTGTGTGGTTCTTCAAGTACGGGCGAATGCGGCTGTGCATCGCGGTAATGCTGCGGTCGCACTGTCCGGACTGAACGAGCGGGTATATCTCCAGAACGCTTCCCCACGTTTCGCACGCTGCCTCTAGGTGGCCGACTTCTAGTTGCCGTTCGGCCAGCATGGACAGATAGCGAATGCTCGTCCGCCGAAACGTGCTGGGGCGCATTCGGTTCGATTCCTTGAGAGATTCGACAGAGCCCGCCAAGTCCCCAAGCGCGTACCGAACTTGGCCCACGTGGTACGCCAGCGAGGAAGGGTTGTAGGACCCGAAAGTCTTGGACTGAGACTCGGCCTTTTCCATGGCGGTCTCGGCCTCCCGGATGCGCTGTAGGGCCATGCGTCCGTTGCCCTCTTGCGCGGCTGCGTGCGCCTGCTGTCCGGCGAGGAACGCACGCATTCGGGGACCGGCCTGCGGGGAAGAAGCGGCGGCAGCGTCGGCGAGGCGCAATGCTTCGGACCCGTGTCCGAGGTCCACGGCCTGAACGCTCATTCCCCGGAGAGTGGTGCAGAACGTGAGGTGATCCTCGGACGCCCCGGCGAGTTCAAGCGCTTTCAGGTAATAGCGCTGTGCCATCCCATGAACGCCCTCATCAACGGCCATATATCCCGTGAGGTATGAGAGATCCGAAGCAGCAGCCATCATCGCCTTGCGGACATTGTCCGGAGCGTCAGCGCGCAGATAGGGAGCCACGGTATTGACCAAATAGGCGGCAGCCATCGGCCGCGCTGTCCGTCCCCCAAATTGGTCATCAATGTCTGATAGGCGTTCAGTCATGGCAATGACCGATTGAACGTCGGACATTCCGATGCGCTGTGCCTCGCCCCGTTGGGCTGCTTCCATTCGACCGACCACGTCCGGCCAATTGGGCACGGTGAGGGCGACAGAGAACAGACCAACTCCGAGCACGCTCCGGCGTGACGGGTCCATATCTTGCCTCCCCAGGTCTAGCAGCCCTTCCACGGTACTGGGGAGCGCGCTGGACTCTTCGGCGGGAGGGGGCGGGAATCCCGCTTCGCTGTGCGTGACGGGGCGGCCGAGCTTCCGGGCCAATGCTTCCAAGATCAGCGGGCGGACGATCTCTTTCGGCATGTGCCCGTTGAGCCACTGGTGCACTGAGGGTTCACGGTATTTGAGAGGCGTCCCCCGCTCGGTGCCCAGCTTGTTGACCTCTTGGGCGAACTGGCGCAGCGTCCAGCCGGTTTCCCGGTGCAGTCGGGCAAGCGATTCGTTGGGACTGGCCACCGGTCATCAACTCCCCACGTCTTCAAGCCGCTTAAAGCTCTTAAGTCCTGGCGCTGTTGCAACGGTACCGCTCTGCCGTGGTCACGCGGTTGCCTTCTGTGAGCAGCCGAACGAGCACGAGAGGTGCAGCCATGAGCAGCCCTGAGAGCGCACGTGAGCACCCCCGGGACTGGGAGGCGGGGGAAACGGCGCTAGACGTCTCCACGGGCCGCGTAGGCCGCGTCATGGGCCACGTGGGACCGCGCTACCAACTCCGCCCGCTGAACGGTGGCCGGGAGTGGGAGGCCGACCCGGAGAGCCTGAAAGCCGCTTACCAGTCGGACGCCCTGAGCGCCGCTGTGGTCACCGCCAACACGAGCCAGCGGATAAGGGAGCGGATGTGAGAGGTCTCCTCAGGTTCACCCCGGAACAGCGCGCGGAGATCGACGCCGGATTGGTGCAGATCCTCGCGGAGCGGGAGGCCCGGGAGTGGGAGGCGGCCATATGGCGTGCGGCTCCCGTCCTCGTTCGAAGCGCTGCGCAACAGCTCATCCACCACAAGGAGGCACAGCCATGACGGCAACCGCGAACGACCTTCGGACCGGCCGCGCGCTGGTCAGCTCGGACCTGTTCGACAGCATCGCCGAGTTCACCGTGACCCACTTCGGCTACGACCTGGAGAAGGCGGAGCGCGCGACCGATCAGGCCCTCGCGTTCCTCGCCACGGTCGGCACGGCCACGGTGAAGATGGTCCCGAGCGACGACGTGGACGGCGCGCTGCACTCGTTCATCCTGCACACCGCCGACTACCGCGAGTTCTGCGAGAAGTACGCGGGCCGGTTCCTGGAGCACAACCCGCGCCCCGGTGGCGGTGGCCGGGTGCTGGAGGAGGTGCAGGCGACGGCGCACGCGATCAAGGCCAACGGGTTCATGGTGCTGGATGCGCTGTGGACCGTGAACGGCGAGAACGCGGCGCAGTGCGACTCTGACTGCGGGCGCGACTACCGGGTCGCCTGACGGCCGGCTGACCCGTACTGGTGATGGTGGGGTCGGTTCTCAACTCAAGGGACCGGCCTCGCTGTTGGAAGGTGAAGCATGATTTTCGATGGTCCGTACAGCCCGCCGGACGGTGCGCTGCAACTCCTCAATCCGGGCCCCGCCGAACTGGTCCTGAACCGGCGCGGGTCGTCCGTGTGGAAGGTCAAAACCGAGGTCGGTCCGTACGCGGTAAAGGTCGGTTATCCGAGCCGGACACATGCATGGACCGCGCTGGCCCCTGCCCGTGAAGCCGCCGTTCTGCGACAGCTCACCCATGAGCGGATTTTCAGCGGGGAGTGGGAACACGGCACGTGGGGCGCTCAGCCGTGGCGGCGTGGCGACAGCCTCTATGACCGGTGGGCACCCTGCCGGGACGGCAAGGCTGAGCCGAACCTCAAAGAGGCGCTGTCGTGCGCCGTGACACTGTCGGGACTGCACCTGATGGGGTGGGCGCACGGGGACGTGCAACCTGCCCATTTCCTTCTGGGGGAGTTCGGTGGGGCGTTCCTGATTGATCTTGCGTTGTCTAGCGGTGGGCGCATTCCCCGCGCCTATGACTTCCCGTACCGGGGCTGTCTCGTCCACTACGAAGCGCCGGAAATCTCGGCCAGCGTGTTGGAGTCGGGAGCGGCGACGCCGACGCAGGAAGCGGACGTGTACGCGCTGGGGGCGGCGCTGTTCATCAGCGCGACGGGATGGCGGCATGTGGTCTACCCGGACGACGCGTCCCGGGAGGTTCAGCGGCGAGCCATCGTGGCGGGCTCTCACCGCCCCGTGGACGTCCCTGGCGCGCTGGGCGGTCTCATCCCCCACATGCTTAGCCGTACGCCCGCTGACCGGCCTACCAGCGCCGAGGTCTGCGAGAGGCTGAGTACGGCCCTGTAGGGCTGTGTCTGGCCCCGTCTGTGCGCTTCCCCATGGCGCATCGGCGGGGCTTCCTCGCTGGTCAACTGCCCTGCGCTAAGCTGTGGTTCCGTTGGTCCAAGGGCAGGCGATGTCGCTCCAGATCTCGACGCGCATGATCCTTCTCTTCTCCGGGTTCTTACGGGGGGTTCTTACGGGGGCAAAACGGTTTGTGGTTCAACCATTGCCCCGCCCGTCTCATTCCCCGGACGCGCGGGGGCCCTCGTGCGGCGCCTTGCGGGGCGCCTCTCGGGGGGCGTCCCGGGGAACCTCCAGCCAGAGCGTTCTGTGGGTGCCGGAGGGCGCTTCGGCGGGATCGGGGCGCCAGCCGTGGGCGGCGTAGAAGGCCTGGGCGCGCAGGTTGTGGGCGTAGACCTCCAGCCGGACCCGCTCGATCCCGGCCCGGCGCCACGCCGCCACGCAGGCGTCGTGCAGGGCGGCCCCGGTGCCCCGGCGCCACTGGCCGGGGTCGACGTGGAGCTGGGTGAGGGTGGTCACGCCGTCGGCGGTGAGGTAGGCGGCCACCCCGGTGACCTCGCCGTCCCGCTCGGCGCAGAACACCCCGCCCTGGACCTCGGGCCGGCCCACCGCCCGCGCCCAGCCCTCGCGGGAGCGGGCCGTCTCGCCCTCCCCGGCGTAGGCCTGCTCGGGGACGCGGCCCCGGTAATAGGTGGCGCGCGCCCGGATGTGCAGGGCGGCGATGGCGGCGACGTCGGCGGGGAGCGCGGTCCTGATCACGGCAAGCAGAACGCGCCGGGAACCCGGATGGGTTCCCGGCGCGCGGCCCCCGCGCGGGCGGGGCTACTTCTTCAGCCAGGCCGCCATCATCTTCTGGGCGATCGGCGCGGCCAGCTTGCCGCCGCCGATCTCGGAGCGGTCGGTGTCCGAGTTCTCGATCATCACGGCGACAGCGATCTGCTTGCCGCCCGCCTTGCCGTACGAGGTGAACCAGGCGAGCGGCGGGATGTTGTTGTTGACGCCGCGCTGGGCGGTGCCCGTCTTGCCGCCCACCTCGGCGCCCGCCACCTGCGCGGGCTTGCCGCCGCCCTCGGTGGCGACCGTGCGCATGGCGTCCTGGAGCATCGAGGCGGTCTTGGCGCTCATGACCTCCTGGGACTTGGCGTCCTTGAGGCTCTCCAGGACGTTGCCGTCCGCGTCGGTCACCTCGGAGACCATGTGCGGGGCGACGAGCTTGCCGCCGTTCTCGATCGCGGCGGTCACCATGGCGATCTGGAGCGGCGTGGCCTGCACGTCGAACTGGCCGATACCCGTCTGCGCGACCTGGTCGACGGACATCTTCTTCGTCGGGTACTTGCTGGGCGGGTTGGTCCGGACCGGGGTGTCGATCTGCGTGTTGAACCCGAGCTTCTCGGCCGTCGCCCGCATCTTGTCCTGGCCGAGCTTGGAGGCCAGGTCCGCGAAGACGTTGTTGCAGGACAGCTTGAGCGCGGTACGGGCCGAGACGTTGTTGCAGGCCGCGTCGCCGGCCTCGCTGGGCAGGTTCGTGCGCGTGCCCGGGATCGTGTACGGGGCGGCTACGCCGGTCGGCGTGTCGATGCTGGTGATCAGCCCGTTCTCGATCGCGGACGTCAGAGTGACCAGCTTGAAGGTGGAGCCGGGAGCCTGGGGCTTGCGCAGGGCCACGTTCTCCATGGCCTTGCCCTGGTCGGCCGACAGTTCCTTCCAGGCGGCCTCGTCGGTGGCGCCCGTGATGCGGCCCGGGTCATAGGAGGGGTTGTTCACCACGGCGAGGATCTCGCCGGTCGCCGGGTCGATGGCGACGGCCGCGCCTTGTTTGCCCTGGAGGGCGTCGTAGGCGGCCTTCTGGACGTCCCGGTCGATGGTCGTCAGCACGTTGCCCGGGTCGGCCCGCTTGTTGGTGAGGACGTCCATCACCGTCTTCAGGCGGGTGTCGGAGCCGTTGAGGATGTTCTTGTAGACGCCCTCCAGCATGGTGGTGCCGTAGGCCTGGGAGCTGTAGCCGGTGATCGGCGCGTACAGCGGGCCGTCGAGGTACGTCCTCTTGTAGCCGAAGTCCTTGCCGCCCGTCTTCGCGGAGCCGGTGACCGACTGCCCGCCCACGATGATGTTCCCCAACGGGTTCTCGTACTGCCCGATGAGGTTGCGCCGGTTGTTCTTGTCGTCTGCGAGGGCCTGGCCTTGGTATGCCTGCACCCAGGTGACCCGCACCAAAAGGGCCAGCACCAGAAGCAGACAGAAGACCGACGCACGCCTGATCGTCTTGTTCATCCCCCGGAAAGACGCGCGAGCGGCCCCAGGCGTTCCGCTCTGCCCCGATTGTGGCGGGGTTCTCAGCTTTTCCTCATGACGAAGCCTCCCTCGTAGGCGGCGATGACCGCCTGGGTGCGGTCGCGGGAACCGGTTTTGGCGAGGACGGCCGCCACGTGCGTCTTGACGGTCTGCGCGCCGACCGCCAGCCGCTCGCTGATCTCCTGGTTCGACAGTCCGGCCGCCATCAGGCGCAGGACGCCGGCCTCCCGGTCGGTGAGCCGGGACGCCCAGCGCGGGGCGGCGGGCGCGGTCCGCGCCGCGTGCGAGGCCGCCAGGGAGCGGACCGCCGCCGGGAAGAGCAGCGAGTCGCCCCGGGCGACGAGGCGGACGGCGCCGATCAGCTCCTCGGGCTCGGCCCGCTTGAGGAGGAAGCCGCTGGCCCCCGCCCGCAGGGCGTCGTAGACGTGGGCGTCGTTCTCGAAGGTGGTGACGACCACGATCCGGGGCGGCTCGGGCAGGGTGGCGAGGATCTGCTCGGTGGCCCGGATGCCGTCGATCTCCGGCATCCGGACGTCCATCAGCACCACGTCGGGCATCAGCGAGCGGACCAACGGCACCGCCTCGGCGCCGGTGGCGGCCTCCCCCACCACCTCCAGATCGGCTTCGGCGTCGAGGATGACCCGCAGCGCGGTACGGACCATCCGCTCGTCGTCGGCGATGACCACCCGCAGCGGAGCCCGGCTCACCGCCCCTCCCCCGGGCCCGGAACCCGGGGGGCGGGCCCCAGGGGCAGGGTGGCCCGCAGCCGCCAGCCGTCCTGCCGTGGGCCGGCTTCCAGGGAGCCGCCGAGGAGCGCGGCCCGCTCGGCGGCGCCGCGCAGCCCCCGGCCCCCGGTGCCGCGCGGATCCCCCTCGGCGCGGGCGGCCCGCGCGGGCGCGTTCGTCATGGTGATCTCCAGTGCGTGGTGGCTTTCCGACGTGTGCACCCGGATCCGGAGCGCGACCGGACCAGCGCCGTGCCGCAAGGCGTTGCTCAGCCCCTCCTGCACGATCCGGTACGCCTCCCGGGAGGCGATGGCGGGAAGCTGCCCCCAGTCACCGGCGGGCCCGGGCCGCAGCTCGGCGGTGACGGCGGTGCCGCTCGCCCGGGTCCGGGCCAGCAGCCCGTCGAGGTCGGCGGCCAGCGTCGGAGCCGGTACGGCGTCGGTCCGGGCCGGATCGCCGTCCCGCAGCAGCCCGAGCACCGCGTCCAGCTCCCCCACGGTGCGCCGGGTCGTGTCCTCGATCGCGGCGAGCGCCTCCCGGACGAACCCGGGGTCGCTGTCGAGCACCCGCCGGGCCGCCACCGCCTGGAGGGTGACGGCGCTCAGGGCGTGGCCCACCGCGTCGTGGAGCTCGCGCGCCAGACGGTTGCGCACGGCCAGGTCGGCGGCCCGTTCCTCGGCGGCGGCCAGCCGGTCCGCCGCCGTCGGGCCGAGGAGCACCGGCGCGAGCCGCGCCAGCAGCGCCCCCGCCCCGGCGGAGCAGAGCACGACCCCGGCCAGCAGCGCGAGCCCGGCGAGCGGGGCCGCGTACAGCCCGGCCCCGGCGCCGAACCGGTCGAGCCAGAGCCCGGACCGGCGCATGCCCCCGACGAACGGCAGCACGATCAGCGCCACCCCCGCCGGCGGCGCCGCGAGGCTCACCCCGCCGACGACCGCGCCGACCCCGAGGTGGAGCGTCCACCAGGCGGCGGCCCGCCACCGGGCGGCCCAGGACCGGCCCGGCCCCTCGGCCAGCGACTCCCCCGCCACCCCGGCCAGAGCCCGCACCGCGACCACCGACAGCGGCCGGACCAGCCCCACCAGCCCGGTGACGGCCACCAGCGGAAGGGCGATCGCGTACGAGATCAGGAGCAGCGGGAGGGAGGCCAGGGCGTTGACCCCGCCGGCCGCGATCCCCACCCCGACCTGGGTGAGCAGGAGGTACGGCATCAGCAGCGCCCCGCCGAGCACCAGATGCACCCACCGCAGGCGGGCCCCGGCCCCCCACACCCACTCCGTCCTGCCCCGCACCGCCCCGCTCCCCCTCACCGTTCCTCCGCTCCCCCGCCAGCCCGGCCCGATGCCGCCCACCCCGCCCATCCGCTCATCCGCTTACGTCGTACACGCCGCGCGGCGGGAGCGGATGAAGCCTATGAGGACGGCGGCCGAGAGCAGGCCGGTGACCATCTGGCCGGATCGGGCCAGCACCACCAGCGCTCCGGGAGCCCCGCCGGAGACCAGCTGTGGTCCCAGGTCCGCGAGCAGCGGCCACACCCCCCAGCTCAGCGCGGCGGAGGCGCCGACCCAGGTGAGGGCCAGCGGCCGCGCCGGCCGCCGCGCCCCGCCCCGGGCCAGCAGCACCGCCCCCGCCCCCGCCGCGAGCGCGCAGAGCGCATGCGCCCCCGAGATCACGCCCGTCTCCGCCGAATACTCCGCGACCCGCTGCGGGGACAGTCCGGCGCCGCCGCCGAAGGCCCAGTACAGATACACCGCGGCCACCGCCGAGCCGGTCACCGCCGCGGCTCCCGCCACCACCCCCGTGGGAGACGGGAGCCGCCGGACCGGCGCGCCCTGCCACACGCCGCCCCAGCGCTCTCGCGCATAGGGGACGAACAGTCCGGCCAGGGCGAACCCCTGGATGATGAAACCGCCGTAGACGACGGAGAACACCCACGGGTCGAGGAAGGGGTCACGGGCGGCCACGACCGCCTCGTCCGCGCCCAGCCCGGCGGCCTTCACCAGGAGCTGGGCCGGGTAACCGAGGACGATCGGGGTGAGCAGCCCGGTCGCGGCGAACACCGGGAGGGCGAGCGCCCAGGACGGGACCCGCCGGCCCCAGGGGCGGGTGAGGAGCAGCACGAGCAGGATCACCGTCGCGTCCATCAGCAGCGTCACCGCGTTGGCCGCCACGAAGAACGGTCTCGGCTCCCGTAACGCACTGCCCTCCGGTATCCCCAGGTGACTCCCGGCCACCCAGGCCGTTTTGAGGGCCACGTAGGGCAGGGTGGCAGCCACCGCCACACCCCGCAGGACCCGCCGCCCGGCGTTCACGGTCGCCGTCGCGCCCGGCGTGCCCGTCGTGGTCGCCGCGTCCGCCGGGTCGGCTGCGTTGGTCGGGTGGGCCGGGTCGGTCAGGGAGATCGGATCGGTCGGTTTCAGCGCTCGCGTGGTCATGTCCCCACGGTCCCGTGCCCGGCGCGTCGCCGCCTCCCCCGCCAAGGGGATCCGTCTCCCCCGCATGGGGGAGAACCGCCGGGCTCACATCCTCCGGGTCACCACCGACAGCCGGTCCCGCGCCTCGAACAGGGCCGCCTTGATGAGCTGTTCGTGCCCCGGCGTCAGCCGCGCCACCGGTACCGAGCAGCTCACGGCGTCCCGCGCGGGCGTCCGGTACGGCACCGCCACCCCGAAGCAGCGCAGTCCGAGCGTGTTCTCCTCCCGGTCCACCGCGTAGCCCTGCTCCCGCACCAGCGCCAGCTCCTCCACCAGCTGCTCCCGGTCGGTGATGGTGTGCTGCGTGACCGCCTCCAGCCGGCGCGGCAGCAGCCTGCGCACCTCGTCGTCGGTGTGCGTGGCCAGCAGCGCCTTGCCGAGCGCCGTCGAGTGCACCGGCAGCCGCCGGCCGACCCGGGTGAAGGGCCGCAGGTAGTGCTGGGACTGGCGGGTGGCCAGGTACACCACGCTCGTGCCGTCCATCCGGGCCAGGTGGATGGTCTCGGTGGTGTCGTCGGAGAGCCGGTCCAGGGTGGGCCGGGCGGCGGCCACCACCTCGTCCCCGTCGATGTACGAACTGCCGACCAGCAGGGCCCGTACACCGATGCCGTACCGGGTGCCGGTGGCGTCCGTCTCCACCCAGCCCAGGTCGACCAGGGTGCGCAGCAGCATGTACAGGCTGGACTTGGGCAGGGCGAGGTCGTGCTGGATGTCGGCGAGGCTGTGCAGGCCGGGCCGGGCCGCGAAGTGCTCCAGCAGCACGACCGTACGCACCGCCGACTTCACCGGCGCCGCCGTCGGCCCTTCCGCCCCCTCGCCCTCCCGGCCCCCCGCCTCCTCCTCGCCACCGGCCGTCGCGGCGGTCGCGCCCGTCGCAACCCCCGCAGCCGATTCCCCTGTCTCCCCTGCCGTCATGCGCCCGCTTCCCCTCTGTTCGGCTCCGGACTCCCCTTGTCACGCGCTGGGCGCGGAAATAGAGTCCGCAGCAGCAGTGATCATTCATCCACCGGAACCTCGTTCAGAATACTGAACGATCCAGGAGGCAGCGGGCGATGGCAGCGACACCAGTCTGGAGTGTGGACCCCCGCACCGGGAAGCGGCGCGAAGAGGTCGCCGTCGAAGCCGGGCCACAGGACGTGGACCTGGCCGTGCGCGCCGCCCACTGCGCCCGCGCCGCGCTGGCCGACGCCACCGCCCGCGTCGCCTTCCTGCGCGCCGCCGCCGACCTGCTGGACGGCGCCGCCGACCGGATCGTCGAGACCGCCGACGCGGAAACGGCGCTCGGCCCGGCCCGCCTCACCGGTGAGCTCGCCCGCACCACCGGCCAGCTGCGCGCCTTCGCCGGCCTCGTCGAGGAGGGCTCGTACCTCGACGTCCGCATCGACCGCGCCGACCCCGCGCTCACCCCGCCCCGACCCGAACTGCGCCGCTACAAGGTGCCGCTGGGCGTGGTCGCCGTCTACGCCGCCTCCAACTTCCCGCTCGCCTTCTCCGTCCCCGGCGGGGACACCGCCAGCGCCCTCGCCGCCGGCTGCCCGGTGGTCGTCAAGGCCCACCCCGACCACCCGGCCACCTCCGAGCTGTGCGCCTCCCTGCTGCGCCGGGCCGCCGCGTCGTGCGGGCTGCCCGCCGGGGTGGTGTCCGTCGTCCACGGCTTCGACGCCGGTCTGGAACTGGTCCGCCACCCCCTCGTCACGGCCGCCGGTTTCACCGGTTCCGTACGGGGCGGACGGGCCCTGTTCGACGCCGCCGCCGCCCGGCCGGTGCCCATCCCCTTCCACGGCGAACTCGGCTCCCTCAACCCCGTCGTGGTCACCCCGGCCGCCGCCGCCGAGCGCGCGGAGGAGATCGGCGCCGGACTCGCCGGCTCCGTCACCCTCGGCGCGGGCCAGTTCTGCGTCAAGCCGGGACTGGTCCTGGTCCCCGAAGGACAGGACGGCGACCGGCTCGCGGACGCGCTCGCCAAGGCCCTGGCCCAGGCGGGACCCGGAGTCCTCCTCGACCACCGGATGCGGGAGAACTTCCTCGCCGGGGTCGCCGAGCGGGCCGCCCTGCCCGGCGTCACCGCGCCCGTCCCGGCGGGCCCGGCCGGGGAGCACGCCGTCGGCGCGGGGTACGTGAGCGTCCGGGCCGCCGACCTGCTGCGCGGCGGGTCCCACCGGGTCCTCCTGGAGGAGTGCTTCGGTCCGGTCACGGTCCTCGTCCGCTACACCGGCCGGGAGCAGGCGGCCGGAGTACTGGGCCTGCTCGAAGGGAACCTGAGCGCCACCCTCCAGCTGTCGGCCGCCGAGGCCGACGGGACCGCCCCCGGTGAGGCCCCGGGCACCCCGTCCGCCACCGAGCTGATCGGGCTGGTCACGGCGCTGGCCGGGCGGATCGTGGTCAACGGCTGGCCGACCGGCGTCGCGGTCGCCCCGGCCCAGCACCACGGCGGCCCGTACCCGGCGGCCACCTCCCACTCCACCTCGGTCGGCGCCACGGCCGTCGAGCGGTGGCTCCGCCCGGTGGTGTACCAGTCGGTGCCCGACGCGCTGCTCCCGCCCGAGCTGCGCGAGGCCAATCCGCTGGGGGTGCCCCGCCGGGTGACCGGAGAGCGGTAAACGCGTTGCCCGCCCCTCCCGCGGCGGGGCAGGCTGCGCCCATGCCGAAACCGCACGGGTTCTCGTACGAGATACGCCACGACACCACCGTCCACATCACCCACCAGGGGCGTGACGCGGCCACCCTGCGGGGCGGACGGGCCGGCAAGTTCCTGGCCGAGGTGGCGGCCGGCGACGCGCAGCTGGTGATGGCCCGCTGGACCGGGTCCTACAAGTTCGGCAACGAGCGCGCGGCCCGCGCCCACCCCCGCAACCGGCGCTGAGGTCCACCGCCCGGAAATCTTCCGCGAGGGTAAGGGAACGGCAAAGCCGCTCCGGTCGTTCTCCCGGCATGACCGCTATGACCCCTGGTTCCAACCTTCCGCTCAACGCCGTCAGCGTGACGGTCGACGTGGCCGCCCCGGTGCGTCTCGACGTCTCGGGTCTGCTGCTCGCGGCGGACGGCAAGGTGCGTTCCGACGCCGACTTCATCTTCTACAACCAGCCGTCCGGGCCCGGCGTGAGCCACCGGTCCGGCGGCGGGTCGGCGCCCGACTCGATCACCGTGGACACCGGCGCGCTGCCGCCCGGCATCGAGCGGATCGTGGTCACGGCCAGCCCCGATGCCGCCGGCCAGAGCTTCCAGGGCGTCGAGCCCACCGCCACCGTGCGGGACGCCGCCACCGGCACCGTCATCGCCACCTTCACGCCGCCCCGGCTGGGCGCGGAGACGGCCCTGGTGGTCGTCGAGGTCTACCAGCGCGGCGGCGTGTGGAAGGTCCGCGCGGTCGGCCAGGGGTACGCCAACGGCCTCGCCGGCATCGCCACCGACTTCGGGGTCTCCGTGGACGAGGAGCCGGCCGCGGCCGCCGCTCCGGCTGCCCCGCCCGCACCCCCGGCGCCGCCCGCCCCGCCGGTCTCCCACCCCGTCTCCCCCTGGCTCGGCGGCCCGGCGCCCGCCCAGCCCGCCCCCGCCGCTCCGCCCGCGCCCCCCGCGCCGCCCGCCGCCCCCCTCGGCACCGGGAAGATCAACCTCGACAAGGGCCGGGTCAGCCTCCAGAAGAACCAGACGGTCTCCCTCGTCAAGGGCGGCCGCCCGCTGCTCTCCCAGGTCAAGATGGGCCTCGGCTGGGAGCCCGCCTTCCGCGGCGCGGACATCGACCTCGACGCCTCCGTGATCGCCTACGGCCCGCAGCGCAACCACATCGACAGTTGCTACTTCGGCAAACTGTCCATCCTGAACGGCGCCGTCAAGCACTCGGGCGACAACCTCACCGGCGAGGGCGCCGGGGACGACGAGGTGATCGTCGTGGACCTCGGCCGGCTCCCCGCCGAGGCCACCGGCCTGGTCTTCACGGTGAACTCCTTCTCCGGTCAGAAGTTCACCGAGGTCGCCAAGGCCTACTGCCGGCTCATCGACGCGGCGAGCGGCGAGGAGCTGGTCCGCTTCGACCTCACGGGCGCCGAACCGCAGACCGGCGTGATGATGGCGAAGCTCATCCGGCAGTTCTCCGGCGAATGGGAGATGACGGCCATGGGCGACTTTGTGAAGTCCCGCACAGTGCGCGGCATGGTCAAGCCCGCCTCGCAGGCACTCTGAGCAGGTGGGCGGGCATATGACCCCGGTCCGGCGCGGGCGGCCGCGCCGGGCGGGTGAGGGAAGCCACGCGTAATCCGGAGGTGGCTGTCAGTGCCCGCCCGTAGCCTTGAACCCATGCAGAAGACACTCCAGCCCGCGGGACCCGCGGGCCCCGCGCGCCCGTCCGCCGCCGAGGCGAACGAGGCGATACGGCTCCTCGTCGAGACCCGGGTGGACGGCGAGTGGCCTGCGCAGGCGTACGAGTTCCTGCTGGAGGAGTGGGCCGCGGCCTCCCGCAAGGACGCCTGCCCGGGCTGGTAGCCCCGCCTGTGCCAAGAGCTGAGCCCCGCCCGGAAGGGCGGGGCTCCATGCGTTCATACCGTCGGCGCCCCTCCCCGCAGCGCCCTCCGCGTCAGCGCCCGCGCCGCCAGGGGCCGGTGATGGCCAGCATGATGCCCGGCTCCTGGATGTTCGCGTACAGGGTCCGGCCGTCGGGCGAGAAGCAGACGCCGGTGAACTCCGAGTAATCGGGTTCCTCGGCGGTCCCGTTGTTCAGCTCGTTGCGCGCCAGCGGATAGACCTGCCCCGACTCGGTCGCGCCGAGCAGGTGCTGGAGGCCGTTGCCGTCCTCGGCGATGACCAGGCCCCCGTACGGGGACACCGTGATGTTGTCGGGCCCGTCGTAGCCGCCGTCCGCCGCCGGGTCGGCGTTCACCCCGAGCAGTACGACGAGGCGGATGGTGCGCCGCTTCGGGTCGTAGAACCACACCTGGCCGTCGTGCGCGGCGCCCGGGCTCTCCTCGCGGGCGTAGGAGGACACGAAGTAGGCGCCGCCGTCGGCCCACCACATCCCCTCCAGCTTGCGCGCCCGGGTCACGGCGCCCGCCTCGAACTGCCGCCGCACCGGCACGGTCCGCGCGTCGCGGTCGGCCACGGCCACCCAGTCGACCCCGTAGACGGTGCCGGTCTTCGTCGCGCGCGAGAGGTCGTCCACGAACCGGCCCGCGCTGTCGAAGCACTTGGCCGCCGCGAGCACCCCGGCGTCGGCGGCGAGCGTACGCAGCTTGCCGCGTCCGTGCCGGAAGCCGTGCGGCGGGGTCCAGCGGTAGAGCAGGCCGTTGGGGCCGGAGGCGTCCTCGGTCAGGTAGGCGTGGCCCTGGCGCGGGTCGATCACCACGGCCTCGTGCGCGTACCGGCCGAAGGCCTTGACCGGCTGGGGGTCGCGGTTGGCCCGGCGGTCGTGCGGGTCGACCTCGAAGACGTAGCCGTGGTCCTTGGTCATACCGTTCTTGCCGGCCAGGTCCTCGGTCTCCTCGCAGGTCAGCCAGGTGCCCCAGGGGGTGGCGCCGCCCGCGCAGTTGGTGGACGTACCGGCGATGCCGACCCATTCGGCGACCTCGCCGCCGCGCCGCACCTCGACGACGGTGCAGCCGCCGGCCGCCGCCGGGTCGTAGACGAGGCCCTCGGTGAGCGGGACGGGGTGCGCCCAGGCCGACCGCTTGCCCTTGAGCTCGTGGTTGTTGACCAGGAGGGTGACCCCGCGGTGTCCCTCGAACGCGGCGGTGCCGTCGTGGTTGGAGGGGGTGCTCTCGCCGGAGTCGAGGGTGGTGACCCCGCTGTGGGTGATCACGCGGTAGCTGAACCCGGCGGGCAGCGCGAGCAGTCCGGCCGGGTCGGGCAGGAGCGGCCCGTAGCCGGGGCCGTGCGGGCGGCCGTGCTCGTCGTGCCCCTCCTGGTGGGGGCCGTCGTCGGCCGCCAGTGCCCCGGGGGCCGTGGCGAGGGCCCCGACGGTTCCGGTGAGGGCGACTCCCGCTCCGGCGATGACGGTGCGGGCGGTGAAGTCTCTGCGGCTGAGGGGCATCGGGTCTCCAGGGGTGGGGAGGTGGTGCGCCTGACGTACGGTCGTCGGCGCACACGCTCCCGCCCGTACGTGAACGCCGGCTGAACTACCCGGAAATGCGGCCCGATCCCTTGCCGGTGGGCACGATGGCGCACTCCGGCCACCCGATCGGCCGACCCCGCCCGGCGCCCCGCCCGGCACCCCCGGCCGCCCCCCGGTCGCCTCAGGACTGCCGGGAGCGGGCCTTGAACGCCGCCTTCCGCGCCTCCTTCGAGGCCTTCTTGTCGGGGTGCAGCCGCCCCATGGCCTCCAGCACGTACGCCGTCGCCGGATGCTCCACCCGCCACGCCTGCTCGAAGAAGTCACCGTGGTGCTCGGTCAGCGAGCGCATCAGCAGCGGCAGTTCCTCCGTCTCCCCGTCCGCCGCGAGCTGCGCGGCGATGGTGTCGACCGTCAGCCACAGCACCATCTCCGGGTCCGGAGCCGGTACGTCGGCCACCCCGTGCTCCGCCAGCCAGACCCGGGCCAGCCCGCCGAGCTCGGGGTCGTCCAGCACGGCCCGGACCGCCGGCTCGGCCTCCCGCCCGGCGGGGGTCAGGGCCTGCTGGCAGCGCAGCCGGCGCAGCGGGGCGGCCTCGTCGTCCCCGCGCGCCGCGGCGAGCAGCTCGGCGACGGCCTCGGGCAGTTCCCGCCCGGCGAGCCACTGTTCGATCTCGGCCTGCGCCGCGCCCTCGGGGTAGCGGGAGACCGCGTCGAGCAGCGCGTCGGCGCCCTTCCCGGTGAGTTCACCGACGGCGGGGGCCTCGACCCCGGCTTCGAGCATGCGGGCGCGGACGCCGTACAGGCCGAGCGGGGTCAGCCGTACCATCCCGTACCGGGACACGTCCTCGTCGTCGGCGTCGTCCCCGAGCGCCGCGTCGGCGGCGTCGTCGTCGGCCTCCGTCATCAGCTCCTCGTCGACCGGGCGGTACTCGACCAGTCCGATCGGCTCCAGCTGCCGGAACTGGTCGTCGAGGCGCATCATCGCGTCGGAGACCTGCTCCAGGACGGCGTCGGTCGGGTCGCCCATGTCGTCGGGCACGATCATCGAGGCGGCGAGGACCGGCAGCGGTACCGGGCCCTCGCCCGCCCCGCCCTCGGCGACGGTGAGCAGGTAGAGGTTGGCGAGCACCCCGTCGAGGAAGTCCGCCTCGCGCTGGGGGTTCCAGTCGAGCCGGTCGAAGTCGATCTCGCCGCCCGCGTCCATGGCGTCCACGAGGTCGTCCAGGTCGGGGACGGCCGCGTCGGCGAGGACGGTGTCCAGGGCGGCCAGCCACAGGTCGAGGACGTCACCGGGCGCGCCGCCCGCCACCAGGGCGAGGTCCTCGCCGGGGGCGGCGGTGCCGTACGGGGGAACGGCGGCCGCGCCCTCGCCCTCCCCCTCGCCCGCGCCGTCCTCCTCCGGTTCCGTCACGTCGACCAGCCCGGTGTCCACGGCCACCCGCCAGGCCTGCCCGGCGTACACGGGGCTGTCCTCGTCCCCGGTGTCGAGGCCGAGCGCGGTCACGGCCCCGGCCAGCTGCTCGGGGACGAGTTCCCCGCCCACGTCGACGCGGGTCTCGGGGCCGGCCCAGCGGGCGAGGCGGACGGCGCGGGCGAACAGCGGGGCGACGAGGGCGTCGCGGGCCAGCTCCGCATCGGAGTGCAGCCGGACCGGCGGCAGCGTGGGGTGCGGCTCTGCGGACATGGGGTGGTTCTCCTCGGACGGGGGGACGGGGTGTCAGGCCCGTTACGGCGTCCCAGGGTAGACGCATTTCGGGCGCCCTCCGCGAGCCATCCCCTTTGGTTCATCCCACAGTCAACTGCCGTCTCCCCTGGAGGCCTTGACAACTTCGCCGCCCACACTGGAAATTGACGCGCGTAGATGTACGCGTGGATGTAGCAGGGTCCACGCACCTCACCCCCCTCCACACACCGGAGTTCCCGCCCATGCGCTCCTCGCATCCCCGTTCCGCCGCCGTCGCGGCCCTCGTCGCCACCGCTCTGGCCACCGGCCTGCTCGCGGGTTCCGCCGACGCGGCCGAAGGCGCCGTGTCCGCCGATCCGGTACGCATCCACGACATCCAGGGCACGACCCGGGTGTCGCCGCTCAACGGCAAGACGGTCGCGGACGTCGAAGGCATCGTGACCGGCGTGCGCACGTACGGCTCGCGCGGCTTCTGGATGCAGGACCCGGACGCCGACGACGACCCGGCCACCAGCGAGGGCGTCTTCGTCTTCACGAGCTCCGTCCCGACCGTCGCCGTCGGTGACGCGGTCAAGGTCTCGGGCACGGTCGGCGAGTACGTCCCCGGCGGGCTCGGCTCCGGCAACCAGTCGATCACCCAGATAGCCAAGCCGACCGTGACGGTGGTCTCCTCCGGCAACGCGCTGCCCGCGGCCGTCGCCGTCAACGAGTACTCGGTGCCGGCCGCCTACGCCCCGGCGGGTGACCCGGCCGCGGCCAACAGCGTCAACGGCCTGACCCTGGAGCCCTCGCGCTACGCCCTGGACTACTACGAGTCGCTTGAGGGCATGAACGTCAAGATCGGCACCTCGCGCGTGGTCGGCGCCACCGACCCGTACAGCGAGATGTGGGTGACGGTGAAGGGCTGGGAGAACACCGCCAAGCGCGGCGGCACGCTCTACGGTTCGTACGAGTCCCAGAACACCGGCCGCCTCCAGATCCAGCAGCTCGCGCCGATCGCGCAGCAGCCCTTCCCGGTGGCGAACGTCGGCGACAAGCTGACCGGCACCACCGAGGGCCCCCTGGACTACAACCAGTTCGGCGGCTACACCCTGGTGGCCCGCGCGCTGGGCACCGTCAAGGCGGGCACCCTGGCGCCCGAGAAGACGAAGCCGCAGGCGGCGAACGAGCTCGCGGTGGCCACGTACAACGTCGAGAACCTCGACCCGACGGATCCGCAGTCGAAGTTCGACAACCTCGCCAAGGCGGTCGTGGAGAACCTCGCCTCGCCCGACGTCCTGGCCCTGGAGGAGATCCAGGACGACAACGGCGCCAAGAACGACGGCACCGTGTCCGCCGAGCAGACGCTGACGAAGTTCACGGCCGCGATCACGGCCGCGGGCGGCCCGGCCTACCAGTGGCGGACCGTCAACCCGGAGAACGGCAAGGACGGCGGCGAGCCCGGCGGCAACATCCGCCAGGTGTTCCTGTTCAACCCGGCGCGGGTCTCCTTCACCGAGCGGGCGCCCGGCGACGCGGTCACGGCGACGGGCGTGACGACGGAGAACGGCAAGGCCGCCCTGACCCACTCCCCCGGCCGGATCGACCCCGCGAACCCGGCGTGGACCGACAGCCGCAAGCCGCTGGCCGGCGAGTTCGTCTTCCAGGGCAAGACGGTCTTCGTCATCGCCAACCACTTCGCCTCCAAGGGCGGCGACGAGGGCCTGACCTCGGTCCACCAGCCGCCGGTGCGGTCCTCGGAGGCCAAGCGGCTGCTCCAGGCGCAGGCCGTGAACGGCTTCGTGAAGCAGCTGCTGGCGGCCGACAAGCACGCGGCCGTGCTGGCCGTCGGTGACGTCAACGACTTCGAGTTCTCCGGCACCGCGCAGGCGCTGGAGGACGGCGGGGCGCTGTACTCGGCGATCAAGTCGCTGCCGAAGGCGGAACGTTACTCCTATGTGTACCAGGGCAACGCGCAGGTGCTGGACCAGATCCTGACCAGCCCGGCGGTGAAGAACTACACGTACGACAGCGTGCACATCAACGCCGAGTTCTCGGCGCAGAACAGCGACCACGACCCGCAGGTGCTGCGCTTCCGCCCGTAAGCCCCTGCGTCACGCGGCGCGCACGACGCGGCGTGACCTCCGGTCCGCGAAGGGCCCGGCCGCCGTCCCGGCCGGGCCCTTCGCCATGCCCCGGCGGGGACTTTCGCCCCTGGCGTGACACTCGCCACACCCCTCCCGAAATCGGCCGGTTGTGGTGTTGAGTGTCTGCACGCCCGACATCCACCCCGGTGCCGCACCGGCCCGCACGGTTCGCACTCACTGGAGGACCGCGTGTTCCCCTCCATCTCCCCCGTCCAGGAAATCGGCCTCGCCGTCCTGTTCGTGGCCGCACTCGTCTGGGTCCTGGGCCTGGGCCACATGCTGTGGGACAGCCGATTCCACCAGCCCGAGCCGGGCACCCACGACGGCCTGCCCGCCATCCCGTCCCAGCGCGCCGCCGCCGGACACCCGATGGAGACGGTGCAGCTGACGGAGGCGGAGGAGCAGGCCTTCGCGGGCCTCATCCGCATGTTCCCCCGGCCCTGACGACCCGCGCGCACGACGAAGCCCCTCACCCCGGCCGGGATGAGGGGCTCCGTCCTGTCGCGGCCCGGTACGGGTTCCGGTACGCGGACCCGTACGAGCCGGGTCAGTTGTGGCTGTGCAGGATCTCGTTCAGGCCGCCCCAGGCCGCCTTGTACGGGCGGGCCTCCACGGCGCCGGTGACCGAGTTGCGGCGGAAGAGGATGTTGTCGGCGCCGGAGAGCTCCAGGGCCTTGATGATCTGGCCGTCCGGCAGGGTGACGCGGGTGCCCGCGGTCACGTAGAGGCCGGCCTCGACGACGCACTCGTCGCCGAGGGCGATGCCGATGCCCGCCTCGGCGCCGATCAGGGTGCGCTCGCCGATCGAGATGATCTGCTTGCCGCCGCCCGAGAGGGTGCCCATGGTGGACGCGCCGCCGCCGATGTCGGAGCCGTCGCCGACGACGACGCCCGCCGAGATGCGGCCCTCGACCATGGAGGTGCCGAGGGTGCCGGCGTTGAAGTTGACGAAGCCCTCGTGCATGACGGTGGTGCCCTCGGCGAGGTGCGCGCCGAGGCGGACGCGGTCGGCGTCGGCGATGCGCACGCCCTTGGGGGCGACGTAGTCGGTCATGCGCGGGAACTTGTCGATGGAGGTGACCTGGAGGTGCAGGCCCTCGGCGCGGGCGTTGAGGCGGACGGTCTCCACCTGGTCCACGGCGACCGGGCCGAGGGAGGTCCAGGCGACGTTCGCGAGCAGGCCGAAGAGGCCGTCCAGGCTCTGGCCGTGCGGCTTGACCAGGCGGTGGCTGAGCAGGTGCAGGCGCAGGTACGCGTCGTGCGCGTCCAGCGGCTTGTCCTCCAGGGAGGAGATCACCGTGCGGACGGCCACGACCTCGACACCGCGGACCGCGTCCGTACGGATGGCCTTGGCCGCGGCGGCGCCCAGCAGCTCCACGGCCCGCTCGGCGGTGAGGCGCTCGGTGCCGGCCGGGCCGGGCTCGGCGACCAGCTCGGGAGCGGGGAACCAGGTGTCGAGGACGGTGCCGTCGGAGGCGAGGGTGGCAAGTCCGGCGGCGACGGCGCCGGTGGTACGCGTAGCAGTCATGCCCGAAACCTAACCGGCGACGGCCGCCCCGGGCGAACCGGTCTCATGTGCCGGGCGCGCGCGTCGCCGCACCTCGCGCCCGCCCTCCCCGCTCAGGCCCCGGGCCCCGCGCCCAGTACCCGGCCCAGCAGGGCGCGGGCGGACGGCTCCTCGTACGGGGTGTCCGTCAGCAGGACCTGGAGACTGATGCCGTCCATCACCGCCACCAGCGCCCGCGCCGTCACCGGATCGGTGTGTTCCGCGAGCACCGCCGTCACCGACTCCAGCCACTCGGCCGCGACCGGCCGCAGCGCGGGCCGGCGCAGGGCGGCCAGGTAGAGCTCGTACTCCAGCTCGGCGCGCCCCCGGTCGGCCGTCAGGAACCGCCCCAGCCGCCGCGCCAGCCCGGCCGCGAGGTCCTCACCGGGGCGCGGCACCCAGCCGCGGGCGTGACCCGCGTTCGCCTGGCGCAGGGCCGCCACCAGCAGCTCGTCCAGGGTCGCGAAGTGGTAGGTCGTCGAGCCCAGCGGTACGTCCGCCTCCGCCGCGACGCTGCGGTGGCTCAGCCCCGCGATCCCCTTGGCTCCGACCACCCGGATCGCGGCGTCGATGATCCGCTGCCGGCGCTCCGGGTCGTACCGGCGTCCGCCCCCGGGCATCAGTGGGCCGCCCCGCCGAGGTTCAGCAGGACCACCCCGGCGATGATCAGCGCGATCCCGGCGAGCTTGGCGGCGGTGGCGGCCTCGCCCATGAACACCATGCCGATGGCGGCGATGGCGGCGGTGCCGACCCCGGCCCAGATCGCGTACGCCGTGCCGACCGACATCGACTTCAGCGTCTGCGCGAGCAGCGTGAAGGCGATCACGTACCCCAGCAGGGTGGCCAGCGAGGGCCACAGCCGGGTGAAACCGTCGCTGAACTTCATCGCGGTGGTGCCGGCGACCTCGGCGGCGATGGCCGCGGCAAGCAGAACGTAGGGCATGCGGACAACTGTACGCATCGATGCGTACACATGTACACACGCAGCCCTCAGGACACTCACAGCCTCCGGGGCTACGGTGTCCCCCCGCACACGACAGGGGGACCGCGCATGGCGCAGCACTGGACCCACCGGGGCGGCGGCTGGCTGCCCCCCGAGCGGCCCCGGCCGGGCGTGATACCGCTGCGCCCGCTGGGACCCGGCGACATCCTCGGCGGCGCCGTCACCACCCTGCGCCGGTACGGCGGCCGGCTGTGCGGCGCGCTGCTCCTCGGGCAGCTCGGGGCGGCCCTGCTGGTCATCGCGGCGGCCGGGGCGGCGGCCCTGGCCTCCCTCAGCCCGCGCGCCGGCGCGCGGGCCTTCGTCTGGGTGCTCCTCCCGGCGGCGGCCCTGTTCCTGCTCTTCACCTGCGCCCTGGCCACCGCCCTGATCGCGGCCGTACTGCGCCCGGCGGTCCTCGGCCGCGCCGTGACCGTACCCGGGCTGCTGGCCACCGCGCTGCCGCGCACCCCGAAGGTGCTCGGCGCCCAGCTGCTGGCCCTGCCGGTGGCGGCGGGCCCGGCCGCGGCGGCCCTGGCGGCGGGGCTGCCGCCGCTGGTGCTGCTGCCGCTCGCCCCGGTCGCGCTGTGGCTCGGCGTGCTGTTCGCGCTGGCGCCCACCGCCGCCGGGTACGAGGGCCTCGGCCCGGTGGCGGCGCTCGGCCGCTCGGTCCGCCTGGTGCGGGGCGCCTGGTGGCGCACCTTCGGCTGGACCGCTCCGGCCGTGGCCCTCACCGCCGGCGCCGGCTACGCGCTCCCGGCCTGGTACGGCCTGCCGGGCGCGCTGGCCGCGCTGGTGCTGCTCCCGGCCTTCCCCCAGCTCCCCGCCGGCCTGCTCTACGTGGACCGCCGCATCCGCCGCGAACACCTGGCCGAGGCCTTGGCCGGCGACCCGGGTGCCGCAGGAGCGGCAGGAGCCGCCGGAGCCCCTAGGAAAGCGTGAACCAGGCGGTCCGCGCCTTCTTCCACTCCGGGTGCGTGAGGTCCTTGGCCTCGATGCCGTCGCCGTACAGGTCGGCGGAGCCGCTGTCGGTGATCAGCTGCACCCGCACACCCGGCACGCTCAGGTCGGGCACCTCCACGATGGCCTCCCAGCCGCCCGGGTCGCTGGTCGGCAGGTCGGCCCGCTTGACCGGGGCGTGGCCGGGGACGCCGTCCCACTGGTAGAGGGCGTACGGGTCGGAGTTGTCGTCGGCGGCCCAGGAGCCGGCCAGGATCAGGTACTGCCCGGCGGCGTTCCGGCGCAGGTCGCGCACGGCGAGCCCGCCGAGGTCCAGCTCGATCCCGGCTCCGAAGGCGGCCCGGGAGCCGCTGGAGAGGACCTTGTCGAAGTTGGTGACGGGCACGATCAGCGCCTTGCCACCCGGTACGGCGGGGGCGAGCGGGGCGCGGAAGCCCAGGTAGGCGGTGGTCGTGGAGCCCGGGGCGAACTCCAGGCCCTCCACGTTGAACCCGTCGATCTGCTTCGGTGCCTCGCCGGCGGCCGTGCCCGCCGCGAAGCCGTAGCGGTCGCCGTTCGCCTTGTCCCAGGCGACGAGGTCGTCGCGGAGGTTCTTGTACGAGCGTCCGTACGCGAGCTGGGTGGTGGAGCCGGAGCCGCTGACCGTGGTGGTGAAGACGGTGTTCCGGGGCGCCTTGTACTCGCCGTCCTTGTTGTTGCCGAGCGAGCCGGTCCAGTAGATGGTGTTCCCGACCCGGGTCGCGCCCTCGATGTCCACCTCCTTGGTGACGCCGAGCTGGAAGCTGAAGTCCCAGGTCTTCACCGGGGCGGCGGAGCGGGAGCGGTCGTACAGGCGCAGCACGTTGTTCTCGTCGTCGGCCACGACGGTGTAGCCGCCGCCGACGTCCACGGCGGCCGAGGCGTCGGACGCGCCGCTGAAGTAGCGCGCGTCGGCCGGGTTCTGGACGGCCGCGGAGGCCGCGTACGCGAGGGTCCTGGTGGCGCTCTTGCCGCCGAGCCCGCTCACCTTGACGGTGAGGTTGGTGTAACCCCGACCGCGCGCGGCGACGGCCAGCCGCCGCACGGCGCCGGCCCCGGTGACGCTCACGTCGCCGGTCCCGGCGACGGAGCTCTTGCTGGACGCGGTGGCACTGACGGTGAGCACGGAGACATCCGCCCCGCTCTGGCCCACGGTCACGTCCACGCCCTGGTCCTCGACCCCGCCGACCGCGCCGGACAGGTACGAGGCGGAGAAGGCGATCGTGGGCGTCCCGTAGCTCGCGGCCTGCGCCGGGACGTTCAGCCCGGTGAGGACGACCGCCGCGAGCGCGGCCGTACCCAGGTGCGTGTTCTTCATCGGTTCCCCCACGGGTCGGTCTTGACGGCCGTCGAGAAGATTCGGCCACCGTGGCCAACTCCCGGTGCACGTCACCTGTCGGCCCGGCGAACAGGGAACCGGGAAACAGGGGGCCGGGAAGCAGGGGACCACCACACGACAGAGAGGGCCCCCGGCACGGTCGTGCCGGGGGCCCTCTCCTCCACGCTTCGCTCAGACGTTGAAGCCGAGCGCGCGCAGCTGCTCGCGCCCGTCGTCCGTGATCTTGTCCGGGCCCCACGGCGGCATCCAGACCCAGTTGATCCGGAGCTCGTTCACGATGCCGTCCGTCGCCGACTTCGCCTGGTCCTCGATGACGTCCGTCAGCGGGCAGGCCGCCGAGGTCAGGGTCATGTCGAGGGTGGCGATGTTCGCGTCGTCGATGTGGATGCCGTAGATCAGGCCCAGGTTCACGACGTCGATGCCCAGCTCGGGGTCGACCACGTCGTAGAGGGCCTCGCGGACCTCTTCCTCGGTGGCCGGCTTGATCGACGCCTCGGGCGTCGCGTTCTCGGTCATGCCGTCTTCCTCTCCGCGTCGCCCAGGGCCTGGGCGGTCGCGTCCTTCCAGGCCATCCAACTCAGCAGAGCACACTTCACGCGCGCCGGATACTTGGAGACGCCGGAGAAGGCGACCGCGTCCTCCAGCACCTCCTCCATCGCCTCGTCCGGCTCCAGCTTGCCCTTGGACTGCATCAGCTCCAGGAACGTCTCCTGGATCTTCCGCGCCTCGGCGAGCTCCTTGCCGACGAGCAGCTCGTTCAGTACCGACGCGCTGGCCTGGCTGATGGAGCAGCCCTGGCCCTCGTAGGAGACGTCGGTGAGCGTCTCGCCGTCGTACTTCACGCGCAGCGTGATCTCGTCCCCGCACGTCGGGTTGACGTGGTGCACCTCGGCGTCACCGTCGCGCAGACCGCGACCGTGCGGGTGCTTGTAGTGGTCCAGGATCAGGTCCTGGTACATCGAATCCAGCTTCACTGCGTCCCCAACGCCTTCGTCTCGTGCTTCATCAGCCGAAGAAGTTCCGTACGTGCTCCAGCCCGTCGATCAGCGCGTCGACCTCGGCGGGAGAGGAGTACAGGTAGAAAGACGCTCGCGTGGTCGCGGGAATTCCGTACCGCAGGCAGACGGGGCGGGCGCAGTGGTGTCCCACGCGGACCGCGATGCCCTGCTCGTCCAGCACCTGGCCGACGTCGTGCGGGTGGATGTCCCCGAGCGTGAACGAGATCGCGGCGCCGCGGTCCTCGGCCGTGGTGGGGCCGATGATCCGCAGGTCGGGCACCTCCAGGAGGCGCCTGACGGCGTACTCGGTGATCGCGTGCTCGTGAGCGGCGATCTTCTCCATGCCGATCGAGGTCAGGTAGTCCACGGCCGCGCCGAGGCCGACGGCCTGGGCGATCGGGGGCGTACCGGCCTCGAACTTGTGGGGCGCGGGAGCGTACGTGGACGAGTGCATCGACACCGTCTCGATCATCTCGCCGCCGCCCAGGAACGGGGGCAGGTCCTCCAGGAGCTCCTGGCGGCCCCACAGGACGCCGATGCCGGTCGGGCCGCACATCTTGTGGCCGGTGAAGGCCACGAAGTCGGCGCCGAGGGCCTGCACGTCCAGCGGCATGTGCGGAGCGGCCTGCGAGGCGTCGATCAGCACCAGCGCGCCGACCTCCTGCGCGCGCCGGACGATCGCCTCGACCGGGTTGACCGTGCCCATGATGTTGGAGACCAGCGTGAAGGAGACGATCTTCGTCTTCTCCGTGATGACCTCTTCGATGTTCGACAGGTCGAGACGGCCGTCGTCGGTGAGGCCGAACCACTTCAGCTTCGCGCCGGTGCGCTGCGAGAGCAGCTGCCACGGCACGATGTTGGAGTGGTGCTCCATCTCCGTGATGGCGATCTCGGTCTCGCGGTCGACGCGGTAGGGCTCGTCCGCCCAGCCCAGCATGTTGGCGACCAGGTTGAGCGACTCCGAGGCGTTCTTGGTGAAGATCACCTCGTCGCGGCTCGGCGCGTTGATGAAGGCGGCGACCTTGTCGCGGGCGCCCTCGTACAGTGCCGTGGCCTCCTCGGCGAGCACGTGCACGCCACGGTGGACGTTGGCGTTGTGCTGCTCGTAGTACTCGTTCAGCGCGTCGAGCACCTGGCGCGGCTTCTGGGAGGTCGCCGCGTTGTCCAGATAAACGATCTTCTTCCCGTCGTGGACCACTCGATCCAGCAGGGGGAAGTCCTTGCGGATCGCCTCGGTGTCGAGGAGGCCAGGCAGCTGTGTCACGCGGTCGCGCCACCCTTCGTGCTGTACGCCTCGTAGCCTTCCGCCTCCAGCTTGTCGGCGAGTTCGGCGCCGCCGGACTCGACGATGCGGCCTTCCGAGAAGACGTGGACGAAGTCGGGCTTGATGTAGCGGAGGATCCGCGTGTAGTGCGTGATCAGCAGCGTGCCGACCTCGCCGGTCGCGCGGACGCGGTTGACGCCCTCGGAGACCTGGCGCAGCGCGTCGACGTCCAGGCCGGAGTCGGTCTCGTCGAGGATCGCGATCTTCGGCTTGAGGAGCTCCAGCTGGAGGATCTCGTGGCGCTTCTTCTCACCGCCGGAGAAGCCCTCGTTGACGTTGCGCTCGGCGAAGGCCGGGTCCATCTGGAGCTGCTCCATGGCGGACTTGACCTCCTTCACCCAGGTGCGCAGCTTGGGGGCCTCGCCGCGGATGGCCGTGGCCGAGGTCCGCAGGAAGTTGGAGACCGAGACGCCGGGGACCTCGACCGGGTACTGCATGGCGAGGAAGACGCCGGCGCGGGCGCGCTCGTCGACGGACATCTCCAGGACGTCTTCGCCGTCGAGGGTCACGGTGCCACCGGTGATGGTGTACTTCGGGTGACCGGCCAGCGAGTACGCCAGCGTGGACTTGCCGGAGCCGTTCGGACCCATGATGGCGTGCGTCTCACCCTGCTTGACGGTGAGGTCGACGCCCTTGAGGATCTCGCGGGCGCCGTTCTCGGCCTCGACGGAGACGTGCAGGTCGTGGATTTCAAGCGTTGCCATGGATACCTCAGGACTCCTGGGTGAGGGAGACGAGCACGTCGTCCCCTTCGATCTTTACGGGGTATACGGGAACGGGGCGGGTCGCGGGCAGACCGGAGGGCTTGCCGGTGCGCAGGTCGAAGGCCGACCCGTGCAGCCAGCATTCGATCATGCAGTCCTCGACCTCGCCCTCCGAGAGGGAGACGTTCGCGTGCGAGCAGATGTCGTTGATCGCGAACACCTCCCCGTCGGTCGAGACGATGGACACCGGCGTGCCGTCGAGTTCCACCCGCTTGGGGGTGTTCTCCTCCAGCTCGCTCAGCGCACAGGCCTTGAGGTAACTCATCAGACGGACGCCCGCAGCTCGGTCTCGATCCGGGTGAGCAGGCGCTCCTGGATGTCCGCGACGCCGATCTGCTGGACGAGCTCGGCGAAGAAGCCGCGTACGACCAGACGGCGGGCCTCGTCGGCCGGGATGCCGCGGGCCTGGAGGTAGAAGAGCTGCTCGTCGTCGAAGCGGCCGGTGGCGGAGGCGTGGCCGGCGCCGACGATCTCGCCGGTCTCGATCTCCAGGTTCGGCACCGAGTCGACGCGCGCGCCGTCCGTGAGGACGAGGTTGCGGTTCATCTCGTAGGTGTCGGTGCCCTCGGCGGTCTTCTCGATGAGCACGTCACCGATCCAGACGGCGTGGGCGTCCTGGCCCTGGAGCGCGCCCTTGTAGACCACGTGCGACTTGCAGTGCGGGGCGTCGTGCCGCACGAGGAGGCGGTGCTCCTGGTGCTGGCCGGCGTCCGTGAAGTACAGGCCCAGCAGTTCGGCCTCGCCGCCGGGGCCCGCGTAGGTGACGCGCGGGTGCAGGCGGACGAGGTCGCCGCCGAAGGTGACGACCACGGACTTGAAACTGCCGTCGCGGCCGATCAGCGCGTTGTGCTGGGAGGTGTGGACGGCGGTGTCGTCCCAGTCCTGCACGGACACGAAGGTCACCTTGGCGCCGTCGCCGACGAGGACGTCGACGTTGGCGGCGCGCACGCCGTCACCGGTGTGGTCGATCACGATGATCGCCTCGGCGAAGGGCTTGATGTCGAAGACGGTGTGCCCGAAGGTCGTACCGCCCTCGCCGTGCAGCGCGACCCGGATCGGCTCGGTGAGCACGGTCTCCTTGGGCACGGTGACGACCGTGGCCTTGGCGAACGAGGAGAAGGCCTGCGCGGCGACGCGGTCGACGGGGGCGCCGGCCTTGCCGATCCGCTCGTCACCCCGCTCGACGGACTCGACGGTGACGCCCTCGGGCGCGTCGATCTGGGCCTTCATGGTGCCGTCCGCCACCGCGGTGCCGTCGTGCAGGCCCTTGAGGCGGGCGAGCGGGGTGAACCGCCACTCCTCCTCGCGGCCGTTGGGCACCGGGAAGTCGGCCACGTCGAAGGACGGGGGCGCGCTCATCCGGGTCGCGACGGTGGACTCGGCGGCCACCGCGATGGCGCCCGCGGTGGTGGAGCCCGCCGGAATACTCTGAGCCTCAGCCATGGCTGTCGTCTTGCTCTCTTCCTACGTCTAAAAGAATGTCTGGATCTCGGGCGGGCCGGTACTAACCGACCGAGCCCTCCATCTGCAGCTCGATCAGCCGGTTGAGCTCCAGCGCGTACTCCATCGGCAGCTCCTTCGCGATCGGCTCGACGAAGCCGCGCACGATCATGGCCATGGCCTCGAACTCGGTGAGGCCGCGGCTCATCAGGTAGAAGAGCTGGTCGTCGGAGACCTTGGAGACCGTGGCCTCGTGGCCCATCGTCACGTCGTCCTCGCGGACGTCGACGTAGGGGTAGGTATCCGAGCGGGAGATGGTGTCGACCAGGAGCGCGTCGCACAGCACGTTGGACTTGGAGCCCGCGGCGCCCTCGCCGATCTCCACCAGACCGCGGTAGGAGGTGCGGCCACCGCCGCGCGCCACCGACTTGGAGACGATGTTCGAGGAGGTGTTCGGCGCCATGTGGACCATCTTGGAGCCGGCGTCCTGGTGCTGGCCCTCGCCCGCGAAGGCGATGGACAGGGTCTCGCCCTTGGCGTGCTCGCCCATCAGGTAGACGGCCGGGTACTTCATGGTGACCTTGGAACCGATGTTGCCGTCGATCCACTCCATGGTCGCGCCCTCGTACGCCACGGCGCGCTTGGTGACCAGGTTGTAGACGTTGTTCGACCAGTTCTGGATGGTCGTGTAGCGGCAGCGGCCGCCCTTCTTCACGATGATCTCGACCACGGCGCTGTGCAGCGAGTCCGAGGAGTAGACCGGGGCGGTGCAGCCCTCGACGTAGTGGACGTAGGCGTCCTCGTCGACGATGATCAGCGTCCGCTCGAACTGGCCCATGTTCTCCGTGTTGATACGGAAGTAGGCCTGGAGCGGGATGTCCACGTGGACACCCTTGGGGACGTAGATGAACGAGCCGCCGGACCACACCGCGGTGTTCAGCGAGGCGAACTTGTTGTCGCCGACCGGGATGACGGTGCCGAAGTACTCCTGGAAGAGCTCCGGGTGCTCCTTGAGCGCGGTGTCCGTGTCCAGGAAGATGACGCCCTGCTCCTCCAGGTCCTCGCGGATCTGGTGGTAGACGACCTCGGACTCGTACTGGGCCGCGACACCGGCGACGAGGCGCTGCTTCTCCGCCTCCGGGATGCCGAGCTTGTCGTACGTGTTCTTGATGTCCTCCGGCAGGTCCTCCCACGAAGCGGCCTGCTTCTCGGTGGAGCGCACGAAGTACTTGATGTTGTCGAAGTCGATGCCCGAGAGGTCGGAGCCCCAGTTCGGCATGGGCTTCTTGGCGAACAGCTTCAGGCCCTTGAGGCGGAGCTTCAGCATCCACTCCGGCTCGGACTTCTTCGCCGAGATGTCCCGGACGACGTCCTCGGACAGACCCCGCTTGGCGGCGGCGCCGGCCGCGTCGGAGTCGGCCCAGCCGTATTCGTAGGTGCCCAGGCCATCGAGCTCAGGGTGAGCAGTCTCCGTGGTCATGCGGGGTTCCTCCCGGCCGTACTTGCAGATACTGATGTGTCGGTCTGTGTGGCGCTTCGCGGAATGAACGTGGTGCACACCCCGTCGCCGTGGGCGATCGTGGCGAGGCGCTGCACGTGCGTCCCGAGCAGGCGGGAGAAGACCTCGGTCTCCGCCTCGCAGAGCTGCGGGAACTGCCCGGCGACGTGTGCGACCGGGCAGTGGTGCTGGCAGAGCTGTTCACCGCTGTGCGGACCGGGAGCGCTCTTCGCCGTAGCAGCGTACCCGTCCGCGGTCAACGCCTTGGCCAGGGCCTCGGTGCGGTCCGCGGGTGCGGCCGCCTCGACGGACTCCCGGTAGCTCTGCGCCTGCGCCTCCATGCGGGCCCGGGCGAAGGCGGCTACGGCCGCCTCCCCCTGCTCGCCGCCGCCGGCGGACTGCGCGATCCAGCGCAGGGCCTCCGCGGCGAGCGTGTCGTAGGACTGGTCGAAGGCGTCGCGGCCGCAGTCGGTGAGCGCGAAGACCTTGGCGGGCCGGCCCCGGGTGCGCGCGCCGTACACGCGCTGCTCACGGGGTTCGACCACGGCATCGGCGACGAGCGCGTCGAGGTGGCGGCGGACGGCGGCCTGGGTCAGGCCGAGACGCTGCGCGAGGTCGGCGACGGTGGAGGGACCGTGGTCCAGGATGGACCGCGCGACCCGGTTGCGGGTGGACCGCTCCCCGGTCGCGAGCTCCCCCTGGGAGGTCTCGCTCATCCGTTCGCCGTATTTCACAACGCCATTGTTGCGTAATTAACCGAGCCCCGACAAGCGGTGACCGACGCCACCCCTGGTGGCCTCTATCACTAAGGGTCACCTAATTTGTCTACGGAGAGTTAATCGGGGCCGTGGCTCCGTACGCGGGCCGAACCGTGCGGGCACGCCGTTCCACCGGCCTCACCAGCGATCCTCCCCTCGGAACGCGGCCGGAGCGGAGGGAGGGGAATCACGGAAAAGATCACGGAAACCGACTGGGCCATCCAGGACACCGGGCCGAAAAAAGTCTCCGTAGACTCACCCCCCATGAGCAACGACCCCGCCGTGGAGATCCGCGGACTGGTGAAACGGTACGGACCCAAGACCGCGGTGGACGGCCTCGACCTCACCGTCCCCACCGCCTCCGTCACCGCGGTCCTCGGCCCCAACGGCGCGGGCAAGACCACCACCGTGGAGACCTGCGAGGGCTACGTCCGCCCCGACGCGGGCTCCGTCCGCGTCCTCGGCCTCGACCCGGTGGCGCAGGCCCGGGCCCTGCGCCCGCGCGTCGGCGTGATGCTCCAGTCCGGCGGCGTCTACTCCGGCGCCCGCGCCGTCGAGATGCTGCGGCACATGGCGAAGCTGTACGCGAACCCCCTGGACGTGGCCGCCCTCGTGGAACGCCTCGGCCTCGGCGGCTGCGGCCGCACCCCCTACCGCCGCCTCTCCGGCGGCCAGCAGCAGCGGCTCGCCCTCGCGATGGCCGTCGTCGGCCGCCCCGAGCTGGTCTTCCTCGACGAGCCCACCGCCGGCCTCGACCCGCAGGCCCGCCGCGCGACCTGGGACCTCGTACGCGAACTGCGCTCCGACGGGGTCACCGTCGTCCTCACCACCCACCACATGGACGAGGCCGAGCAGCTGTCCGACGAGGTCGCCATCATGGACGCCGGCCGTGTCATCGTCCACGGCAGCCCCGAGCAGCTGTGCCGCGGCGGCGCCGAGAACACCCTGCGCTTCACCGGCCGCCCCTCCCTCGACCTCGCCTCCCTCCTCAAGGCCCTCCCCGACGGCACCGAGGCCGCCGAGCTCACCCCCGGCGCCTACCGGGTCACCGGCAGCGTGGACCCCCAGCTGCTGGCCACCGTCACCTCCTGGTGCGCCCAGCACGGCGTGATGCCCAGCAGCCTCTCGGTGGAGCGCCACACCCTCGAAGACGTGTTCCTGGAGCTCACCGGTAAGGAGCTGCGCGCATGAGCGCCGGTACGTTCACCCCCCGGCCGGGGGCCGCACCCGTGTCCCGCATGGTCCTCGCGCAGACGGCGCTGGAGACCCGGATGCTGCTGCGCAACGGGGAGCAGCTGCTGCTCACCGTGATCATCCCGGCGCTGCTGCTGACCCTCTTCTCGTCCGTCGACATCATCGACACGGGAGCCGGGGACCGGGTCGACTTCCTCGCGCCCGGCGTCCTCGCCCTCGCCGTGATGTCCACCGCCTTCACCGGCCAGGCCATCGCCACCGGCTTCGACCGCCGTTACGGGATCCTCAAGCGGCTCGGCGCCTCCCCGCTGCCGCGCCGCGCCCTGCTGGCCGCCAAGACCCTGTCGGTGCTGGTCACCGAGGTGCTCCAGATCGCCCTGCTGACCGCGATCGCCCTCGCGCTGGGCTGGTCCCCGCACGGCGGCCCGCTCCCGGTCGCCGCGCTGCTGCTGCTGGGCACCGCCGCCTTCTCCGGGCTCGGGCTGCTGATGGCGGGCACCCTCAAGGCAGAGGTCACCCTGGCCGCCGCCAACCTGGTGTTCCTGCTCCTGCTGGTCGGCGGCGGGGTGATCGTGCCGCTGGAGAAGTTCCCCGGCGCCGTGCGCTCCGCGCTGGAACTGCTGCCGGTCTCGGCGCTCTCCGACGGGCTGCGCGCGGTGCTCCAGCACGGGGCCGGGATGCCCTGGGGCGACGCGGCGGTCCTCGCGGTCTGGGCGGTCCTGGGCCTGGGCGCGGCGGCGAAACTGTTCCGCTGGGAGTGAAGCCGGCCGTGCGCCGGGAGTGATTTCCCGCCGTCGCGCGTTGGGCAGGCGGGAGGATGACCACCTCCCGCGACAGCGACAGCGACAGCGACACATCAGCGACGCACGACCAGAACGCCGGGGGGCGGGCATGGCGCAGCGGGAAGCCGTTCTGCGGCTGGACGGGCAGTGGGCGCGGATCCGCTCCGGGGCCGCGCGGGCGGATCCCGGCGAGGCCGACCGATTGCTCGCCGAGCTGATCGGCGCGCTGCGCGAGCCCGCCCGGACCGACGCCGAGTGCGCGGCCCGGCTCGGGCTGCGCCTGGGCGACCTCGCGGCCCGCCGGTTCGCGGCCGGGGACCGGGCCGGGGCGCTGGCCGCCATCGAGGACGGGCTGCACCACGCGCGGCGGGCCGCCGGACACGCTCCGGAGTACGCCCGGTGGTACGCGCGGAGCCTGATCAACCAGGGGGTCTGGCTGGCCTGGCCGCTGAGCGACGCCGACCGGCTGCCCCGGTGGCCGCTGGGCGAGGGCGGCGAGAGCGGCCCGGGCCCGATGGAGCGGGCGGCCGGCGAGCGCGCCCGCGATCTGACCCGGACCGCCGTCGAGGTGTGGGCCTCCCTGGACCAGGAGGACCCGGTCAACCGGCGCGGGCTCGCCCAGGCCAAGGTCTTCCTCGGCGACCGCCTCGCCGAGCTGGGCTCCGCCTCCGACGCGGTCGCCTGGGCGGTGGACGCCGAGGCCGGGTTCCGCCGGCTGCTGCTCGCCGGTCCCGGGGCCGAGGCGGCGCAGGAGGCCGAAGAGGCCCTGGACCACATCGGCCGGCAGCTGGAACTGCGGCTGCGCTTCCTCGCGTTCGAGTCGCTGGCGGGCCTGCGGGCCGAGGGGCTGCTGCCCGAGCGGCTGCTCCCGCAGGCGGTGGTGGCGGCCCGGATCCAGGGCGTGCCCGAGGCGGAGATCGCCGCCCGGCTGGGCCTGGAGGCCGAGCAGGTGTCCACGATGCTGGAGGTCACCCCCTGGCGCGCGGTGTGGCGGATCGAGGTGCGCGGCGCCGACGGGCTGTGGGCGCCCGCGCCCCCGCCGTGGCAGGGCTCCGCCGAGGTGCGCGACCGGACGGCCGAGGACGTGGCGGCCGAGGTGGTCCGGGGGTTCATGGACTCCCCGGACTACCCCGGGGACGCCGCCCTGTGGCGGATCCGGGTCTGGTGGCACGCCGAGGGCGACCCGGCCGGGGCCAGGTTCCGCCTGGTCATCGGGCCCGACGCACCCACCGCGACCCCCTCGTGAAAGTTTGCACAAGGGGGCCTTTACGATAGGGGCCGTGTCGAACCCCTTCGCGTACCTCGCCAGCCGCTGGACCCCCTCGCCCCGGACCGTCCGGCGTGCCGCGCTCGCCGCGCTCGTCATGAGCGTGGTCATCGTCGTCACCGGCGGCGCGGTGCGGCTCACCGGATCCGGCCTCGGCTGCGACACCTGGCCCAAGTGCACCGACGGCAGCCTCATCGTGACGCAGGAACAGGGCTTCCACGGGGCGATCGAGTTCGGCAACCGCATGCTGACGTACGTGCTCTGCGCGGCCGTCGGCGCCATCATCCTCGCGGCCCGCTCGGCCGAGCCGTGGCGGCACTCGCTGACGAAGCTCGGCTGGCTCCAGTTCGCCCTCGTGATGGGCAACGCGGTCCTCGGCGGCATCACCGTCCTGACGGGGCTCAACCCGTACAGCGTGGCGGGCCACTTCCTGCTCGCCACCGCCCTGCTCACCGTCACCACCGTCACCTGGCACCGCACCGGCGAGGGCGACGGCGCCCCGCGCCCCCGCGTACCGGGCCCGGTGCGCCGGCTCTCCTGGGCCCTGATCGCGGCCACCCTGGTGCTGATCGCGGCCGGTACGGTCGTCACGGGCTCCGGCCCGCACGCCGGTGACAGCAGCGAGATCAAGCGCATGCCGTTCGACTGGGCGGCCACCGCCCACGTGCACGCCGTCGCCGCCTGGCTGGTCTGCGCGCTCGCCGTCGCGATGTGGCTGCTGCTGCGCGTGGCGGACGCCCCCGCCGACACCCGGGCCCGCGCCCGTGACCTGCTCGTCGTGCTGCTCGCCCAGGGCGCGGTCGGCTACGTCCAGTTCTTCACGAAGCTGCCCGAGGTCCTGGTCGCCGTGCACATGCTGGGCTCCTGCCTGGTGTGGATCTCCGTGCTCCGCGTGGTGCTGAGCCTGCGCGAGCGCCCCGTCGCTGCGGCGCAGGCCCCGGCGCGGGACGACGCGCGGCTCTCGGCGGTCTGAAGCGGCCGAGGGCCCGTACGGGGTCCAGGGCGGGCGGCGGGGCTCAGCCCCGCTCGTCCAGCCGGTAGACGCGCCGGGCGTTGCCGGCCGCGAGCATCGCCGCGACCCGGTCCGCGTCCCGCCAGGACCAGGCCCCGTCGCTGACCCAGCCGCCCAGGACCCGGCCGAGCGCCTCCCGGAACACCAGGGCGCCGACCGCGTGCAGCTCCGGCAGGCACCGGCCCCCGCTGGAGAACAGCAGCTTCCCGAAGGGCGCGAGCTCCAGCACTTCGGCCAGGACGGCGGCGGCCCGGGCCCCGGTCGCCGCGAGCGCGGGGCCCAGATCGGCGTGCACGTGCGGGTACGCCGCCGCCAGCCGGGCCGCGTGCCGGTGGTGCGGGTAGCCGCCGAGCAGCACCAGCGGCGCCCCGAGACCCGCGGTGGCCCGGACGAACCCGGTCAGCGGGGCCGTCGGCGGCCCGGACTCGCGCCCGGCGGTGTGCAGCTGGAGCGGCAGCCCGGTGGCGACGGCGCTCCACAGCAGGTGCCGCAGGAGTACGGGCTCCCGCACCGCCCCGCCCCGGCCCCGCCCGGCGAGCCAGCGCCCGGCCGCCCCGCGCACCTCTCCGGGCCCGGGCGGCCCGGGATCGCGCTCCAGCGCCCGGGCGTACCCGGTGGCGGCCCCGCAGCCGAAGGCGACGGCCGAGGCGGCGGCGTGGTGGACGGCGGCGCCCAGGTTGGCCAGGAAGGCGGCGACCGTCCCGGAGGTGTCGGCGGCCTGCTCCGCGAGCGACTCCAGCCGGGCCACCTCGTACGCCGGCGCGTTCCCGGCGCGGCCCAGTTCCTCGGGGCCGCCGAGGTCGGCCGCCGAGTCGGCCGCGCCCGCCGCACCGGCGTCCCGGCCCGCGCCCGTGTCGACCAGGTACGCGCCCACTCCCGAGCCCCGCAGCAGCCGCCGCCCGGTCTCGGCGACCCCCAGCTCGCGGCGCCGGGCCAGGTAGCGGGCGGGCGCGCAGTGCGGCTCCAGCCCCAGCAGGGGCGGACACCAGCGGCGTACGGCGAAGCCGGTCTGGGTGTCGAAGAAGGTGGTGCCGGCGGCGGGCGGGCCGGCCGAGTCGATCAGCTGGGCCTCGAAGGTGGCGAGGCCCAGCTCCGTGCGGAGCACTCCGTGGCAGTACTGGTCCACCAGGGGCGGCGTTTCGATCATCCGGGCATCCCGTTGCGGACGTGAGGAAGGGGCTTCCACACGTCCTAACGGGTGAGCGGGGTATGAAGTACCGCTCGCGCTGTTGACCGAGTCCGCCCGGAGGAAAACCGAGCGGGGCGCGGCGGCCTCAGGCGGCCGGGTTGGCGGGCCCGCCCAGCTGGATGCCGGCCATGCGCGACCACTCGTACGGGCCGGTCCGCACGCGGGCGGCGAACTCTCCGTCGAACTCGTCGTGGAGGGTCAGCCCGGCCTTCTCGGCGGCGAGCCGGGCGGCGGCCTGGCTCGGGGCCACCAGGTCGCCCCAGCCGCCGTCGGTGCCGACGAGCACGATCCGGGTACCGGCCTGGCCGATGTACGCGAGCTGGCCCTCGGCGCCGCCGTGCCGCTTGGCGAACGCGCCGATCTGCCGGGCCAGCTTCGCCGCCGTGCGGCTCTGCTTCTTGTCCGCGCTCTCCGCGGCCTGCGTGCTCTGCGTGGTCTCTCCCATGGAGAGCATGCTACCGGCGAGTAATCAGCGGAGGAAGGGATCCACGGCGACGGCGACGAACAGGAGCGACACATAGGTGATCGACCAGTGGAACAGCCGCATCTCCTTCAGCTTCGCGCCCGTCACCCCGGCCTTGGCCCGGGCGTTCAGCCCGTGCGCCTCCCACAGCCACCAGCCGCCGGCCAGCAGCGCGACCGAGGTGTAGAACCAGCCGGTGTACCCCAGCGGGGTGAGCAGCAGCGAGACGGCGACCATCACCCAGCTGTAGAGGACGATCTGCTTCGCGACGGCCTTGTTGCCCGCCACGACCGGCAGCATCGGCACGCCGACCCGCGCGTAGTCGTCCTTCACCTTCATGGACAGCGGCCAGTAGTGCGGCGGCGTCCAGAAGAAGATGACGAGGAAGAGGATGACCGCGGCCCAGGAGACCTCGTTCTTGACGGCCGACCAGCCGATCAGGACCGGCATGCAGCCGGCGATCCCGCCCCAGACGATGTTCTGCGCGGTGCGCCGCTTCAGCAGCATCGTGTAGACGACGACGTAGAAGAGGAGCGCGCCCAGCGCGAGCGCGGCCGACAGCCAGTTGATCAGCAGCCCGAAGAACAGGGTGGAGACCACCCCGAGGGTGATGCCGAAGACCAGGCATTCGCGCGGGCTCACCATGCCGGTCACCAGCGGCCGCTGGGCCGTACGGTCCATCAGCGCGTCGATGTCGCGGTCGATGTACATGTTCAGCGCGTTGGCGCCGCCCGCGGAGAGGTAACCGCCGAAGCAGGTGGCGAGCACCAGCCACAGCGAGGGCACGTTCCCCTGCTCCGCCAGGAACATCACCGGCACTGTGGTGATCAGCAGAAGTTCGATGATCCGCGGCTTGGTCAATGCCACGAAAGCCATGACCCGGGCCCCGAACGGCCGGTGACCGGGGCTCGTCCCGAGCACCCCCGCTGGACGGGATTCGACGGCCGTCACGCACACCCCTGAGAGAGAATCCAGCAAGCTCCGACTCGCACCCCCCAGGACATGGAGGGCCGGTAAAGGCTTGCGCGTACCACGCCACTCTAGACGTTGCACTTCGGTCGCCCCGCGCGGGGGTCGCCTCGTGTTGGGCCGATCGGACCGGACGGGGCGACCCCCGCGCGGGGACGCCCGGTGAACACCGGACACCGACCCGGCGACGCACCTCGGCACTCGAATAGGCGCACGCCCCGGCGGGGGTAGGCTCGGAATCGCGCCGGTGCGTCGTTCGACACCGGGAATTCAACATGTGGAGAGGAGCCCTGACCAACGGTGAGCACCAAGCCGACCAGCACAGAGCTCGCGTGGACCGAACTGGACCAGCGGGCCGTCGACACCGCCCGCATCCTGGCCGCGGACGCGGTCCAGAAGGTCGGGAACGGCCACCCCGGTACGGCGATGAGCCTGGCCCCCGCCGCGTACACCCTTTTCCAGAAGGTCATGCGGCACGACCCGTCCGACCCCGAGTGGGTCGGCCGTGACCGCTTCGTGCTCTCCGCGGGGCACTCGTCCCTGACCCTTTACACCCAGCTCTACCTGGCCGGCTTCGGCCTGGAGCTGGACGACCTCAAGTCGTTCCGCACCTGGGGCTCCAAGACCCCCGGCCACCCGGAGTACGGCCACACGGCCGGCGTCGAGACCACCACCGGCCCGCTCGGCCAGGGCGTGGCCAACGCGGTGGGCATGGCCATGGCCTCCCGCTACGAGCGCGGCCTGTTCGACCCGGAGGCCGCCCCGGGCACCTCCCCCTTCGACCACATGATCTACGCGATCGCCGGTGACGGCTGCCTCCAGGAGGGCATCTCCCACGAGGCGTCCGCGCTGGCCGGCCACCAGAAGCTCGGCAACCTCGTGCTGCTGTGGGACGACAACCACATCTCCATCGAGGGCGACACCGAGACGGCCGTCTCCGAGGACACCCTCAAGCGCTACGAGGCGTACGGCTGGCACGTCCAGCGCGTGGCCCCGCAGGCCGACGGCGACCTGGACCCGAAGGCCCTGTACGCCGCCTTCGAGGCCGCCAAGGCCGAGACGGAGCGCCCCTCCTTCATCGCGGTCCGCTCGATCATCGCCTGGCCGGCCCCGCACGCCCAGGGCACCGAGGCCGCCCACGGCTCGGCGCTCGGCAAGGACGAGGTCGCCGCGACCAAGCGCGTGCTCGGCTTCGACCCGGAGCGGACCTTCGAGGTCTCCGACGAGGTCCTGGCCCACACCCGCGAGGCCGTGGACCGCGGCCGCGAGGCCCGCGCCGCCTGGGAGAAGGACTTCTCCGCCTGGCGCACCGCCAACCCCGAGCGCGCGGCCTCCTTCGACCGCATCAACTCCAACGAGCTCCCCGCGGGCTGGGAGGACGCGATCCCCGCCTTCGAGACCGGCAAGAGCGTCGCCACCCGCGCGGCCTCCGGCAAGGTGCTCGAAGCGCTCGGCCCGATCATCCCCGAGCTGTGGGGCGGCTCGGCCGACCTGGCCGGCTCCAACAACACCACCATCGACAAGAACTCCTCGTTCCTGCCGGTGGGCAACCCGCTGCCGGAGGCCGACCCGTACGGCCGCACCATCCACTTCGGCATCCGCGAGCACGCCATGGCCGCCGCCATGAACGGCATCGCGCTGCACGGCCACACCCGTATCTACGGCGGCACCTTCCTGGTGTTCTCCGACTACATGCGCAACGCCGTGCGCCTGTCCTCCCTGATGCACCTGCCGGTGACGTACGTGTGGACGCACGACTCCATCGGCCTGGGCGAGGACGGCCCGACCCACCAGCCCGTCGAGCACGTCGCCGCGCTGCGCGCCATCCCGGGCCTGAACGTGGTCCGGCCGGCCGACGCGAACGAGACGGCCATCGCCTGGCGCGAGGTCCTGCGCCGTCACACCAAGGTGTACGGCAAGGGCGCCCCGCACGGTCTGGCGCTCACCCGTCAGGGCGTACCGACGTACGACCGCAACGAGGACGCCGCCAAGGGCGGGTACGTGCTCTTCGAGGCCACCGACGCCGAGGGCCGGGCCACGCAGCCGCAGGTCGTCCTGATCGGCACCGGTTCCGAGGTCCAGCTCGCCGTGGCCGCCCGCGAGGCGCTCCAGGCCGAGGGCGTCCCGGCCCGCGTGGTCTCGATGCCGTGCGTCGAGTGGTTTGAGGAGCAGGATCGGGAGTACAAGGACAGCGTGCTGCCCCCGTCCGTGAAGGCGCGCGTCGCGGTCGAGGCCGGTATCGGCCTGACCTGGCACCGTTACGTCGGGGACGCGGGCAGGATCGTCTCGCTGGAGCACTTCGGTGCCTCGGCCGACGGCGCCGTCCTGTTCCGCGAGTTCGGCCTGACCGCCGAAGCCGTGACCGCAGCCGCCAAGGACTCCATCACCGCCGCCGCGCGCTGAGACCGGTACCAGAACCAGTAGGAGATGCAATTCCGATGACAGACGCACTCAAGCGCCTCTCCGACGAGGGCGTGGCGATCTGGCTGGACGACCTGTCCCGCAAGCGCATCACGTCGGGCAACCTCGCCGAGCTGATCGACCAGCAGCACGTGGTCGGTGTCACCACCAACCCGTCGATCTTCCAGAAGGCCATCAGCCAGGGCGACGGCTACGACCAGCAGCTCTCGGACCTCGCCGCCCGCAAGGTGACCGTCGAGGAAGCCATCCGCATGATCACCACGGCGGACGTCCGCGACGCCGCCGACATCCTGCGGCCGGTCTTCGACGCGACCGAGGGCCAGGACGGCCGGGTCTCGATCGAGGTCGACCCGCGCCTGGCCCACAACACCAAGGCGACCGTCGCCGAGGCCAAGCAGCTGGCCTGGCTCGTGGACCGCCCGAACACCCTGATCAAGATCCCGGCGACCATGGGCGGCCTGCCCGCGATCACCGAGGTCATCGGCCGGGGCATCAGCGTCAACGTGACCCTGATCTTCTCCCTGGAGCGCTACCGCCAGGTCATGGACGCCTACCTGGCGGGCCTGGAGAAGGCCAAGGCCGCGGGCCTGGACCTCTCGAAGATCCACTCGGTGGCCTCCTTCTTCGTGTCCCGCGTGGACAGCGAGATCGACAAGCGCCTGGACGGCATCGGCACCGACGAGGCGAAGGCCCTGAAGGGCAAGGCGGCCCTCGCCAACGCCCGTCTGGCCTACGAGGCCTTCGAAGAGGTCTTCTCCGGTGAGCGCTGGGCCGCGCTCGACAAGGCGCACGCCAACAAGCAGCGCCCGCTGTGGGCGTCGACCGGCGTGAAGGACCCGGCGTACAAGGACACCCTGTACGTGGTGGACCTGGTCGCCCCCGGCACCGTCAACACCATGCCCGAGGCCACCCTGGAGGCCACCGCCGACCACGGCGAGGTCACCGGGGACACCATCCGCGGCACCTACGAGCAGGCGCGCGCCGAGCTCGACGCGGTAGCGAAGCTGGGCATCTCGTACGACGATGTGGTGCAGCTGCTCGAAGACGAAGGCGTCGAGAAGTTCGAGGCGTCGTGGAACGACCTGCTGAAGTCGACCGAGGCGGAGCTCAAGCGCCTCGCCCCCGCGGAGGACTGAGTATTTTGTCAGCAAACGGAGCGAACCCGCTTCGTGACGCACAGGACCGGCGGCTCCCGCGCATCGCGGGGCCGTCCGGCCTGGTCATTTTCGGCGTTACGGGTGACCTGTCGCGCAAGAAGCTCATGCCCGCGATCTACGACCTGGCGAACCGCGGCCTGCTGCCGCCGGGCTTCTCCCTGATCGGCTTCGCCCGCCGCGAGTGGCAGGACGAGGACTTCGCCCAGGTGGTGCACGACGCGGTGCAGCAGCACTCGCGCACCCCCTTCCGCGAAGAGGTCTGGCAGCAGCTGGTGCAGGGCTGCCGCTTCGTCCAGGGCGACTTCGACGACGACTCCGCCTTCGAAACGCTGAAGGCGACGATCGAGGAACTCGACAAGGCCCAGGGCACGGGAGGCAACTTCGCCTTCTACCTCTCGGTGCCGCCGAAGTTCTTCCCCAAGGTGGTCCAGCAGCTCAAGGACCACGGCCTGGCCCAGAAGGAAGGATCCTGGCGGCGCGCCGTCATCGAGAAGCCCTTCGGCCACGACCTCAAGAGCGCGCAGGAGCTCAACCAGGTCGTCCACGAGGTCTTCCCCCGTGACGAGGTCTTCCGGATCGACCACTACCTCGGCAAGGAGACCGTCCAGAACATCCTGGCGCTCCGCTTCGCCAACACCATGTTCGAGCCGATCTGGAACCGGTCGTACGTCGACCACGTGCAGATCACCATGGCGGAGGACATCGGCATCGGCGGCCGGGCCGGTTACTACGACGGCATCGGCGCGGCCCGCGACGTCATCCAGAACCACCTGCTCCAGCTGCTGGCGCTGACCGCGATGGAGGAGCCCGGCTCCTTCCACCCCAAGGCGCTGGTGGCCGAGAAGCTCAAGGTGCTGACCGCCGTGGAACTGCCCGAGGACCTGGGCAAGCACACGGTGCGCGGCCAGTACTCGGCGGCCTGGCAGGGTGGCGAGAAGGTCGTCGGGTACCTCGAAGAGGACGGCATCGACCCCGAGTCCAAGACCGACACCTACGCGGCCATCCGGCTGGAGATCAACAACCGCCGCTGGGCGGGCGTCCCGTTCTACCTGCGCACGGGCAAGCGCCTGGGCCGCCGGGTGACGGAGATCGCGGTGGTCTTCAAGCGGGCGCCGTACCTGCCGTTCGAATCGGGCGCGACCGAGGAGCTGGGGCAGAACGCCCTGGTCATCCGGGTCCAGCCGGACGAGGGCATCACGGTCCGCTTCGGCTCCAAGGTGCCGGGCACCTCCATGGAGGTACGGGACGTGACGATGGACTTCGCCTACGGCGAGTCCTTCACCGAGTCCAGCCCCGAGGCCTACGAGCGGCTGATCCTCGACGTCCTGCTGGGTGACGCGAACCTCTTCCCGCGCCACCAGGAGGTCGAGCTCTCCTGGAACATCCTCGACCCGATCGAGCAGTACTGGGACAAGCACGGCAAGCCCGCGCAGTACCCGGCGGGCACCTGGGGACCGGTCGAGGCGGACGAGATGCTCGCACGAGACGGACGGAGCTGGCGCCGGCCATGAAGATCGACCTCACGGAGACCACCTCCAGCAAGATCAACGCCGCGTTGGTGCAGGCACGCCGGGACATCGGCACGCCGGCCATCGGCATGGTCCTCACGCTGGTGATCGTGACCGACGAAGAGAACGCGTACGACGCGCTCAAGTCGGCGAACGACGCGTCCCACGAACACCCCTCGCGGATCGTCGTCGTGGTCAAGCGGGTCAGCCGCTCTCCGCGCAGTCGCCGTGACGCCCGGCTCGACGCGGAAGTCCGTGTCGGGGCGGACGCCGGCAGCGGGGAGACGGTCGTGCTCCGCCTGCACGGCGAACTGGTCAACCATGCCCAGTCGGTGGTGCTCCCCCTCCTGCTGCCCGACGCCCCCGTGGTCGTCTGGTGGCCGGAAGGCGCTCCCGGCGACCTGGCGGGCGACCCGCTGGGCGCGCTGGGGCAGCGCCGGATCACGGACACCTACTCCTCCGAGCGCCCGATCGAAGCGCTCGGCGTCCGGGCGGAGACGTACGCCCCGGGTGACACGGACCTGTCCTGGACCCGGATCACGCCCTGGCGCTCCATGCTGGCCGCCGCGCTGGACCAGCAGCAGAACCTGTCGGTCCTCTCGGCGAGCGTCGAGGGCGAGGACGAGAACCCGAGCTGCGAGCTGCTGGCCATGTGGCTGGCGGACCGTCTCGGGGTCCCGGTCCACCGCGCGCTGACCGGCGGGCCCGGACTGACGGCGGTGCGGATGGAGACCAAGGACGGCACCATCGTCCTGGACCGCGCCGACGGTTCGCTGGCGACGCTGTGCATGCCGGGGCAGCCCGACCGCGGGGTGGCGCTCAAGCGCCGCGAGACGGCCGAGCTGCTGGCGGAGGAGCTGCGCCGGCTGGACCCGGACAACACGTACGAGGCTTCGCTGAAGTTCGGCGTGGCCCGCCTGGAAACGGCCGCTCCGGCCAAGGCGGCTCCGGCCGCCAAGACCCGGGCCGCCAAGGCGGACTCCGAGGCCGCGGCCGAGGGCGACTCCGGGGCCGACTCCGGTTCCGGGGACGCACCGGGGCCCGAGGCCCCGGAGCCGGTCGCCAAGCCGGTGCCGAAGAAGGCCCGGGCCAAGTAGCCGGCCGCCCGCCGCGCGGAGCCGCCCCGACCCGGGGAGGCTCCGCGCGGCGGCGCCGCGCCCCCTCACGAACTACCAAGAAGGCGGCACCACATGGGTATGACGACTCCCCAGGTCGTCGTCCACCGGGACAAGGAGCTTATGGCCGAGGCCACCGCGGCCCGGCTCATCACCAAGATCGTGGACGCGCAGGCCGCCCGCGGCAGCGCCTCCGTCGTGCTGACCGGCGGCCGCAACGGCAACGGCCTGCTCGCGGCCCTGGCCACCGCCCCCGCCCGGGACGCGGTCGACTGGTCCCGCATCGACCTCTGGTGGGGCGACGAGCGCTACGTTCCCGCCGACGACCCCGAGCGCAACCACGTACAGGCCCGCGAGGCCCTGCTGGACTCCGTCCCGGTGGACCCGGCGCGCGTGCACGTGATGCCCGCCTCCGACGGCCCGTACGGCGCGGACGTGGACGCCGCCGCGGCCGCGTACGCCGCCGAACTGGCCCGCGCCGCCGGCCCGGAGGACCACGGCCCGGTCCCCACCTTCGACGTGCTGATGCTGGGCGTGGGCCCCGACACGCACGTGGCGTCCCTGTTCCCGGAGCACCCGGCGGCCCGTGAGACGGACCGCACGGTCGTCGGGGTGCACGGTGCGCCGAAGCCCCCGCCGACCCGGGTCTCCCTGACGCTCCCCGCGATCTGCGCGGCCCGCGAGGTGTGGCTGCTGGCAGCCGGCGAGGACAAGGCCTCCGCGGTGGCCGTGGCCCTCGGCGGCGCGGGCGCGGTCCAGGCCCCGGCGGCGGCCGTCCACGGCCGCAGCCGCACCCTGTGGCTGCTGGACCGCGCGGCCGCGGCCAAGCTGCCGGCCGGGCTGTATCCGCCGACGTCCTGACCCGTATGCGAGAGCGCCCCGCACCGGCCGGTGCGGGGCGCTCTCGTATGCGGCCTCAGCGGCCGCGCAGTTCCCGGTACGTGGCCACCAGCGCCCGCGTCGAGGGGTCCAGGTCCGCGACGGCCGCCCCCTCGGTCAGGGCCGGCTCCAGCCGCTTGGCGAGCACCTTGCCCAGCTCGACTCCCCACTGGTCGAAGGAGTCGATGTTCCACACGGCGCCCTGGACGAACACCTTGTGCTCGTAGAGGGCGATGAGCTGCCCCAGGACCGACGGGGTCAGTTCGGGGGCGAGGATCGTCGTCGTCGGGTGGTTGCCCTGGAAGGTCTTGTGCGGGACGAGTTCCTCGGGGACGCCCTCCGCCCGGACCTCGTCGGCGGTCTTGCCGAAGGCCAGGGCCTGCGTCTGGGCGAAGAAGTTGGCCATCAGCAGGTCGTGCTGGGCCACCAGGCCCGGCAGCAGGTCGGCCACGGGCCGGGCGAAGCCGATGAAGTCCGCCGGGATCACCTTGGTGCCCTGGTGGATCAGCTGGTAGTACGCGTGCTGCCCGTTGGTGCCGGGCGTGCCCCACACCACCGGGCCGGTCTGCCACTCCACCGGATCGCCCTCGCGGTCCACGGACTTGCCGTTGGACTCCATGTCCAGCTGCTGCAAGTAGGCGGTGAAACGGGAGAGGTAGTGGCTGTACGGGAGGACCGCGTGCGACTGCGCGTCGAAGAAGGCCCCGTACCAGATGCCCAACAGGCCCATCAGCAGCGGCGCGTTCTCCTCGGGGGGCGCCGTGCGGAAGTGCTCGTCGACCAGGTGGAAGCCGGCCAGCATCTCGCGGAAGGCGTCCGGGCCGATGGCGATCATCAGCGAGAGCCCGATGGCCGAGTCGAAGGAGTAGCGGCCGCCGACCCAGTCCCAGAACTCGAACATGTTGGCCGTGTCGATGCCGAACTCGGAGACCTTCTCCTCGTTGGTGGACAGCGCCACGAAGTGCCGGGCGACGGCGTCTTCGCCGGCCCGAAGTTCGGTGAGCAGCCAGTTCCGCGCCGAGGTGGCGTTGGTGATGGTCTCGATGGTGGTGAAGGTCTTCGAGGCGATGATGAACAGCGTCTCGGCCGGGTCGAGGTCGCGCACGGCCTCGTGCAGGTCGGCGCCGTCGACGTTGGAGACGAAACGGACCGTCAGTTCGCGGTCGGAGAAGGCCTTCAGGGCGTCATACGCCATCGCCGGACCGAGGTCGGAGCCGCCGATGCCGATGTTGACGACGTTCTTGATGCGCTTGCCGGTGGAGCCGGTCCACTCCCCCGACCTGATCCGGTCGGAGAAGACGGCCATCTTGTCGAGGACCGCGTGCACGCCGGGGACGACGTCCTCGCCGTCGACCTTGACGACGGTGCCCTTCGGCGCGCGCAGCGCGGTGTGCAGGACCGCCCGGTCCTCCGTGGTGTTGATCTTCTCGCCGCGGAACATGGCCTCGCGCAGTTCGGCCACGCCGGTCGCCTCGGCCAGTTCGCGCAGCAGCGCGAGCGTCTCGTCGGTGACGAGGTGTTTCGCGTAGTCGATGTGCAGGTCCCCGACCCGCAGGGTGTACCCGGTGCCGCGGTCCGGGTCCGCCTCGAACAGCTCCCGCAGATGCGTGGTGCCCAGCTCTTCGCGGTGCTTGCCGAGTGCGTTCCACTGCGGCGTCCGGTTGAGCTTCGTACGGCTGTCTGCGTTCATCTCGGACATCAACCCACTTCTTCCGTCCTGTTGTGCCCCGCCGCCTCCAAACCTAAGGGATGGGAGGGCGGACAACGGACAAAAAGGGGCCCGGCCCGCGGGATTCGCTTTCCCACGGGCCGGGCCCCCATGCGCTCTTGAGGAGGTCCCGGCCGTCGCCGGGTCTCAGATCTCGCCGCGCAGCTTGGCGAGGGCCTCGGCGAGGATGGCCTCGCCGTCGGCGTCGGTGCGGCGTTCGCGCACGTACGCGAGGTGCGTCTTGTAGGGCTCGGTGCGCGGCGGCGCGGGCGGGTTGTCCCGGTCCTGGCCGGCCGGGAAGCCGCAGCGCGGGCAGTCCCAGGTGTCCGGCACGGTCGCGTCGCTGGCGAAGCTCGGCTGCGTCTCGTGCCCGTTCGAGCACCAGAAGGAGATGCGCAGGCGGGGCGCGGATTCACCGCGTTCGGCCTCGCCCATCGGCCCGGCTCCGACCCGACTTCCACGAATCGCGTTGCCACTTGCCACGGTCGTAACTCCCTGCGTGATGGTGCCGCGGAGCGTGCGGGGGGTGTCCGCTGCGGGCGCCCCAGTCTACGTAAGGCCCAACGCGCGTCCAGCAACCGGAGTTACTTGCTCCGGGCGTGGACGCCGGACCTCATGATAGGCCGGGCGGAGCCGACGGGACCGGCACAATGGCCAGAACGGTCAGCTGGCCGACTTCGTGAGCAGGCCGAGCGTCACGATGCAGGCGAACCACAGGAGCCCGATCACGACGGTGATGCGGTCGAGGTTGCGCTCTGCCACGGAGGAACCGCCGACCGAGGACTGCATGCCGCCGCCGAACATGTCGGACAGGCCGCCGCCCTTGCCCTTGTGCATCAGCACGAGCAGCATCAGCAGGGCGCTGAAGACGACCAGGGCGATCTCGAACCCCATAATCACGGCTGGTTCCTACTTTCTGGGCATTCTGGGCTTTCGGCTTTTCCAGGGCTTCCCCGGGTGCTGCGACGAGCACGGGGGCCAGCCGGCTGCCGATCGCAGCCCCCTGGCCCCCGCAAGGGTACGACGGATCCGTCCTACCGCATACTCACTGGTCGCGTCACTGGTCGCGGAAGCGGACGATCTTGACGAACTCGTCCACGTCCAGCGCCGCGCCGCCGATCAGGGCGCCGTCGACGTCCGGCTGGGCCATGATCGCCGCGATGTTGCCGGACTTCACGGAGCCGCCGTACTGGATGCGGACCTTGTCGGCCAGCTCCTGGGAGTACAGCTCCGCGAGACGGCCGCGGATCGCGCCGCAGACCTCCTGGGCGTCCTCGGGGGTGGCGACCTCGCCGGTCCCGATCGCCCAGACGGGCTCGTACGCGATCACGAGGGATTCGGCCTGCTCGGCGGGGAGGCCCGCCAGGCCGCCGTCGACCTGCTTCAGCGTGTGCGGGACCTGCTCGCCGGCCTTGCGGACGTCCAGGCCCTCGCCGACGCACAGGATCGGGGTGAGCCCGTGCTTGTACGCGGCCTTGACCTTGGCGTTGCAGAGCTCGTCGCTCTCGCCGTGGTACTGGCGGCGCTCGCTGTGGCCGACGGCCACGAAGGTGCAGCCGAGCTTGGCGAGCATCGGGCCGGAGATCTCGCCGGTGTAGGCGCCGGAGTCGTGCGCGGAGATGTCCTGCGCGCCGTACTTGATCTTCAGCTTGTCGGCGTCGACCAGGGTCTGGACCGAGCGCAGGTCGACGAAGGGCGGGAGCACCGCCACGTCGACGGCGTCGTAGTCCTTGTCGGCGAGCGAGAAGGCGATCTTCTGGGTGTGGGCGATGGCCTCAAGGTGGTTGAGGTTCATCTTCCAGTTGCCCGCCATCAGCGGGGTGCGGCCGTGGGCAGCAGCGGTCATAGGGGTTCAGCCCTCCAGGGCGGCGAGGCCGGGGAGCGTCTTGCCTTCGAGGTATTCGAGGCTGGCGCCACCACCGGTGGAAATGTGACCGAAGGCGTTCTCGTCGAAGCCCAGGATGCGGACCGCGGCCGCGCTGTCGCCACCGCCGACGACGGTGAAGGCGCCGCTGTCGACGAGGGCCTGCGCGACGGCCTTGGTGCCGTCCGCGTAATCGGGGTGCTCGAAGACGCCGACCGGGCCGTTCCAGAAGACGGTGCCGGCGTCGGCGATCTTGGACGCGTAGAGCTCACGCGTCCTGGGGCCGATGTCCAGGCCCTCCTTGTCGGCGGGGATCTCGTCCGCGGCGACGGTCTCGAAGTCGGCCGGGGCCTTGGTCTTCAGGTCGGGGAACTCCGAGGAGACGAGGACGTCGACCGGCAGGACCAGCTCGACGCCGTTCTTCTCGGCCCGCTCCATGTACTCGGTGACCTTGTCCAGCTGGTCTTCCTGGAGCAGGGAGATGCCGACCTCGTAGCCCTTGGCCTTGAGGAAGGTGTACGCCATGCCGCCGCCGATGAGCAGGCGGTCGGCCTTGCCGAGCAGCTCGTCGATGACGGCGAGCTTGTCGGAGACCTTGGCGCCGCCGAGGACGACCACGTACGGGCGCTTGACCTCGGCGGTCAGCTTCTTCAGGACGCCGACCTCGGTGGCGATCAGGTAGCCGGCCGCGTGCGGCAGGCGTGCGGGCAGGTCGAAGACCGAGGCGTGCTTGCGGTGGACGGCGCCGAAGCCGTCGCCCACGTAGACGTCGGCGAGTTCGGCGAGCCGGTCGGCGAACGCGCCGCGCTCGGCGTCGTCCTTCGACGTCTCGCCGGCGTTGAAGCGCAGGTTCTCGATGACGGCCACCTGCCCGTCGGCGAGGGCGGCGACGGTCTCCTTGGCGGAGGCGCCCACGGTGTCGGTGGCGAAGGCCACCTCCGTGCCGAGCAGCTCGCCGAGGCGGGCGGCGGCCGGGGCGAGCGAGAACGCCGGGTCCGGGGCGCCCTTGGGGCGGCCCAGGTGCGAGGCCACGATCACGCGGGCGCCGGCTTCGGCGAGCTTCGCGAGGGTGGGCTGGACGGCACGGATGCGGCCGTCGTCGGTGATCCGGCCCCCGTCCAGCGGCACGTTGAGGTCGGCGCGGACGAAGACCCGCTTGCCCCGGACGCCTTCGGCGAGAAGTTCGTCGATCGTCTTCATGTGTTTCTACTCCTTTGAGCGCTTCACCCGAAGGGCGAGGAGGGAGGGCGAGGCAAGCGACAGGGCCCGTGCGGCGCATCGTCGCGCTGCCGGACCCTGTGCTCACATGATGGTGCCTTGCCCTACGTTTTTAGAGCTGACCGCCGACGAAGACGGTGAGGTCGACGAGACGGTTGGAGTAGCCCCACTCGTTGTCGTACCAGCCGATGACCTTGACGCTCTTGCCCTGGACCATGGTCAGGGAGGAGTCGAAGGTGCAGGAGGCCGGCCAGTTCACGATGTCGGAAGAGACGATCGCGTCCTCGGTGTAGTCGAGGATCCCCTTGAGCTGGCCCTCGGCGGCCTTCTGGAAAGCGGTGTTGACCTCGTCCTTGGTCACCTCGCGCTCCAGCTCGATGACCAGGTCGGTCACGGAGCCGGTGGGGACCGGGACGCGCATCGCGATGCCGTCGAGCTTGCCCGCGAGCTCCGGGATGACCAGGGCGGTGGCCTTCGCGGCACCGGTGGTCGTCGGGATGATGTTCTCGGCGGCGGCGCGGGCGCGGCGCAGGTCCGAGTGCGGGAAGTCCAGGATGCGCTGGTCGTTCGTGTACGCGTGGACCGTCGTCATCATGCCCTTGACGATGCCGAAGTTCTCCAGGAGGACCTTGGCCATCGGCGCCACGCAGTTGGTGGTGCAGGAGGCGTTGGAGATGACGTGGTGCTGGGCCGCGTCGTACTTGTCCTGGTTGACGCCCATCACGATCGTGATGTCCTCGTCCTTGGCCGGAGCCGAGATGAGGACCTTCTTGGCGCCCGCGGCGATGTGCTTCGCGGCGTCGGCCTTCTTCGTGAAGATGCCGGTCGACTCGATGACGATGTCGGCGCCCAGCTCGCCCCAGGGCAGGTTCGCGGGGTCGCGCTCGGCGAAGGTCTTGAAGGTGTTGCCGCCCACCGTGATGGTGTCGGCGGTGTGGGAGACCTCGGCCTTGAGGCGGCCCAGGATGGTGTCGTACTTGAGCAGGTGCACCAGGGTCGCGTTGTCAGTCAGGTCGTTGACACCGACGATCTCGATGTCCGCTCCCTGCTCCAGGAGCGCCCGGAAGTAGTTGCGGCCAATGCGGCCAAAACCATTGATGCCTACGCGGATCGTCACGAACCGATCTCCTCGTTGGTGCGCCGGCCTGTCCGCCGGCGAGCTGTATGGGATGTCCCCGACCGCTTACGACCCTACCTCTCCGTGAGCTTGGGAGTGACATCGACGGGAGCCGGACACTCCCCCTCTGCGTGGGGAGACCCCCGCGAGGCCCTGTACCAGGCGTCCTGACACAGGACCTCGCGGCTCCGGTCCCGCTCACTCCGTGTGATCGGGGGTGGGACGGCAGGTCAGCGGCTCAGCGAGCGAAGCGCCTTACCGACGAGTACGGCGCGGTCCGCCGCCGCCGGGAGGTGCTCCAGCCCGAAGCCGAGCAGAACCGTGTTACGCGTAGTGACCGATGCGAAGGACTTGAACAGCTCGCCGGCCCTGGACCAATCGCCCGGAACATCGGGACTTCCGGCCGGCGCGCCCTGCGCGGTCCAGGCGCCGAGCGAGCTCTCGAAGCCCTCGACGGCCTGGTCCGCGCCGCCCACGGAGACCCGTGCCTCGTCCGCGAAGACGCCGCGTCCGCCCGAACCGGGGTCGGTGACATAGGAGAGGGAGACCTCGACGGTCTTGCCCGCGTAGGCGCTCAGGTCGAAGGAGACCTGCTTCCAGCCGCCGGAGGAGCCGGTGAAGCTGTTCCACCGGCCGCTGGTGCCGCTCGGCGAGCAGCCGCCGCCGTCGAGGGTGAGATAGTGCCGCAGGAACGGGTGGTCGTTGACGAAGAACCCGGCCCCGCACTCCGCCGGGACGGCGGTGGAGCTCAGCCCGCCCGTGTCCGCAAGCGTGGTCCAGTCCTCGCCGCCGGCCGTACGGGCCTCCACGACGGCGTGGTCGTAGCCCTCTTCGGTGTTCCAGTTGAGGGCCGTCTTCAGCTGCGGCCGCTCGGCGGCGGTGACCCCGGTCAGGTCGATGGTGCGGGTGAGGCGCTTCCAGTCGTCGTCGTCATGGGTGGCCGCGGCCATCCCGCTGCCCGCGTAGGGGGCGTACGGGTTCACGACCCCGGCGTACTGGCCCGCTTGCGCGCTCTTGAACTGCGGGAAGAGCGCCGGCGCCAGGGTGTCGGAGGTGACGGTGTAGGCCCCGGGGGCGTCGAGCGGGTTGCCCGCCGCGCCGCCGAGGGCGCCCTTGGCCCCGGCGAGGGTGCCCGCCCCGGTGAAGCCGGTGGGGCCGGGGGCGCTCGCCCGACCGTAGGCGCCGAGGTAGTACTGGCTGAAGTCGTCCGTCAGGGCGCGGCCGACTTTGGCGCTGCCGCCCGCCAGTTCACCGGCCTCGATCAGCCTGCCGCCCTCGTTGAGGAAGTCGCGCACGGCCAGCTGGGTCTCGCCGCCGGGGGCCTTGGCCCCGGTGTAGTGGACGGCGGTGCGGAAGTGCGAGAGCACCCCGAGGTGGTGCGGGACGCCCTGGGCGGCCACGTCCCAGACCGCCGCCGACCGGCCGCTCGCGCGCAGCGCGTCCACGTACGTCCGGGCGTACTGGGCCTTGGCGCCCTCCTCGGCGATCACCAGGACGTCGGCGTGCGGGCGCTGCGCCACGGTGTACGTGAAGTGCTCGCTGGAGACCGGCTTGCCGGAGCGGTCGCGGCCGCTGAACCAGACCTCGACCTTGTCGCCGGGCTTGGCGCCGTCGACCTTGGCGCGGTACTCGTCGAACCAGTTGTTGTCCTCGCCGCCGTAGACGTCACCGCCCTTCCAGGCCTTGAGGGCGTCGTCGTGCGTGCGCCCGCCGTTGATCCGGAAGTTGAGGGCCTTGTCCTTCAGCGCCTTGCGGGCCGTGACGGAGACCGTCTGGTCCTCGCCGCGCTCCACGTAGGAGGTGGTGAAGGGGTCGAGGGTGAAGTCGGCGGCGCTCAGGCCGACCGGGGAGGAGGGCTGGTCGGGGTGGGCGGCGCTCTCGCCGACGGCCAGCGCGAAGGGCACGTTCTTCGCGAACTCCTGCTGGATCAGCTTCTCGTCGTCGGGGAAGTTGAATCCGGAGGGGCAGTCCTCGGGCTTCCAGGCGTCGTTCGGGTCGCTCGCGGAGGCCGTCTGGCAGGTGGTCATCTCCGGCGTGAACATCATGACGCCGTTGGCGTTGGCCGCCTGGCCGTCGGCCTCGCCGTTGGTGGTGTACAGCTCGGAGGAGAGCTGCGGGTAGTAGCCGGGGACGGCCGGGTGCTCCGGGGTGCCGGCGAGGGCCTTGTAGGCGACGTCGTCGGGGGTGGGGGTGGCCACCTGCCAGCCCACCCCGTAGAGCAGCAGCTCGGAGGCGGAGTGGTAGTTGATGGCGTAGCGGAAGCCGATCCGCTTCTCGAAGGCGTCCAGGGCCCTGGTCTCGGGCTCGGAGGAGGCCTTCGGGCCGCGGTAGGTCTCGCTGGAGAGGTTCGGGGAGGAACCCTCGTTGTCGTAACCCCACTTGTAGGCGAAGTTGCGGTTGAGGTCGACGCCGTCCACGGCGGTGGTCTTGCCGTCGCCGTTGTTGTCGCGGAGGTTCTTGCGCCACAGCCGGGCGCTGTCGGCGCTGAAGGTGTAGTCGTAGCCGTCGGGGTTGGCCGAGAGCAGGAACCACAGCTCGGTGGAGTCCACCAGCTTGGTGATCCGCGCGTCCTTGCCGTAGCCGTCCAGGGTGTGGTGCATCAGCCGCCGGGTCATCTCGGGGGTGATCCACTCGCGGGCGTGCTGGTTGGACATGTAGAGCACGGACGGCTTGTCGCCGTCCTTCGTCTTCTTGGCGTCCTTGGTGACCTTGAGGGCCAGGATGTCCTTGCCCTGGACGGTCTTGCCGATGGAGACGACCTTGGTGAGAGCGGGGTTCTGCCGGGCGGTGGTGAGGATCTCCTCCTGGAGGCCGCCCTTGCCGCTGTACGGGCGGAAGACCCCGTCCCCGGCGGCCTTGGCCCGGGCGAGCCCCTGGGCCGCGACCTTGCGCTCGGCCAGCTTGACGCCCTGGGCGGCGAGCCCGGCGGCCTGGTCGCCGGTCAGGAACAGCTCGACCTCGGCGGTCCCGGTCTGCGGGGCGCGTTCGGCGAGTTCGTGGGCGTCCTGGCCGGCCGCGAGGACGAGCGGGACCTGTTCCTTGGTGATGGCCGCGTCGTAGACCCGGACCTCGTCCGCGCCGGACGCGGCCGCGGCGGCGGGCCGGGCCTGGGCCGTCGCGGGTAGCGCGGCGAGTGTGGTGGTGAAGACGAGTGCGCTTGCGGCGAGGATGGATCTCGCGCGGTGCCTCATGTGCCCCCCTGGGCGTCGTCTGCCACGAAAACGTGCGGACGCCAGGCTCACGACCGGCCCGTGCTCATGTCAATGGGGCGTACCGGGAAGGGGCCCGCACGGGTGAGCGTGCGGGCCCCTTACGGAGCAGGTGCGGACGGGCCGCGGCCGGGGCTGTCAGCCGGCCATGTTGTCGGCCAGCTCCTCGCTGAGGTCCAGGTTGGACTCCGTGCCCGGGATGCCCAGGTCCTGGGCCCGCTTGTCGGCCATGGCGAGCAGGCGCCGGATCCGGCCGGCGACGGCGTCCTTGGTCAGCGGCGGGTCGGCGAGCGCGCCCAGCTCCTCCAGGGAGGCCTGCTTGTGCTCCATGCGCAGCCGGCCGGCCGCGGCGAGGTGCTCGGGGACCTCCTCGCCGAGGATCTCCAGCGCGCGCTGGACCCGGGCCCCGGCGGCCACCGCGGCCCGCGCCGAGCGGCGCAGGTTGGCGTCGTCGAAGTTGGCGAGACGGTTGGCGGTGGCGCGCACCTCGCGCCGCATCCGCCGCTCCTCCCAGGCCAGCACCGAGTCGTGGGCACCGAGGCGGGTCAGCAGCGCGCCGATCGCGTCGCCGTCACGGACGACGACCCGGTCCACGCCGCGCACCTCGCGCGCCTTGGCGGCGATGGAGAGCCGGCGGGCGGCGCCCACCAGGGCCAGGGCGGCCTCGGGGCCGGGGCAGGTGACCTCCAGGGAGGAGGACCTGCCCGGCTCGGTGAGGGAGCCGTGGGCCAGGAAGGCACCGCGCCAGGCCGCCTCGGCGTCACAGGTGGCCCCGGAGACCACCTGCGGGGGCAGACCGCGGATCGGGCGGCCGCGGCCGTCCACGAGGCCGGTCTGCCGGGCCAGCTGGTCCCCGCCCGCGACGACCCGTACGACGAAGCGGCTGCCCCGGCGCAGTCCGCCCGGGGCCATCACGACCAGGTCCGAGGAGTGGCCGAAGATCTCCAGGATGTCCTTGCGCAGGCGCCGCGCCGCGACCCCGGTGTCGAGCTCCGCCTCGATGACGATGCGGCCGCTCACCAGGTGCAGCCCGCCCGCGAACCGAAGGATCGCCGAGACCTCCGCCTTCCTGCAGCAGGTCCGGGTGACGGGGAGGCGGGAAATCTCATCCTTCACCGCGGGCGTCATCGCCATGGGCCGATCCTTCCATGCATCCGAAAAATACGGTCGTACGCGGCGGCCAGCAGCTCCGGATCGTGCTTCGGAGAGCCGTCCTGTCTGGCCACGGGCGCCAGCTCGACCGCCGCACCGAAGCGTTTCGCGGCATCGGCGAGGGACTCGCGGTCGGGCACGGCGGCCTCGTCGGCCAGCACCACGTCCAGGGCGAGTTTAGGGGCGTGTCGGGCCAAAACCTCCAAATGACGCTGCGGAGAGAAGCCCTCTGTTTCACCGGGCTGCGGCGCGAGGTTCAGCGAGAGGACCCGGCGGGCCTTCGTCACCATCAGCGCGTCGAGCAGTTCCGGCACCAGCAGGTGCGGGATCACGGAGGAGAACCAGGACCCCGGCCCGAGCACCACCCAGTCGGCGTCGAGCACGGCGGCGACGGCCTCCGGCACGGCCGGCGGGTCGCGGGGCACGACCTGGACGGAGAGCACCTCGCCGGGGGTGAGGGCCACGGTGGCCTGTCCCCGTACGGTGTCCACGTCCTCCGGGCGGGCCGGATCGTGCCCCTTGACCAGGGCCTGGAGTTCCAGCGGCACCGCCGACATCGGCAGCACCCGGCCCTGGGCGCCCAGCAGCTTCCCGACCAGGTCGAGGGCCTGGACGGGGTCGCCGAGCTGCTCCCACAGGGCGACGATCAGCAGGTTGCCGACGGCGTGCTCGTGCAGGTCGCCGCGCGACTGGAAGCGATGCTGGATGACGCGGGCCCAGGTCTGGCCCCAGTCGTCGTCCCCGCACAGCGCGGCCAGCGCCTTGCGCAGGTCGCCGGGGGGCAGCACGCCGAGCTCCTCGCGGAGCCGGCCACTGGAGCCGCCGTCGTCGGCGACGGTGACCACGGCGGTGAGCTCACCGGTGATCCGGCGCAGGGCGGCGAGGGAGGCCGACAGGCCCATGCCGCCGCCGAGGGCGACGACCTTGGGGGCCACGACCTTGGCCGCCGCCGCGCCGCGGCGGCCCGTGCGCACCGCCGTGCCGTCCTCGCCCCGGGCGGGGTTGAGGCGGCGCAGCCGGCGCAGCCGCAGGGTGCGTCCGGTCACTCGCGCCCCATGTCCCGGTGGACGACGACGGTCTCGACTCCCTCGGAGGCGAGGCGGGCGGCGATCTTCTCGGACATGGCCACACTGCGGTGCTTGCCGCCGGTGCAGCCGACCGCGATGGTCACGTACCGCTTGCCCTCGCGGCGGTAGCCGGTGGCGATCAGCTGGAGCAGCTCGGTGTAGCGGTCGAGGAACTCCTTGGCGCCGGGCTGGCTGAAGACGTACCCCGACACCTCCTCGTTGAGCCCGGTGAAGGGGCGCAGCTCGGGGACCCAGTGCGGGTTGGGGATGAAGCGGCAGTCGACCACGAGGTCGGCGTCGACGGGCAGGCCGTACTTGTAGCCGAAGGACATGACGGTGGCCCGCAGCTCGGGCTCCTCGTCGCCCGCGAACTGGGCGTCCATCTTGGCGCGCAGCTCGTGCACGTTCAGGCTGGAGGTGTCGATGACCAGGTCGGCGTCGCCGCGCAGCTCGCGCAGCAGGTCGCGCTCGGCGGCGATGCCGTCCACGATGCGGCCGTCGCCCTGGAGGGGGTGCGGGCGGCGGACCGACTCGAAGCGGCGGACCAGCGCGTCGTCGGAGGACTCCAGGAAGACGATGCGCCGGGTGACCCCGCGGGACTCCAGGTCGGCGAGGGACTCGCGCAGGGCGTCGAAGAACTGGCGGCCGCGGACGTCGACGACGACGGCGATGCGCGCCACGTTGCCCTGCGAGCGGGCGCCGAGCTCCACCATGGTGGGGATCAACGCCGGCGGGAGGTTGTCGACGACGAACCAGCCGAGGTCCTCCAGACACTTGGCCGCGGTGCTGCGGCCGGCCCCGGACATCCCGGAAATGATCACCAGTTCTGGGATGGCCGCCTCGGCGTTGTCGCCGGGCTCCACTGTCGTGCCCGTACTCACCTGTGCTGCTCCGTCTCGGTCGTGCGTGGTCTCGTGCGTGGTCTCGTGCTCGGTCATTGCTCGGTCCCCCGTTCGGACGCTGCTCCCGCCGGTGCGGGTGTCTCGTCCTCCATGATCTCTCCTGTCGCCATGTTGACGGCAGGACCGGCCGGAGGAGCCTGGGCGAGCGCCGCGGCCACGGTCTCGGCCGTCTTGCGCCCTATGCCCGGGACCTCGCAGATCTGCTCGATTGTCGCCTGTCTCAGCTTCTTCACCGAACCGAAGTGCTTGATGAGCGCCTGCTTGCGGCTCTCGCCGAGGCCGGGCACCTCGTCCAGCGGACCCGACCTCAGCCGCTTGCCGCGCTTGTCGCGCTGGTAGCGGATGGCGAAGCGGTGGGCTTCGTCACGCACCCGCTGGAGCAGGTAGAGGCCCTCGCTGCTGCGGGGCAGCACGACCGGGTCGGCCTCGCCGGGCAGCCAGACCTCCTCCAGCCGCTTGGCGAGGCCGCACACCGCCACGTCGTCGATGCCGAGCTCCTCCAGGGCCCGCTGGGCGGCGGCCACCTGCGGCTGCCCGCCGTCGACCACGACGAGCTGGGGCGGGTAGGCGAACCGGCGGGGCCGGCCGTCGTCCTCGGGGAGCGGCTCCTCGCCGTCCTCGGGGGACCACTCGCCCGTCTTCAGCTTCTCCTGGAGGTAGCGGCGGAAGCGCCGGGAGACCACCTCGTGCATGGAGCGGACGTCGTCCTGTCCCGCGAAGGACTTGATCTGGAAGCGCCGGTACTCGCTCTTGCGGGCGAGGCCGTCCTCGAAGACCACCATCGAGGCCACCACGTCGTCGCCCTGGAGGTGGGAGATGTCGAAGCACTCGATGCGCAGCGGGGCGCCGTCCAGCTCCAGGGCCTCGGCGATCTCCTCCAGGGCCCGGGAGCGGGTGGTGAGGTCGCTGGCACGCTTGGTCTTGTGCAGGACGAGGGACTGCTGGGCGTTGCGGTGGACGGTCTCCATGAGGGCCCTCTTGTCCCCGCGCTGGGGGATGCGCAGGCTGACGTGGGACCCGCGGCGGGCGGCCAGCCACTGGCTCAGCGCCGGGGTGTCCTCCGGGAGCGCCGGGACCAGCACCTCCTTGGGGACGGCCTCGCCCTTCTCCTCCCCGTACAGCTGCTGGAGGGCGTGCTCGACCAGCCCGGCCGTGTCGACGGCCTCGACCTTGTCGGTGACCCAGCCGCGCTGGCCGCGGACCCGGCCGCCGCGTACGTGGAAGATCTGCACGGCGGCTTCGAGCTCGTCCTCGGCGACCGCGATCAGGTCGGCGTCGGTGGCGTCGGCGAGGACGACGGCGTTCTTCTCCATGGCCCGGCGCAGGGCCCCTATGTCGTCGCGCAGCCGGGCGGCCTTCTCGTACTCCATCTCCTCGGCGGCCTCGTGCATCCGCTGTTCGAGGCGGGAGAGGTAGGTGCCGGTGCGGCCGGCCATGAAGTCGCAGAAGTCCTCGGCCAGTTCGCGGTGCTCCTCGGGGGTGACCCGGCCCACGCAGGGGGCCGAGCACTTGCCGATGTAGCCGAGCAGGCAGGGGCGGCCGATCTGGGCGGAGCGCTTGAAGACGCCGGCGGAGCAGGTGCGGACCGGGAAGACGCGCAGCATCAGGTCGACGGTCTCGCGGATGGCCCAGGCGTGGCCGTAGGGGCCGAAGTAGCGCACGCCCTTCTTCTTGGGGCCGCGCATGACCTGGACCCGGGGGTACTGCTCGTTCATGGTGACGGCGAGGGAGGGGTAGCTCTTGTCGTCCCGGTACTTGACGTTGAACCGGGGGTCGTACTCCTTGATCCAGGAGTATTCGAGCTGGAGCGCCTCGACCTCGGTGGAGACCACCGTCCACTCGACGGAGGCGGCCGTGGTGACCATGGTGGCGGTACGGGGGTGCAGGTTGGCGATGTCCTGGAAGTAGCTGGCCAGGCGTTGGCGCAGGCTCTTGGCCTTCCCGACGTAGATCACCCGGCGGTGCTCGTCGCGGAACCTGTAGACCCCCGGGGAGTCGGGAACCTGCCCGGGCTCGGGGCGATAGCTGGAAGGGTCGGCCATGCCGCCCACCCTACTGTCGCCCACCGACAACGAACCGTACCCCGGCCCGGCCCCGGCGGTCCCCCGGCCCGTTTCCGTGCCCCGCGGCCCGTGGTGCCCCCGGCCCGCGGGGCCCGGCCCCTGGCGGTGGCCGGGCCGCGCGGGCGGGGGGGGTCAGGCCGCGGGGGTGCGGCGGCGGCGCAGTACGAGCGCCGAGGCCGTCGCGCCGAGCGCCAGCGCCCCGGCGCCGCCGGCCAGCGCCGCGGCCGGCGGGCCGGCCGGGGCCGGGGCGGGCTCCGCGAAGCCGCCCGCCGCGCCCGCCTTGGCGTAGGCGGAGCCGGGCAGCTTGTCCCCGTACGCCCTGGTCACCCGGGTGCGGTACGCGTCCAGACTGGTGCCCCGGTCGCCGACGGCCCGTACGGCGTCCTCGTCCAGCGGCAGGACCCGCTCGCCCCCGGCCACGTACCAGGCGTCGATCTGCGGCTCGCGGAAGACGGTGCCGCCGGGGAGTTTCTCGGCGCCGAGGCGGGCGTACCGGAACTCGTCGTCGCCGGTGGCGATGTTCACCACCTGCCAGCCCGACGCGGTCCGCGCGGTCCACAGCGCGGCCCGCTGCCCGTCGGAGGAGACCGCCTGGCTGGCGAGGTACTCCAGCCGGGCCACGCCCGCCCCCGCCCGGCCCGCGACGAAGTCCGGGGAGAGGTAGCTGACGGGGATCGCCCCGCCCTCGATGCGGGGCGACGCGGCGGTGGCCGCCACCTTGCCCTCGCGGGCGAAGAACCGGGAGAGGGTGGCCAGGGTGTCGGGGGCGGCGGCGGCCTCGTGGGCGGCCGCCAGGTTCTCGGCGGTGGCCGTCCGGGGCTGGGGTACCGGGGTCGCGGCGGCCGGTCCGGCCGCGGCCGCCAGGGCGAGGACGGCGGTGGCGGCGGCGAGGGCGGCCGCGGCGGCGGAGCGCACGGTCATGGCGGTCACGCCCCGATCCGGTAGAGGGAGTGGGTCCAGGAGAAGGTGCCGTTGTCCACGTACCAGGCGTGCGAGGCCCAGTTGTAGCGGTCGCTGGAGGGCCAGGGGTCGCCCCAGTAGACCCAGCTGTTGGCGGTGTCGTAGCCGTAGATGACGTGCATGTGGCCGCCGCCGTTGGACCACTGGATGCGGGTCTCGACCGGGCGGTCGTTGTTGATCTCGGTCTGGACGGTCGCGTACTGGAGCCAGCCGGTCACGTAGCTGCCGGAGTTGATCCCGGCCCAGCGCAGGGCGGTCTGGACGTTGCCGAGGGTGGCCTGGTTGTTGGGGCACTCGGTGTTCTGCTGGCGGTTGAAGGCGGCGTTGCAGAACTGGTTCTGGCTGTAGCCGCGGCCGAACCAGGTGGCCACGGTGTTGCCGCTCGCCGCCCAGCACCAGTTGCTCTTCTGCTGGGCCTGCATGGTGATGCCGAGCCGCTTGGAGGACAGGGCCGCGCCGGGGGTTTCCGGGGCGGTGAGGGTGGTGGTGTCCGTACCCGTGGGGGCGGCGGCGGTGGCGGTACCGGCGCCGAGGGGTAACAGGAGCAGGAGCAGGGCGGCGAGCAGGGCGGCCGGGGAAAGCCGCCGTGTTCTGTCGTTGCGCATCGCGTTCCTCCCGAGGTGGGGACCCGAGGTGGGAAGTGGGGGGTGGGGGGAGCGCGTCCGGACGCTGTGGAGGAGCATCGGGGAGTTGTCGCGATCAGGTCAACACGCTTCAATACGCGGTGACATCGCAGTGTGAACGGTGGGGTTGTGGTGTGAACGGTTGTCGTCGTTCCACCTGCTTCCCCCGGCCCCACCGGCCCGGCCGCGCCCGGCCCCCACGTCGGCGCGTGTGAACGTTCACAGAGGAGTCGCCATGCGGCCGACCGGCGACCAGGCACCGACGGCGGACCGGACGCGCGGGGCAGACCCGGCGGGGCCGGCGGACCCGGCAGGACCGGCGGACCGGGCGCGCGCGGCGGGCCCGGCCGACCCCGCGGACTCCGCCGTCGTGGCCGAACTCCGCCGCCTGCTGCGCGAGGGCCCCTTCCACCTCGCGCTGCGCACCGCCCTCGCCGTCCGTGGCCTGCCCCTGCACCGGGTGCAGCACCGGCTCGCGGCGCGCGGCATCAAGCTCGGCGTGACCAGCCTCAGTTACTGGCAGCAGGGCGCCCGGCGCCCGCGCCACCCGGAGTCGCTGCGGGCCGTCGCCGCGCTGGAGCAGATCCTGGAGCTGCCCGACGGCGCCCTCCTGCGCCTGCTGAGCGGCTCCGGCCAGGGCGCCGGGCCCGGTTCCGGCCGCCCGGCGGCCCGCTCGTACCGGGCGCTGGTCGGCGTCGGCGCGGCCGTCGAGCAGCTGCTGGCCGCCATGGAGCTGCCCGCGGACGGGGGCCTGCACTCGGTCGGCCACCACGAGCGGGTCCGCATCGGCCCGGGCGGCGAACTGCGCACGCGCGAGTCCCAGCAGATCGTGCGGGCCCACCGCGACGGCGTCGACCGCTACCTCGCCGTCCACCACGGCGACCCCGGGTGCGACGCCGACCGGGTGCGCGTGACGGCGTACGAGAACTGCCGCACCGGCCGGGTCCGGCGCCACCGGGAGGCCGGGGTGGTGGTGGCGGAGCTGCTCTTCGACGCCCGGCTGCGGCGCGGGGACACGTACGTCTTCGGCTACGGCGTCGAGGACGGCACGGGCGCGCGCTGCACGGAGTACGTACGGGGCTTCAGCTACGCGGGCGGCCAGTACATGCTCCAGGTCCGCTTCGACGAGGCGGCCCTGCCGGTGCGCTGCCGCCGCTTCGCCCGCACCGGCCCGGACGCCCCGCGCACCGGCCTGGCGGACCTCACCCCGAGCGGCCGGCACCGGGCGGTGCACCTGGTGGAGCAGGGCGTCCGGCGGGGGCTGCTCGGCATCGCCTGGGACTGGGACTGAGCCCGGGCCGTCCGGGCCGCCCGCTCCCGCTCAGCCCGCGATGAGCCTGCCGTTCTCCGCCTTGACCGGCACGGACGGGAGCGGCTCGCTCGCCGGGCCCTGGAGGACCTTTCCGGTGGTGACGTCGAAGCGGCTGCCGTGACAGGGGCAGTTCCCCTCCCCCTTGACGATCTTGTCGAGGACGCACCCGGCGTGCGTGCACTGGGCGCTGAACGCCTTGTACTGGCCCTCCGCCGGACAGCTGACGACGACCTTGCGCTCCCGGAACAGCTTCGCGCCGCCCACCGGGACCTCGCCGACGGCGCCCAGCTCGACCGGCTCCGCCGGGACCGCCGGGGAGCCCGCGCCGCTGCCGGACTCCGTGGAGCAGGCGGAGAGCGCCGCTGCGGCGCCCACGGCCCCGGCGAGCGCTGCGGCGCCCTTGAGGACGGTACGGCGGGCGGCGGACTGCGACGCGGACATGCGGTTCTCCTGGCGCGAGACGACGGTGCCCGGGCGGGCCCACCCGACGATACCGGCGGCCGATGGGGTAGCTTCCCCCGCGTGATCGTCGTCGGCGGAGAAGCCTTGATCGACCTCGTGCCCCTCGCGGAGCCGCCGGGCGCGCTGCTGCCCCGGCCCGGCGGCGGGCCGTACAACACCGCGCTGGCGCTGGGCCGGCTCGGGGCGGAGGCCGCCTTCTGCTCCCGGGTGTCGGCGGACGGCTTCGGCGAGGTCCTGCTGGCCGGGCTGCGGGCCGCCGGGGTGGACCTGTCGCTGGTGCGGCGCGGGCCGGAGCCGACCACGCTGGCCGTGCCCTCGCTGGGCCCGGACGGTTCGGCCGCGTACCGCTTCTACACCGAGGGGACCGCCGACCGGCTGTTCACGCTGCCGCCCTCGCTGCCTCCGGGCGTACGGGCCCTCGCGCTCGGGACCTGTTCGCTGGTGCTGGAGCCGGGCGCGAGCGCGTACGAGGCCCTGCTGCGGCGCGAGTCGCGGCGCGGCCTGACCACCCTGCTGGACCCCAACGTGCGCCCCGCGCTGATCGCGGACCCGGCGGCCTACCGGAAGCGGTTCCGGGGCTGGCTGCCGTACGTGTCGGTGCTCAAGCTGTCGCAGGAGGACGCGGCGTGGCTGGGCGGCCGGGTCGAGGACTGGCTGGCGGCCGGGCCGTCGGCGGTGGTGCTGACCCGGGGAGCGGAGGGGCTGACCGTGCGGACGGCGCGGGGCGAGGAGTACACGGCGGCGGCCCGGCCGGTGGCCGTCGTGGACACGATCGGCGCGGGCGACACCGTCAACGCCGCCTTGCTGTACCGGCTCGCCGGCGCCGGTGACGTCGGTGGCGCCGGGGCGGTGGACTGGCCGGCCGCGCTGGACTTCGCCGCCCGCGCCGCCGCGCTGACCTGCTCGCGGGCGGGCGCGGAGCCGCCGTACGCGGCGGAGCTCGGGCTCGACGGCTAGGGCTCGGCCGCTAGGACGCGCCCAGGGGGCTCAGGCGAGGGCGGCCCACAGGGTGCGCGCGATGGCCGGGGCGAACTCCTCGACCGGCTGGACCACCTCGGCGCCGGAGAAGTGCAGGAAGAACGCCCGCTGGAAGCAGGCTCCGAGGAGCAGGGCCGCGGCGGCCCGGGGGTCCGCGTCCGCGCGGAGCCTGCCCGCGGCGAGCTCGCGGCGCAGCCGTCCCTCCAGGGCGTCGCGCACCACGTGCGGGCCCGCGCCGATCTCCTGGACGCCTTCGCGGTGCCGGCTGAGGAGGGCCGGCTCGGCGAACAGCGAGGCGGCGAGCGGCATGGCGTCGGCGTAGAAGAGGGCGGCGTGGCGGGCGATGCCGGTCAGCGCCTCCTCGACGGTGCGCTCCCCCGGTTCGGCGGTGAGGGCGGCCATCAGCGGGCCGGCGCTCGGTGTGCGCTCCATCAGCACGCGGACGAACAGCTCCTCCTTGTTGGCGTAGTGCTTGTAGAGCGCGGCCTCGGAGCAGCCCGCCTCGCGGGCGATGGCCTTGGTGGTGGCGTTGGCGAGGCCGACGGTGCGCATGAGGGTCTCGGCGGCGTCGAGCAGCCGCTCGGGCGTGGGGCGGCTTGACTTCGGGGTGGGCATTCACTCACCCTAAGGGACACGGGGGTGAGTGAACACTCACCCACCATCGATCTCCGACCAGGGGGCCACGATGAAACTCACGGTGTTCGGAGCCACTGGCGGGGTCGGCCGCGAGGTCGTGCGCCAGGCGCTGGCGGCGGGCCACGAGGTGACGGCGGTCGTCCGCGACCCGGCCCGGCTGGACGTGCCGGCGCACGAGCGGCTACGGGTGGAGGTGCTGCGCGACCTGACGGACGAGGACGCGCTGGTGCCGGTCCTCGCGGGGCGGGACGCGGTGGTCTCCGCGCTCGGCGCCTCCGGCAACAAGCAGGCCCGACTCACCCCCGTGGCCGGCCCGGCCCTGCGGGCGATCGTCTCGGCGATGGACCGGGCGGGCGTGTCCCGCCTGTCGGCGATCAGCGCGGCCCCCCTCGGCCCGGACGCCCCGGGCGACGGGCTGCTGCTGCGCAAGGTCATGTACCCGCTGCTGCGCAGGGCGCTGCGTGACGTGTACGCGGACCTGGCGGCGATGGAGGCCGCCCTCGCGGCGAGCGGCCTCCAGTGGACGGTGGTCCGCCCGCCCCGCCTGCTGGACCGCCCCCGCACCGGCACCTACCGCCGCGCCCTCGACGCCAACGTCCCGAACGGCAGGGTCATCCCCCGCGCCGACGTGGCCGACGCCCTCCTGACCACCCTCCCGGACCCCGCCACCGCGCGCCACGCCCTGGGCGTGGCCACCTGACACGGCGGCCCCCGCCCCCCCCCGGTCGACCGGGGGGGCGGGGGCCGCCGTGTCTTGCGGACGCCCTACGCCTTGCGGGCGCGGGCCGCCGTCTTCTTGGCCGGGGCCGCCTTCTTCGCCGGAGCGGCCTTCTTCACCGCGGCCGTCTTCTTCGCGGCCGTCTTCTTCTCCGTCCGCGCCACCGGCACCGCCGCGTCCGAGACCCGGTCCGCGCCCAGGATGTCGCGCAGGAACTTGCCGGTGTGGCTCGCCCCCACCGACGCCACCTGCTCCGGCGTCCCCTCCGCGACGACCAGTCCGCCGCCGTAGCCGCCCTCCGGGCCCATGTCCACGACCCAGTCCGCGGTCTTGATGACGTCCAGGTTGTGCTCGATGACGATCACCGAGTTCCCCTTGTCCACCAGCCCCGACAGCACCTTGATCAGCTTCGAGATGTCCTCGAAGTGCAGACCCGTCGTCGGCTCGTCCAGGACGTACACCGTCCGCCCCGTCGACCGCTTCTGCAGCTCCGACGCCAGCTTCACGCGCTGCGCCTCACCGCCCGACAACGTCGGCGCCGACTGGCCGAGCCGGACGTAGCCGAGCCCCACCTCGTTCAGCGTGCGCAGGTGCCGCGCGATGGTCGGCACCGCCTCGAAGAAGTCCAGCGCCTCCTCGATCGGCATGTTGAGGACTTCCGCGATGGACTTGCCCTTGTAGTGGACCTCCAGCGTCTCCCGGTTGTACCGGTCGCCGTGGCAGACCTCGCACGGGACGTACACGTCCGGCAGGAAGTTCATCTCGATCTTGATGGTGCCGTCGCCGGAGCAGTTCTCGCACCGGCCGCCCTTGACGTTGAAGGAGAAGCGGCCCGGCAGGTAGCCGCGCACCTTCGCCTCCATCGTCTCCGCGAACAGCCTGCGCACGTGGTCGAAGACGCCCGTGTACGTCGCCGGGTTGGACCGCGGGGTGCGGCCGATCGGCGACTGGTCGACGTGGACGACCTTGTCGACCAGGTCGTCGCCCTCGACCCGCGTGTGGCGGCCCGGCACGGACCGGGCGCCGTTCAGCTCGCGCGCCAGGTGCGTGTACAGGATGTCGTTGACCAGGGTCGACTTGCCGGAGCCGGAGACGCCCGTGACCGCCGTGAGCACGCCCAGCGGGAAGGACACGTCGATGTCCCGCAGGTTGTTCTCCTTGGCGCCGTGCACGGTCAGCTTCCGCTCGCCGTTCACGGGACGGCGTACGTCCGGCACCGGGATGGACCGCTTGCCCGACAGGTACTGCCCGGTCATCGACTCGGAGTTCTTCAGCAGTTCCTTGAGCGAACCGCTGTGCACCACCTTGCCGCCGTGCTCACCGGCGCCGGGGCCGATGTCCACGACCCAGTCGGCCACCTTGATGGTGTCCTCGTCGTGCTCGACGACGATCAGGGTGTTGCCCATGTCCCGCAGCCGCACCAGCGTCTCGATCAGCCGGTGGTTGTCCCGCTGGTGCAGGCCGATGGACGGCTCGTCCAGGACGTACAGCACGCCGACGAGGCCGGAGCCGATCTGTGTGGCCAGCCGGATGCGCTGGGCCTCGCCGCCCGACAGGGTGCCGGCGGCGCGGTTGAGCGAGAGGTAGTCCAGGCCGACGTCCACGAGGAAGCGCAGCCGCTCGTTGACCTCCTTCAGCACCCGCTCGGCGATCTTCTTGTCGCGGGCGTCGAGCCGCATCCGCCCCAGGAAGTCCGCGCACTCGCTGATCGACATCGCGGCGACGTCGGCGATGGACTTCTCCATCACCGTCACCGCGAGGACGATCGGCTTGAGCCGGGTGCCCTCACAGGTCGGACACGGCACCTCGCGCATGTAGCCCTCGAAGCGCTCGCGGCTGGCGTCGCTCTCGGACTCCGAATGCCGCCGCTTGACGAAGGGCACGGCCCCCTCGAAGGCCGTGGTGTAGGCGCGCTCGCGGCCGTACCGGTTGCGGTAGCGCACCTCGATCTGCGTCTTGTGCCCGTACAGCAGGGCCTTCTTCGCGCGCAGCGGCAGTCCGGCCCACGGGATGTCGGTACGGAAGCCCAGCTCGCCGGCGAGCGCACCGACGAGGCGCTGGAAATAGTCCCGGGTGTGGCCGAGCGACCACGGCGAGACGGCGCCCTCGTCGAGGGACTTGTCCTCGTCCGGAACGATCAGCTCCGGGTCCACCTCCATGCGCGTCCCGATGCCGGTGCACTCGGGGCAGGCGCCGAACGGCGAGTTGAAGGAGAAGGAGCGCGGCTCCAGCTCCTCGAAGGAGAGGTCGTCGTACGGGCAGTACAGGTGCTCCGAGAACATCCGCTCGCGCTCGGGGTCGTCCTCGGCGAGGTCGACGAAGTCCAGGATGACCATGCCGCCGGAGAGTCCGAGCGCCGTCTCGACGGAGTCGGTGAGCCGGCGCTTGGCGCTTTCCTTGACGGTGAGGCGGTCGATGACCACCTCGATGGTGTGCTTCTCCTGCTTCTTCAGCGTCGGCGGCTCGGAGAGCTGGATCGTCTCGCCGTCCACCCGCGCCCGGCTGTAGCCCTTGGTCTGGAGGTCGGCGAAGAGGTCGACGAACTCGCCCTTGCGCTCGCGCACCAGCGGCGACAGCACCTGGAAGCGGCTGCCCTCGGGGAGGGCGAGGACCTTGTCGACGATCGCCTGCGGCGACTGGCGGGAGATCGGCCGGCGGCACTCGGGGCAGTGCGGCTTGCCGATGCGCGCGAAGAGCAGGCGGAGGTAGTCGTAGACCTCGGTGATGGTGCCGACGGTGGAGCGCGGGTTGCGCGAGGTCGACTTCTGGTCGATCGAGACGGCCGGGGAGAGGCCCTCGATGAAGTCGACGTCGGGCTTGTCCATCTGCCCGAGGAACTGGCGGGCGTAGGAGGAGAGCGACTCGACGTAGCGGCGCTGCCCCTCCGCGAAGATCGTGTCGAAGGCCAGGGAGGACTTGCCCGAGCCGGAGAGTCCGGTGAAAACGATGAGCGAGTCGCGGGGCAGGTCGAGCGAGACGTTCTTCAGGTTGTGCTCGCGAGCGCCACGAACGATGAGACGGTCGGTCACGCCGGTCCGCACCTTTCTTGAGAGAAGCGGGGGCACGGGCCCCGGCTATCCAGGGTATGGGGGGCGCCTCTGCGATGGAGTGGGTCTGGTCTACCGAGCGTATAGCACGCACATTCGATTTACGGCACCCGCAAGACGGCTTCACCCGATCGTGTGGCACGGGCCCGGGGACCACTACGCTCGGATCCATGACTGATCATGTGCACGACCTGCGATCTGTACGTGAAGCCACGGAGCGACTGCTGACCGCGGTCACGAAACTGGACAACGCCGACCTCGCCGGGGAGTCACACCTCCCCGGCTGGAGCCGTGGCCACATCCTGGCCCACCTCGCGCGCAACGCCGACGCCCTCGTCAACGTCTTCGAGGGCCGCCCCATGTACGAGAGCGCGGCCGCCCGCGACGCGGACATCGCCCGCGACGCCGACCGGCCCCTGGAAGAACACCTGCGGGACCTCCGTGATTCCTCCGGCCGCTTCCTGGCCACCACCGAGCCCGCGCAGGACTGGTCGCGCACGGTCGAGCTGCGGGGCGGAGTCACCGACCTCGCCGCCAACGTGCCGTTCCGCCGCCTGGTCGAGGTCGAGCTGCACCACGTCGACCTGAACATCGGCTACGGGCTCGGCGACCTCCCCGAGGAGTTCACCGAGCGCGAGATCGCCTTCCTCGCCGCCCGCTGGTCCGGCCGCCCCGAGGTCCCGCCCGTCACCCTGCGGACCCCGGACGGCCGGGTCTGGCACACCGGCGGCTCCGAGGGCGCCCCCGTGACCCTCTCCGGCCCCGGGGACGAATTGCTCGCCTGGCTGGCCGGCCGCGGCGCCCGCGGCGCCGGCCTCACCGTCGAAACGGGCGGCGGCCTGCCCGAGCTCCCCCCGCTCTGAGCCCCCGCTCTCAGCCCTCCCCGCACCCCTCACACCCTTAGGATCGACGATATGACGTACAGCGGAGCGGTGAAGGTCGGCGGCCCTGCCGACGTGCACGAACTCGCGGACCTGATGATCTCGAAGGTCGCCGTGGGCCCGATGAACAACAACGCGTACCTGCTGCGCTGCCGGGCCACCGGCGAGCAGCTGCTGATCGACGCGGCCGCCGAGGCGGACACCCTGCTCGGGCTCATCGGCGACGACGGCATCGCGTCCGTCGTCACCACCCACCGGCACGGCGACCACTGGGGCGCGCTCGCGCCCGTCGTGGAGGCCACCGGGGCGCGGACGTACGCGGGCGCCCTCGACGCGGAGGGCATCCCCGTCGCCACGGACGTACCGGTCGGGGACGGGGACACGATCACGGTCGGACGGGTCTCGCTGACCGCCCGCCACCTGGTCGGCCACACCCCCGGCTCGATCGCGCTCGTCTACGACGACCCGCACGGTCACCCGCACGTGTTCACCGGCGACTGCCTCTTCCCGGGCGGCGTCGGCAACACCCACGACGACCCGAAGGCCTTCGTGAACCTGCTCGACGACGTGGAGCACAAGCTCTTCGAGCAGCTGCCGGACGAGACCTGGGTCTACCCGGGCCACGGCAACGACACCACCCTGGGCACCGAGCGGCCGCATCTCGCGGAATGGCGCGAACGCGGCTGGTGATCCGATGACCTGACCGCCGTCAGCGCGGCGGTGACCTGCACTCCTTCCGGTGGACGCCCACCGAACGCACGTCCCGGGGCGGCGGACCGGGGTAGTTGCTGCAGCATGCAACGACACCCCATCCCGCCCCCCGGCAGCTCCCCCTCGATGCTGCGCATCGCCCTGGCCTCCCTCGCCGGCACCGCCATCGAGTTCTACGACTTCTTCGCCTACGGCACGGCCGCCGCCCTGGTCCTCGGCCCGCTGTTCTTCCCCGCCTTCTCGCCGCTCGCCGCCTCCCTCGCCGCCTTCGGCACCTTCGGCGTGGGCTTCCTCGCCCGCCCGCTCGGCTCCGTCCTCTTCGGCCACATCGGCGACCGGTACGGCCGACGCCCGGTGCTGCTCGGCTCGCTGCTGCTCACCGGCCTCGCCACGGTGGCGGTGGGCTGCGTGCCCTCGTACGCCTCGATCGGGATCGCCGCCCCCGCCCTGCTGCTCCTGCTGCGCTTCCTTCAGGGGCTCGGACTCGGCGGCGAGTGGGGCGGGGCGGTCCTGCTGACCGCCGAGCACGCGCCGGAGGGCCGCCGGGGGCTGTGGGCGGGCTTCCCGCAGATGGGCCCCTCGGTGGGCTTCCTGCTCGCCAACGGCGTGGTCCTCGCGCTGTCCGGGACGCTGAGCGAGGCGCAGTTCACCGCCTGGGGCTGGCGGGTGCCGTTCTGGGGCGCCGGGCTGCTCGCGCTGGCGGGGCTGTGGCTGCGCCGGGCGGCCGAGGAGACGCCGGAGTTCCGCGCCCTGACCGAGACCGGCCGACGGGCCGAGGCCCCGCTCACCGAGGTCGTACGCGGCCACTGGCGACTGCTCCTGCTCACCGGCGGGGCGCTGGCCTTCGGCTACGCCGTCTTCTACGCGGTCACCACCTGGTCCCTCGCGTACGCCACCGGCCGGCTGGGCCTGGACCGCACCGTGATGCTGGCCTGCGTGATGGCGGCGGTCCTGCTGCACGGACTGCTCACCCCGCTGTTCGCGCTGCTCGGCGACCGCTGGGGGCGGCGCCCGCTCTGCCTGGCCGGCAGCGCGGCCTGCGCGGTGTGGATGTTCCCCTTCGTGGCCCTGCTGCGCACGGCGGACCCGCTGCTGGTCACCGTCGGCTGCGCCGGGGCGCTGTTCGGGATGGTCTCGGCGTTCGCGGTGGTGGGCGCGTACCTCCCCGAGCTCTACGCCCCGCGGATCCGCTGCACCGGCGCCGCCGTCGGCTACAACCTGGGCGGCGTACTGGGCGGCGCCCTGACCCCCGTGGTGGCGACGGCCCTGGCGGAGGGCTCCGGCCCGCCCTGGGGCGTGGCGGTCTACCTCACCGCCCTCTCCCTGACGAGCCTGGCCTGCTTCACCCTCCTCCCGGAAACCAACCCGGCCAAGGTCCGGGCGCGCGCGGAGACGGCGACGGGGGCGGCCGAAGCGGCCGCCCCCGCGTAACGCCACCGGGCTAGGCGTCGATGCTCTCGTTCTTCGGGCCGGCGGCGGTTTCGGCCGCCGTCTGCTTCTTCGAGGCGATGAGGCTGGTGATGGTGGTGATCACCAGGACGCCGCAGATGACGCCGAGCGAGACCGGGATGGAGATCGTCGGGACGTGTACCCCGGTCTCGTGCAGGGCGTGCAGCACCAGCTTGACGCCGATGAAGCCGAGGATGACGGACAGGCCGTAGCTGAGGTGGACCAGCTTCTTCAGCAGGCCGCCGATCAGGAAGTACAGCTGGCGCAGACCCATCAGGGCGAAGGCGTTGGCGGTGAAGACGATGTACGGGTCCTGGGTGAGGCCGAAGATCGCGGGGATCGAGTCCAGGGCGAAGAGGACGTCGGTGGTGCCGATGGCGAGCATGACGACCATCAGCGGGGTCATGATCCGCTTGCCGTTGCTGCGGAGGAACAGCTTGGTGCCGTGGTAGCGGTCGGCGACGCCGAACTTCTTCTCGATGGACTTCAGGAGGCGGTTCTCCTCGAACTCCTCTTCCTCCTCGTCCTTGCGGGCCTCCTGGATGAGCTTCCAGGCGGTGTAGATCAGGAACGCGCCGAAGATGAAGAAGACCCACGAGAAGCTGGTGATGATCGCGGCGCCGGCGGCGATGAAGATCGCGCGCAGCACCAGGGCGATCAGCACGCCGACCAGCAGCACCCGCTGCTGGAGGTGGGAGGGCACCGCGAACTTCGCCATGATCAGGACGAAGACGAAGAGGTTGTCCACGCTCAGCGACTTCTCGGTGATGAAGCCGGCGAAGAACTCCTGGGAGGCCTGGGCGTTGCCGAAGAACAGCAGGCCGAGGCCGAAGAGGACGGCGAGCACGACCCAGACGACCGACCAGATGCCCGCTTCCTTCATGGAAACGTCGTGCGGTTTGCGGCCGATGAGGAAATCGGCGCCGATGAGGATGCCCAGACCGACGATGGTCAGCACCCAGAGGGTCAAAGAAACGTCCACGGTATTCACGCCTCCGGCGGATGGCTCAGCACAGGGTCAGCGTCATCGCTGCCGGAGGTCTCTTCCACCCGGGCGGCCCGGTCGGGGCCGCGGGCCGGCGCCCCGGGACCTGGAGGTCCGTATTGACGGGCACGCCGCGCAAGGAATAGCAGGAATACTCCCCTCCGCGCGTCCCACAGTACCGGCGGAGGGGGGCAAAGGTAAAGGGCAGACCAAGAAGCGGTCAGCTGCCGGTCATGGGACTTCAGCCGCGGGGCGCCCTCCGAGCCCGCGCCACCCGCTCCAGCGCCTGTGCCAGGACCAGGCTGCCCGGCGGGTGCAGGTCCGGCTCGAAGGTCCAGGCGTGCCCCACCCAGGGGTCGGCGAGGTGGTGGTCCGGCACCGGCGACAGCCGCATCAGCGAGCGCCACAGCGGATCCAGCAGCGGCCCGTACGCGGAGGCCTCGTCGCGGTCCGCGACCATCAGCAGGTGCACGCCGACGGCGGGCCCCTCGTCGGCCAGGTAGCGCAGACGGGTGACGGCCCGGTCGTCGAAACCGTGCGGGAAGTCGTGCACGACCAGCAGCTGCTCGGCCCGGTCCACGTCCGGCGGCAGGTCCTCCGGAGCCCCGGCGCGCAGCGCCATCTGTACGAGGTCCACGCGCCGGGTCAGCAGCTCCAGGACCCGGGTGACCCCGTCGGCGCCGGCGGCGGGCGCGGAGGCGAGCACTCCGGCGCGCACCAGCGGGGCCAGGGAGGCGGCCGCGGCCCCGGCCGCGTCGATGACGTGGACGGAGAACCGGCCGGCGGGGTGGACCGCCAGCAGCCGCGCCGCGTGGGCGACGGCCATGTCCATGGCCAGGCGGCGCAGCCGGTCGGTGTCCATGGTCATGGCCGCTTCCGAGCCGGTGCGGCCGTTGTCGATCCACAGGCCGCGCTCCAGCGGGAGCCGCATCAGCATCGGGATCCGCAGCCCGGGCCGCTCGGGCAGGCTCAGATCGCCGAGGCGCAGGGCGAGGGGGCCCTCGTCGGGGACGGCGTGCGCCTGCCAGACGGGATCGGACCAGCGGGCGTACGCGGCCGGGAGCGCCGGCTCGACCACCTCGGCCTCGGCGGTCAGCTGGGCCAGGTCCCGGTCGAGGACGGCCCGGGCCTGGGCGACCAGGTCGTCGCGGCGGGCCCGGGCGACGCTGCGGGCGGCGTCGCCGGAGCCGCCGAGCCGGTGGCGTGGGTCGGCCAGCGCCTCGTCGAGCTCACGGTCCAGCCGGGAGTCGGCGAAGTCGACGGCGCCGCGGTAGGCGGCGACGGTCCGGGCCAGGTCCTCGAACATGCCCCAGACCTGGTTGTAGAGCCGCTCGTCCATGGACCAGCCGCTCGCGTCCCCGGCGACCGGGCGCGGGGCCTGTCCCGGGGCGTCGGCGGGCGCGGGCCGGGGCGCCGGTTCGGGCGCCTCGGCGGTGGTGCGGCGGCGGCGCGGGTGGGCGTAGTCGATGGTGGGCGGCCCCCCGGCGGCGGCTCCCGCCCCGACTCCCGCTCCGGCCCCTCCCCCGACGGTGTCCGCCGCCGCGGGGCCCGTGGCCGGGCCGGGGGCGCCCGCGTACGGGGCCCCGGGGACCGGCAGCGGGTCCGGCGGCCCGGGGGCCGGTGCGGTGGGGCCTGCGAGCCCGTCCGGCGCCGGGTCCCGGGGGGCGCGCGGTCCGCGCGGTACGGTCGGCGTCCCGCCGGTCGGCAGGGCGGCCAGGGTGACGTCCCCGGAGGCGACCGTCCCCAGCGCGGCGGCGGTCAGCTCCGCGGCGGCCGGTCCGGCCAGGCCGGCGTCGGCCAGCAGCGCGCCGAGGCCGCCCGCGTAGCCCTGACCCACGGCCCGGACCTTCCAGGCGCCCTGGCGCCGGTACAGCTCCAGGGCCACGACGGCGCGCTCGGAGTCCAGGCCGGTGACGGTGTACCCGGCGAGCTCGGCGCCCTCCGGTTCGGCCACGGCCACGTGCGGGGCGGCGACCGCGCCGAAGCGCGCCGGTCCGCCCGGCGGCAGCACCAGCAGGATCCGCACCAGGTGCGCGGCGGCCCCGACGGCGTCGAGATCGACGGTGAACCGGTGCCGGGCGCCGGCCCGGTCCGGTACCTCCAGGCCCGGCAGGGCCCGGGCACCGGGGTGGGCCAGGGCCCGGGGACCGGCGAGCCGGCCCCCCTCGTCCGCGGTGGAGGCCAGGGCCAGCAGGGCCGAGCCCGCCGAGACCCTGATCTCCACCCGGTTGCGGGACAGGGGGTGGTTCTGCCCCCGGACCAGTTCGGCCGTCATCGTGCAGCCCTCCCCCGTGCCTTCTTCTCTTGTTCCGTACCGCCGCGGTCGCTTACAGGTGCGGCAGGATCGCCGGCATGAGGTCCTGGAAGGTCCGGCCGTTGGCCGGGTTGCCGAGGGCCGTCATCTGCCAGCCGGTGCCGACCCGGGACACCTTCGCCATGATCTGGGCGGTGTACTGGCCGCCGCCGTCGAGCGTGTACCGGGCCAGCTCCTGGCCGTTGGTCTCGTCCACGATGCGGCAGAAGGCGTTCTGCACTTCCTGGAAGGTCTGGCCGGTGAACGAGTTCACCGTGAAGACGATCTGGTCGATGTGCACCGGCACGCGCTGGAGGTCCACGAGGATGGCCTCGTCGTCCCCGCCCTGGCCGACGCCGCCGACGAGGTTGTCCCCGGTGTGCCGGACCGAGCCGTCGTCGCTCTGCAGGTGCCGGAAGAACACCACGTCCACCGGCTGCTTGTCGGCGAAGAGCACCGCCGACGCGTCCAGGTCGATCTCCCGGGTCCGCGAGCCGAACAGCCCGCGGCGCTTGGCCGCCTGCCAGCCGAGGCCCATCCGGACCGCGGTCAGCGTGCCCCCGTCCGTCTTCTGCAGACTGATGGCCTGACCCTTGGTCATGTTGACCGTCACGCGCTGTCCCCTCTCCCTAGCCCGCCCCGTATACGGGCGCGCAGCGTGTAACCGTGGCTGAGCCCAACCCTACTGACCGCCCCCGGGTCAGGCGAGACCCGCTTCCTTCATCTGCCGCAGCTCCTTCTTCAGCTCGCTCACCTCGTCGCGGATCCGGGCCGCGACCTCGAACTGGAGCTCGGCCGCCGCGCCCCGCATCCGTTCGGTCATCTGCTCGATCAGCGCGGTCAGTTCCGCGGCCGGCCGGTCCGTGAGCACCTCGGTGGCCTTGGCGCCCTTGGCTCCCTTGCCCTTGCCGCCCTTCGTCGCGGCGGCGGCCGGGGCCGCGTGGCCGCCGAGGGCCGGGACCGGCGTCTTGGCGCCCTTGCCGTCCTTGGCCTGCCGGTAGCCGGTGCCGAGCAGCTGCTCGGTGTCCAGCTCCTCGCGGGCGATGGTGGCGACGATGTCGTTGATCTTCTTGCGCAGCGGCTGCGGGTCGATGCCGTTGGCCGTGTTGTAGGCGATCTGCTTCTCGCGGCGCCGGTTGGTCTCGTCGATGGCCTTCTCCATCGCCGGGGTCATCCGGTCCGCGTACATGTGGACCTGGCCGGAGACGTTGCGCGCGGCGCGGCCGATGGTCTGGATGAGGGAGGTCCCCGAGCGCAGGAACCCCTCCTTGTCGGCGTCGAGGATCGCCACGAGGGAGACCTCGGGCAGGTCGAGGCCCTCGCGCAGCAGGTTGATGCCGACCAGGACGTCGTACTCGCCGGCCCGCAGCTCGCGCAGCAGCTCGATGCGGCGCAGCGTGTCGACGTCGCTGTGCAGGTAGCGGACCTGGATGCCGAGTTCCAGGAAGTAGTCGGTGAGGTCCTCGGCCATCTTCTTGGTGAGGGTGGTGACCAGGACCCGCTCGTTCTTCTCCACCCGGCCGCGGATCTCGTGGACGAGGTCGTCGATCTGGCCCTCGGTGGGCTTGACCACGACCTCCGGGTCGATGAGGCCCGTGGGGCGGATGATCTGCTCGACGAAGCCGTCGCCGCGCGAGAGCTCGTACGCCCCGGGGGTGGCCGACAGGTAGACCGTCTGGCCGATGCGCTCCTGGAACTCCTCCCACTTCAGCGGCCGGTTGTCCAGGGCGGACGGCAGCCGGAAGCCGTGGTCGACCAGGGTCCGCTTGCGCGAGGCGTCGCCCTCGTACATGGCGCCGATCTGGGGCACGGTGACGTGGGACTCGTCGATGACGAGGAGGAAGTCCTCGGGGAAGTAGTCGATGAGGGTGTTGGGCGCGGAGCCGCGCTCGCGGTCGTCCATGTGCAGCGAGTAGTTCTCGATGCCGGAGCAGGAGCCGATCTGGCGCATCATCTCCAGGTCGTAGGTGGTGCGCATGCGCAGCCGCTGGGCCTCCAGCATCTTGCCCTGCTTCTCCAGCTCCGCGAGGCGCCCGGCGAGCTCGGTCTCGATGCCCGCGATGGCCTTCTCCATGCGCTCGGGGCCGGCGACGTAGTGGCTGGCGGGGAAGACGTACAGCTCGCGGTCCTCGCTGATGACCTCACCGGTCAGCGGGTGCAGGGTGGACAGGGCCTCGATCTCGTCACCGAACATCTCGATGCGGACGGCGAGTTCCTCGTAGACCGGGAAGATCTCGATCGTGTCGCCGCGCACCCGGAAGGTGCCGCGGGTGAAGGCCACGTCGTTGCGGGTGTACTGGATGTCCACGAAGCGGCGCAGCAGCTGGTCGCGGTCCATCTCCTCGCCGACCTTGAGGGGGACCATCCGGTCGACGTACTCCTGCGGGGTGCCGAGGCCGTAGATGCAGGACACGGAGGCGACGACGATCACGTCGCGCCGGGTCAGCAGCGAGTTGGTCGCGGAGTGGCGCAGCCGCTCCACCTCCTCGTTGATGGAGGAGTCCTTCTCGATGTAGGTGTCCGACTGCGGAACGTAGGCCTCGGGCTGGTAGTAGTCGTAGTACGAGACGAAGTACTCGACGGCGTTGTTCGGCAGGAGCTCGCGGAACTCGTTCGCCAGCTGGGCGGCGAGGGTCTTGTTCGGCGCCATCACGAGGGTGGGGCGCTGGAGCTTCTCGATCATCCAGGCCGTGGTCGCCGACTTGCCTGTGCCGGTCGCACCGAGCAGTACGACGTCCTTCTCACCTGCACGGATGCGCTTCTCCAGCTCGGCGATGGCCGTCGGCTGGTCACCGCTGGGCTGGTAGGAGCTGACGACCTCGAAAGGCGCCACCGTGCGTTCGATCTTCGATACGGGCCGCATGAGTCAACCGTACGGCCCCCCACTGACAGTCAGCGCGGTCTGGTCCGTTTGTCGTAGTTCGGTGGCGGGGCAGTGATCACCCGCCACATGATCGCCGTGGAACGGCTCTCCGCCGGACGCACGGGGGGTGCGTCGCCGCAACGTCTGTCGCTCCGCATCCGTTGGTGGCAGAGCAGGGCTCACGACCCGAGGAGATCGCACATGCATGTCGTCCGACCCGCCGCCGCGGCAGCCACCGCCTTCCTGGGCCTCGCCCTCGGCCTGCTGGGCACGGCGGCCGCGTCCGCCGCGCCCGCCGCCCCCGCCTCCGGGGCCGGCTCTCCCGCCGCACCCGCCGCCGGGGCCGGGGCCGGGCAGAAGCGGCTCCTGGGCCCCGTCGTGTACGCCCACCGGGGGGCATCGGCGTACGCCCCGGAGAACACCATCGAGGCGATCGACCGGGCCATGTGGATGGGCTTCAAGTGGGTCGAGAACGACGTCCAGCGGACCAGCGACGGCGAGCTGGTGGTGGTCCACGACGACTCCCTGGCCCGCACCACCAACGTGGAGCAGGTCTTCCCCGACCGCAAGCCGTGGCTGGTCAAGGACTTCACGGCGGCCGAGATCGCCCGGCTGGACGCGGGCAGCTGGTTCGGGGCGCGGTTCGCGGGCGCCCGGGTGCCGACCCTGCGGGAGTACATGGACCGGGTCCAGGACAACCAGCAGCGGCTGCTGCTGGAGATCAAGAAGCCGGAGCTCTACCCGGGGATCGAGAAGCAGACCCTGAAGCTGCTCGACGAGCTGGGCTGGCTCGACGCGCAGCACGTCTCCGAGCGGCTGGTGGTGCAGAGCTTCAGCGCCGACTCCGTACGGAGGGTGCACCGGCTGCGGCCCGACCTGATCACGGCCTTCCTGGGCACCCCGGCCGTGGCCGAGCTGCCCCGGTACGCCGAGTTCGCCGACCGGATCAACCCCTGGCACACCACGATCACCGCCGACTACGTCAAGGCGGTGCACGGCCTGCGGGGCGCGCACGGGGACGCCATGGAGGTGGACACCTGGATCGTGGACGACGCGGCGACGGCCCGGAAGGTCCGGGAGATGGGCGTGGACGGGATCATCACGAACATGCCGGACGTCGTACGGGAGGCCGTGGGCGGCTTCTGAGCCGGGGCGCGGGGCGGCGGGGCAGGCGGCGCCGGGGCGGCGGGGGCTGTCGGTGGGGCGCCGTACCGTGGAGGCGTGGACAGCACCGAGCGGCCCCGCGGGCCGCACCTCGAATGGACCGTCGTCCCCAGCGACATCGGTCCCCTCCTCCTGGCCGCGACCCCCGAGGGTCTGGTCCGGGTCGAGTTCCACGCCGGGCCGCAGCGGGTCGATCGGATGATCGGCTCGCTCGTCTCCCGGCTCGGCGCCGACGCCCGGCGGCCGGCCCCGGGCGAGGAGGAGCTGCTGGCCGAGCCGATACGCCAGCTCGACGCGTACTTCGCCGGTGCGCTGCGCCGCTTCGAGCTGCCGCTGGACTGGCGGCTCAGCTCCGGCTTCAACCGCCAGGTGCTGCGGGAGCTCGACCGCTCGGTGCCGTACGGATCGGTGGTCGGGTACGGGGAGCTGGCCGCGCGGGCCGGGCAGCCGGGGGCGGCCCAGGCGGTGGGCAACGCCATGGGCTCGAACCCGCTGCCCCTGGTCGTGGCCTGCCACCGGGTGGTGGAGAACGACGGGGGCATCGGCGGCTTCGGGGGCGGGGTGGAGACCAAGCGGATCCTGCTCGCGCTGGAGGGCGTGCTTCCGCAGCCCCTGTTCTGACCGTTCCCGCTGCTCCCGGCGGCGGCCGGGCCGGCCCCCGTCCCGACGGTGCTGACCTGCGCGTTATCCGGCGCGGCGACCCTGTTCCGCCGGGCGGTGAGGGGTGGGACACTTCCGCGGTGACTCCTGCCGCCGCATCCGGCCTCCCCGCGCCCGCCACCGCCCCCGCGCGCCCGCGAGGGGGGTGTCGCCCGTGACCGCCACGGCCGACGCGGGAGGCGCCGCAGAGGTGACCGGCGCGGCCGGCGGGACCGGCGCGCCCGACGGGGCCGCCGCCGCAGACGTGACCGGCGGGGCCGACGTGAGCCGGGCGGCCGCGCCGGTGGGGGGTGTCAGCGCGGCGGACCTGCCCCGGCTGCGACGGCGGATCTCGTGGGTGCTGATCGCCAGCCAGATGATCGGCAGCCTCGGCGTGCCCATCAGCATCGCCCTCGCCCCCGTCCTGGCCACCGAGATCAGCGGCACCGAGGCCCTCTCCGGGCTCGCCTCCACCGCCTCGGTCATCGGCACCGCCCTGCTCTCGCTCCCGCTCGCGGCGCTGATGACCGCCCGCGGCCGCCGCCCCGGTCTGGTCCTCGCCTACGGGATCGGCACGCTCGGCGCCGCCCTCGTCGTCCTGGCCGCCGCCGTCAAGAGCTTCCCGCTGCTCATGCTCGGCATGGCCGCCTTCGGCGCCGCCTCCTCCGCCAACCTCCAGGCCCGCTTCGCCGCCGCCGACCTCGCGGCGCCCGACCGGCGGGCCCGTTCGATCTCGGTGGTCGTCTGGGCCTCCACCCTCGGCGCGGTGCTCGGCCCCAACCTCTCTGCCCCCGCCAGCGCCGGCTTCGCCGGCACCTCCATACCCCAGACGGCGGGGCCCTTCGTCTGGGCCGCCGCCGTCTTCGTCCTCACCGGCACCCTGCTCGCCGTCTTCCTGCGCCCCGACCCGCTGCTGACGGCCCGGGCGCTGGCCGGGGCCGGGGAGCAGTCCCGGCAGAGCCGCTCGCTGCGCGCCGGGTTCAGCGCCGTACGGGCCTCCCCGCGCGCCCGGCTCGCGCTCCTCACCGTCGCCGTGTCCCACACCACCATGGTCTCGATCATGGTGATGACCCCGGTCGACCTCGGCCACCACGGCGCGGGCCTCAAGCTGGTCGGCCTCGTCATCAGCGGCCACATCGCCGGCATGTTCGCCTTCTCCCCCGTCATGGGGTGGCTCGCCGACCGGCTCGGCCGGCTGTCCGTGATCGGCCTCGCGGCCGGGCTGCTGTCGGTCGCCGCGCTGCTCGCCGGCACCGCGCGGGGCAGCCACGCCCAGAGCGCGGCGGGCCTGTTCCTGCTCGGCCTCGGCTGGTCCGCCGGGATGGTGGCCGGCTCGGCGCTGCTCACCGACTCGGTCCCCCAGCCCGCGCGGGCCGCCGTACAGGGCCTGAGCGATCTGACGATGAACGCCTGCGCCGGGATCGGCGGGGCGGCGGCCGGACTGGTCATGGCCCAGGCCGGCTACGGCTGGCTCAACGCGATCGGCGCCGCGCTGCTCCTGCCGATGGCGGCGCTCGCCCTGTTCACCGCCCGGCGGCACCCGGTCCGCGCCGCCGCGCCCCGGAAGGGCGTCAGTAGCTGATGTGGTAGGCCTTGCGGAGCGTCTCGTGCACGGTCCAGGTGGTCCGGTCGCCCTCCCGGAGCACGCAGGCGGAGCCGGGGCCGACCTCCAGGGTCGCGCCGCCCTCGACCTCGATCGTGGCGCGGCCGCGGACCACGACGAACAGCTCGCTGGCCTCCGTATCGGTGACCACGCCCGGGGTGATCTGCCAGATCCCGCGCACCTGCGAGCCGTCCCCGGCCTCCCACAGCACCTTGCCGGTCACCACCGGGGTGCCGGAGACGATCTGCGCGGGGTCGAGGTCCTCGGCCTCCAGCTCGGAGTCGGGGACGTCCGCGACGGACACGGCGAAGGAACCGGCGGCGTGCGTGGGGGCGGTGTGATCACTGGTGCTCATGGCGCGTCAGCCTAATCCGGCCATGCCCGCCCCCGCGGTGACCAGAGCGTCCAGTGGGGACGCGGCCCACCCGTCACTCCGTCGAGGCCGCCCCAGGTCGCGGGGCGGGTGGGTCCGGTTTCGGCCGGAGCCGCGCGGGAGCACGGCGGGCGCGTTTGGGGGCGGGCGTCCGGTGCCATGGATGGGGACATGCCACAGCACAGAGCAGCCGAGGTCCCCGTCCTGTCGCCCGAGGTGCGCGACGCGCTCGCCGCGCGCAGGCCCGTCGTCGCCCTGGAGTCGACGATCATCGCGCACGGGCTGCCGCGTCCCCGCAACCTGGAGACGGCCCTGGAACTGGAGGCCCTGGTCCGGGCGGAGGGCGCGGTCCCGGCCACCGTCGCGGTGGTGGACGGGGTGGCGTACGCGGGCCTCGACAAGGCCCGGCTGGAACGCATCGCGGCCGGCGAGGGCGTCCGCAAGCTCGGCCACCGGGACCTCGCCCCGGCCCTGGCGACGGGCGCGACCGGGGCGACGACGGTGTCCGCGACGGCGCTGCTCGCCGCGCGGGCGGGGCTGCGGGTCTTCGCCACGGGCGGGCTGGGCGGCGTACACCGGGAGTGGACGCGCTCGCAGGACGAGTCGGCGGACCTCGCGGTGCTCGCGCGGACCCGGATCACGGTGGTGTGCGCGGGGGTGAAGTCGATCCTGGACGTGCCGGCCACCCTCCAGCGGCTGGAGACCCTGGGCGTGGGGATCCTCGGCTACCGGACGCGCCGCTTCCCGGGGTTCTACCTCGCCGACTCCGGCGAGCCGGTCGACTGGACGGTGCGGGAGCCGCGGGAGGTGGCGGCGGTGATGGCCGCTCAGGACGCGGTCGGCGGCCCGGACTCGGCGCTCGTGGTGGCCAACCCGGTGGCGGAGGCGGAGCAACTGGATCCGGCCCTGCACGACCGGGTCCTGGCCGAGGCGCTCACCGAGTGCCGCGCGCGCGGGATCACCGGCCAGGCGGTGACGCCGTTCCTGCTGGACCACCTCGTACGGGCGACCGGCGGGGCCTCCCTGGAGGCGAACCTGGCGGCGGTACGCGGCAACGTCCGGCTCGGCGCCCGCATCGCCGGCGCCTGGGCGGCCCGCGCATGAGGGGGCCGCAGGGGACCGGGATACCGGGGGCGCTGGTGGTCGTCGGCGACGTGGTCACGGACGTGGTGGCGGTCCATACGGAACCCCTCGCTCCGGCGACCGACACCGCGGCCAGGATCCGTACGCTGCCCGGCGGCGCGGGGGCCAACGCGGCCTGCTGGGCGGCCCGCTCGGGGACCGCCGAGGTACGTCTCCTCGCCCGGGTGGGCGCGGAATCGGCACGCTGGCACGAGCGGGCCCTGGTCGACGCGGGGGTGCGGCCCCGGCTGGTGGTGGACCCGGTGGAGCCGACCGGGACGGTGGTGGCGCTGGTCGGCAAGGACGCGGAGCGGACCTTCCTCACCGACAGCGGGGCCTCGCTGCGGCTGTGCCCCGCCGACTGGACGCCCGCGCTGCTGGACGGCGCCGCGCACCTGCACCTGTCGGGATACCTCTTCTTCGCTCCGAGCAGCCGGGAGCTGGCCCTCGTGGCGCTGCGGGCGGCCCGGACGCGGGGCGTGCCCGTCAGCGTGGACCCGGCGTCGGCGGGCTTCCTGGCCGTGCTCGGCGCCGAACGCTTCCTGACCGCCGTCGCGGGCGCCGCCGTCCTGCTGCCGAACGAGGACGAGGCCCGGGTCCTGACGGGCCTGCCCGGGCCGGCCGCCGCGGCGGCGGAGCTGAGCCGGCGGGTACCCCTGGTGGTGGTCACCCGGGGCACGGGCGGAGCGCTCGTCGCGGAGGGCGGCCGGGTCACCGCCGAGGTGGCGGCGGAGCCCGCCGAAGCCGTGGACACCACGGGCGCCGGCGACGCGTTCACGGGCGGCTTCCTCGCGGCCCGGCTCTCCGGCGCCGCCCCGCTCGAAGCCGCCGCCGTAGGATGCCACACGGCCGCCGAGGCGGTGTCCCGGCTGGGCGGCCGCCCCTTCAGCCCCGGCTGTCCGCACGCGGAGGGACCGTGAAGTGAACGTGTCCCCCGCCCGTACCCGCGACCGTACCCGCGCCCGCGCCCGTGTCACCCCCGTGGCGGCGGCCCTCGGAGCGGGCGTGGCGACCGGCGCCCTCGGCGCGCTCGCGGGCACCTTCGACGGCCCCGTTCCGCAGGCGGTGGGCGTCGTGTTCTCCGGGGGCTGGTCATGGGCGTGCCTCGCCTTCCTGACCGGCTGTACCCGCCCCACGAAGACCGGGGCGGCCGTGCTGGCCTCCCTGGGTCTGGCGGCCGGTGTGGTGGTCTACTACCTGCTCAAGGCCTCCGGCCTGGTCGTGCCGGGCGCCGTCGGGGACCCGACGTCGGCGATCGTCCGGTGGGGGGTGCTCGCCTTCGTCTTCGGCGCCCCGGTGGGGCTCGCCGGGCACCTCGCGCGCCGGCCCGGCATCGCCGGCCTGCCGTTCCGGCTGCTCGTTCCGCTGATCGCGTACTTCGAGACCTCCATGCGTCTGGAGGTGGAGTCGGCCGCCGCGGGAGCGGGCGTCGCCTTCGCCTGGAGCGCGGTCCGCGTGCTCGCCGTGCTCGCCGCCGTGGCCGCCGCCGTCCGGGCGGTGACCGCCGGGGCCCGTTCCCGCTGAGGTCACGTCCGGCCGGGGCAGCCGCTCCAGGCCGGGTGGCGCGGATCGTCGGCGCGGACCAGGACGTCGGCGGCCGACTCCGGTCCGGTCTCCGTCGCGTAGCGGGCGTAGGCGGGCAGCGTCCAGCGGGCGCTCTCCTCCGTACGCCGGGCCAGCGCCCCCGGGGAGAGGCTGATGTGCACGCTGAGGTCGAAGGGGAACCAGTGCCCCAGCAGCAGCGGCCCGTGCACGATCAGCACCCCGCCCGGCGGGAGTTCGGCGTACGGGCTGCGCGTGGCCCGGTCGGTCACCGGGTCCCACAGGTCGGGCAGCACCCGCCCGCTGCCGCCGGGGTCGGTCGGGCCGAAGACCTCCCGCCACAGCGCGCCGGTGTCGTACCACCCGCCGAGGTACGCGTCCACGTCCTGCCTGCCGAACTCGAACCGCAGCGAGGCCGGCCGCAGGAACCCGTCTGCGGCCACCACCAGCACCGAACGGCCCCGCAGCCGCAGCGCGTCGGCGAGCCGTCCCGCGAGCAGCCCGGTGTCGGCGGCGGGCGCGCCGTCGACACCGACGCGCTGCCAGGGGCCGCCGTCCCGTGCGCGGGTGTCGTCCAGGTGACCGGCGAGCCGCTCGGCCATCCGCTGCCAGGTGATCGCTTCCAGCTTCACCAGCCCATTGTCAGTGGCCGGGCGTAGCTTTTTTCACGAGGGATCACCGGTGCACAGGAGCCGTTGACCCGGCTCTTGGGGAGGGGTCTGTCATGGCTCGGGAGACGACGTATCTGGAGCTGTCGCAGGAGGACGGCGCGGCGCACAAGTTCTACGAGGTGACGGTCGACGGCACCGCCGTCTCGGTGCGCTACGGCCGCATCGGCGCGGCCGGCCAGCTGCAGAGCTCGTCGTTCCCGACGCCGGACAAGGCGCGCGCGGCCGCCGCCAAGAAGATAGGCGAGAAGGTCCGCAAGGGGTACGCGCCGGCGGTCCGGGGCGCCCGCGCGGCCCGCGCGGTGACCCGCCGTCAGGTGACGTCGGCGCCCTCCACGGCGGGGGCGGTCGCGCCCGTGCTGTGGCGCCTGCGCACCGGCTCCGCGGCTTTCGGCATCCACGTGGACGAGGACCGCTGCTGGGTCGGCAACCAGGCGGGTGACGTGTTCACCGTGAGCCACGGCGGTGAGGTACTGGCCCGCTACTCGCTGCCGGACGGGGTGAAGTGCCTGGTGGCGGACGAGTTCTGGATCTACGCCGGCTGTGACGACGGCACGGTCTACGACCTGTCCTCCAAGGTGCCGTTCGGGGCGTACGACATCGCGGCGGACGTGGACATCTTCTGGCTCGACATCCGCGAGGGCGTGCTCCATGTCGCCGACCGCGACGGCGGGCTGACCGTCATCGACCACGAGGACGAGTTCCAGTGGTCGCGCCGCTCGGCGGGCTCCAACGCGTGGATGGTCCGGGCCGACGACCATGCCGTCTACCACGGGCACAGCCAGGGCGTGACGGCGTACGCCCCCGACGGCGGCGGGGAACTGTGGCACACGACGACGGACGGCTCGGTGCTCTTCGGCTGGCAGGAGCGGGACGCCGTGTACGCGGGGACCGGGCGCCACACCGTGCAGCGGCTGTCGAAGGCGACGGGCGCGGTCGAGGCCTCCTACCGGTGCGACGCGGCGGTGTACTCCTGCGCGACCTCCCCGGACGGGCGGCACGTGTTCGCGGGTGACCTCGCCTCGTCGGTGTACTGCTTCGACGCGGCCGGGCGCAGGCTCTGGAAGCTCGGTACGGGCAGCGGGTCGGCCCTGTCGATGCAGTACTTCGACGGGCGGCTCTACCTGGTCACCACGGACGGCTCGCTGGTGTGCGTGGACGCGAGCGAGGCGGCGATCGCGGCGGCCCGGCGGGGTTCGGTGCCCGCCGCGATGGACGTCAAGTCGGCGGCGGCGCTGCCGGTGTTCACCCCGGCGGCCTCGGCCGCCGCGGTGGCGACGGTCCGGTCGGCGGCGGTCCCGGCGGGCAAGGTGGTCGTCGAGTGCGTGCACCAGGGCGGCCGGATGCGGGTGCAGGTGGTGTCGGAGGGCTTCGAAACCTCCTGGAACGTCCAGTTCCCGCGCGGGATACGGGAGCCCGGCGCGCGGTACGTGGTGGACGGGCTGCACCCGGCGTCCGGGGGCTTCTACCGGGTGCGCGGCGAGATACGCCGGCTGGTCTGAGGCCCGCGCACCCCGGGGGCGGCGGCGGGCGCGGTGGCGTGGTGGACGGGGGTCTCCACGGCACGGCGCCCGCCGGGGACGCCTGCCCGTCCGGGGCGGTGACGGGCCGAATTCCCGGGCCGAATTCCCGGGCCGACAAGGTGATATGCGCACCGGGCGGCGGTATCACCACCGCATGAGTCTCGTCGTCTTCGAGTCACAGAAGCAGATCCACTGCGCCGCCTGCCGCCGGGGCCCGCTGCGCCACCTCGTGCGCGAGGCGGGAGTGCCCCGCTGTCTGGACTGTGCCGATCTGGGACACCTCGTGTTCCTGCCGCGCGGGGACGCGGCGCTCACCCGGCGCGCCCGCGAGGCCAGTTCGCTGTCCGCCGTCGTCGTGCGCAGGCACCGGGGCCGGCGCCGCTACGAACGGCAGGGGCTGCTGGTCGAGGAGGCCGCCCTGGCCCGGGCCGAGCGGGCCTGCCTGGCGGACGCCGACGCCCGCGCCCGCCGCCGGGAGCGCGACCGGCTGCGCCGGGCCGCCGAGGACGTGCGGTTCACCGCCGCGTTCGCCGCCGAGATCCTGCGGCTGTTCCCCGGGTGCCCGCCGGAGCGCGCGCGGGCCATCGCGGCGCACGCCTCGGTGCGCGGCAGCGGCCGGGTCGGCCGCACCGCCGCGGGCCGGGCCCTGGACGAGCAGGCGGTGTCGGTGGCGGTCCGGGCGGCCGTGCGGCACACCGACACCGAATACGACGCCCTGCTGATGGCGGGCGTCCCGCGCTTCACCGCCCGGGCCCGGCTGGCGGCGCGGATCGACGCGGTGCTGGACGGCTGGCGGGCGGCGTCGTGAGCGCCGCCCCGCCCGGGCGGTCAGTTGTGGCGGAAGCGCCGGTAGAGGAAGGCTCCGCCGAGGAGCAGCGCGCCGCTGCCGGGCAGCAGGTAGCCCAGGCCGTCGGAGCCGGTGTGGGCCAGCGCCGCCGACTCGCGCGGCGGGACCACCGGGGCGGGCGGCACGCTCGGGGTGAGGGGCAGCTCGGTGACCGGCGGCTGCGGGGGCTTGCCGACGGTGGGGGTCTCGCCGTTGACGGAGGTGTTGCCGTGGGAGGCGTTGCCGACGCCGACGACGCTCACCGCGTTGCCGCTGAGGTTGAGCGGCAGGTCGACGGGGAGCTGGAGGCCGTTGCCGGAGAGCAGCCCCGGCGAATCCTTTCCGCTCCCATGCGCCACGGCTCCTCCCCCGTTGCCCGACCCGCCGGGCGCCCCCCGTTTCGAGGAGTGCGCGGACCCGGAGGGATGTGAGGGCCGCGGCCCGGGATTCCCCCTGCCGCCCGCCCCGTTGGCACAGCTGTTGCCGCTCGCCGGGTTGAGCACCCCGACGACGCTGACGGTGTTCCCGCAGGCGTTCACGGGGGCGTGGACGGGCAGTTGCAGCAGGTTGCCCGAGAGGAGCCCGGGCGAGCGCTGGGCCTGCCCGGCCGCGTCCGCGTCGGCGTGGGCGAGGCCGCCCACGCCCGCGACCGCCAGGCCACCGCCCGCGACCATCGCCGCGATCAAGCCATTCCGACGACTGTGACGCATCAGTTTTCCTGCCTTCCGGAGGGTTCGCGGGCGTCCCGCCCACACCGGAGACAACGCCCTAGACCCATTCGGGTTATAGAGCCGGTAGGCATTTCACTCCATCGTGTACTGGGTACTGCCTACTTCATGACAGAACGACCGCTCCTGCTGCTCGATGTGGACGGCCCCCTCAACCCCTTCCGCGACCCCTTCGCCACCCTGCGCGGGTACACCAGCCACCGGATGCGCCCCGACGTCTGGCTCTCCTACCGCGACCCGGAGTCCCGCCGCGCCCGGCGCGGGGTCCGGGTCCGGCTCCATCCCTCCCACGGGGCACGGCTGCTGGCCCTGCCGTTCGAACTCGCCTGGGCCACCGCGTGGACGCACCAGGCCAACACCCTGATCGCCCCGCACATCGGGCTGCCCGCCGACCTGCCCGTCATCGACTGGCCGGAACTGTTCGCCCACGACCCCGACGGCCTGTTCTGGAAGACCCGCCCCCTGCTCGACTGGGCGGCCGGCCGGCCCTTCGCCTGGGTCGACGACATGATCACCCCGCAGGACCAGGCCTGGGTGGCCGCCCACCATCCCGCGCCGGCCCTCCTCCTGCGCGTCCACCCCCGGTACGGCCTGCGCGAGCGCGACTTCGACGCCCTCTCCGTATGGGCGGCCGGGGTCAGCGCAGCGCGGTGAGCGGATCCGGGGAGGCGGAGGCGGCGGTGGGCCACCAGTCCTCGGTGCCGGGGCGGGACTCGTAGGCGTACCAGAGGCCCTCGCGGCTCAGGCGGAGCTGCCGGGTCCGGGCGGTGAGGCGGTTGCGCTCGGGACGGAAGGAGCCCTGACCGGCGGCGAGCAGCGCCGGGCGGGCCCGGTCGAAGGGGCCGGCCGGCGGGTCCCAGGGCTCGTCGAGGACGGTGAGGGCGGGCAGGCCGCCCTGCCGCCAGGCCGCGGCGGCCCGGGCCAGGTCGGTGGTGGTACGGCCGGTGGCCCGGGCCAGGTCCCGGTACAGGGCGCGGGCGGCGCCGGTGAGGCCCGCGGTGGGGTGCGCGGAGGCCAGCCGTACGGCGTCCTGCCACAGGGTGAGCCCCCCGGTCGGGTCGGCCCCGGTGGTGAGCAGGGCCAGAGCGCGGGCCGCGGCGTCGGTGGCGAGCTGATCCAGGGCCAGCGGGTCGGGAGCCTCCGGGTCGGCGGGGCAGGCGGGCGGCAGCCCGGTGGCGGCGGGCACGGCGGGCGGCGCCGGCAGCGGCGGCAGCACGGTGCGGGCCGCCGCCGCGCGGGCCGGGACGCCGGGGAAGTCGGTTGCGGAGCCGGGCTGTTCGCGGGCGGCGTGGGCGGCGTTGCGCCGGCCCAGCTCCTCCAGCAGCTCCCGCTCGCCCCGGCCCCGCAGGAGCAGCAGCACGAAGGGGTCCGCGTCGAGCAGCCGGGCGGCCCGGTAGCAGAGGGCGGCGGCGTGCTTGCAGGGCGGCCGCGCCACGTCGGGGCAGGAGCAGCGCGCGACGAGCTCGCCCGCGCCCGGCAGCACCGTCCGCGCCAGGGACCGGGGGACCTCCCGCTCCAGCAGCGCTCCCAGAGCCGCGGGGTCCGCCGCGACCGCCTCCAGCAGTTCGGCCCACGCCACGTCGGTGAAGGCGCCCAGCGACAGCTCGGTGCGGTACGGGCGGGCGCGGCTGCCCCGCACGTACGCGACGATCCGGCCGGGGGTGACGGTGACGGCGTCGACGTGCCCCTCGGCGGCGTACGCACGGCCCCGGGCGAGCCGGGCCGTGTCCTGCGCGCGCGCCTCCAGGGCCGCCACCCAGGCCCGCCCCCACCACGTCGCCGCCTCCGCGCCCGCGGGCACGGTCTCGAAGGTGCGGCGGCGGTCGTCCCGTGCGGTGATCACGCCGGCCTGCGCAGGGAGACGAGGTCGGCCAGCTCACGGTCGGTGAGCTCGGTCAGCGCGGATTCGCCGGAGCCGAGGACGGCGTCGGCGAGGGCGCGCTTGGCTTCGAGCATGTCGGCGATGCGGTCCTCGACGGTGCCCTCGGTGATGATGCGGTGCACCTGGACGGGCTGGGTCTGGCCGATCCGGTAGGCGCGGTCGGTGGCCTGTTCCTCGACGGCCGGGTTCCACCAGCGGTCGTAGTGGACGACGTGCCCGGCCCGGGTCAGGTTCAGGCCCGTCCCGGCGGCCTTCAGGGACAGCAGGAAGACGGGGACCTCGCCGGACTGGAAGCGGTCGACGAGCTCCTCGCGGCGCGGCACCGGGGTCCCGCCGTGCAGGAGCTGGGTGGCGATCCCCCGCGCGGCGAGGTGCCGCTCCAGGAGCCGCGCCATGGTCACGTACTGGGTGAAGACGAGCACCGAGCCGCCCTCGGCGAGGATCGTGTCGAGCAGCTCGTCGAGGAGGGCCAGCTTGCCCGAGCGGTGCGGGATGCGGGGCGGATCCTCCTTCAGGTACTGGGCGGGGTGGTTGCAGATCTGCTTGAGCGAGGCCAGCAATTTCATGATCATGCCGCGCCGTTCGATGCCCTCGCTCGACTCGATCACCGCCATCGCCTCCTCCACCGCCGCCTGGTACAGCGAGACCTGCTCCCGGGTCAGCGACACCGGATGGTCCGTCTCGGTCTTGGGCGGCAGCTCGGGGGCGATCCCCGGGTCGGACTTCTTGCGGCGCAGCAGGAACGGCCGCACCAGCGCCGCCAGCCGGGCGACGGCCGCCTCGTTTCCGCCGTCCTCCTCCTGCTGGTGCTCGACCGGGCGGGCGTGCCGGGCCCGGAAGGTGGTCAGCGGCCCCAGCAGGCCCGGCGTCGTCCAGTCCAGGAGCGCCCACAGCTCAGAGAGGTTGTTCTCGACCGGGGTCCCGGTGAGCGCCACCCGGGCCGGAGCCGGGATCGTGCGCAGCGCGCGGGCCGTCGCCGAGTGGGGGTTCTTCACGTGCTGGGCCTCGTCCGCGACGACCATGCCCCAGGAGACGGCGGCCAGTTCGGCCGCCGCCGTACGCATCGTGCCGTACGTGGTGAGCACGAAGCCCCCGGCGAGGCCCGCCAGGCTGCGGCCCGAGCCGTGGAAGCGGCGCACCGGCGTACCCGGCGCGAACCGCTCGATCTCCCGCTGCCAGTTCCCCAGCAGCGACGCCGGACACACCACCAGCGTCGGCTCCGCCCGGTCCCGGTGCAGGTGCAGCGCGATCAGCGTGACCGTCTTGCCCAGGCCCATGTCGTCGGCGAGACAGCCGCCGAGCCCCAGCGAGGTCATCAGGTCCAGCCAGGCCAGCCCCCGCAGCTGGTAGTCCCGCAGCGTCGCCTTCAGCGCGGCGGGCGCGGCCACCGGCGCCAGCTCCCCCGTGAGCCGCTCGCGCAGCGCCGCGAGGGCCCCCACGGGCACCACGGGCACGCTCTCCCCGTCGGCCTCGGCCGTCCCGGTCAGTACGGCGGCCAGCGCGTCCACCGGATCCAGCAGCCCGAGCTCCCGTTTGCGCGCCTTGCGCACCAGGGCCGGATCGACCCGGACCCACTGGTCGCGCAGCCGCACCACCGGCCGGTGCGCCTGGGCCAGCGCGTCCATCTCGCCGGGGGTGAGCCGGTCCCCGCCGAGGGCCAATTCCCAGGAGAAGGCGAAGAGCGTGGCCGCGTCGAAGAAGGCGGTGCCGTCGGTGGCGGAGCCGGGCGCGGTGGGGCGTACGACGGCGGTCGCGGAGAGGGTACGGGCCAGCTCGCGCGGCCAGTGGACGGCGACCCCGGCCGCCGCGAGGCGGGGCGCGAAGGCGCCGAGGAGGTCTTCGAGCTCCGGGTCGGACAGGGCCAGCGCGTCGGGGACGGGCTGGTCGAGCAGGCGCAGCAGCGGCGGCCAGACCCGGGCGGCCCGGCGCAGCGCGAGGACGGCGTCGATCCGGGCGCGCGGCCCGAACCCGGCGGCGGCGGTCCCGGCCCACAGCGCCTCGGCGTCCGTCACCAGCGTCGGGTCGGCCAGGCTGTGCACTTGGACCACGGCGGCACCGGCGCGGCGCACGTCCTGCGGCTCGGCCTCGTCGAACAGGCGGAACGAGGACAGGTCGAGCCGCAGCGAGACCCCCACCCCGGCATCGGCGCCGGCCGCGACCTGGGCGGCCCACTCCCGCATCCCGGGCACCCGCTGCGGCTCCCGCGCGGCGAAGGCCCGCCCGGCGGCGAAGGGCGCGGCCGGGGTGCGGGGCAGGGTGTCGGCGACGGCGTCGAGGAACGCCCGGACCAGCGCCTCCGGTTCGGGCAGCGTCAGCGGGCGGCGGCCGGCGAGCGGGGTGGCGTACCCCTCGTACGGCAGGGCGGCGGCGACGGCGCGCAGGTACGCGACGTCCTCGGCGTCCAGCGGCCCGGCACGCCAGGCGTCGATCCCCTCGGGGGTGACGCCCGGCAGCAGGCGGCCGCGCGCCACGAGGTGTAGGGCGAACCGGGCGGCGGCGCCCCAGGCCCGGCTCGCCGGGTGGCAGGCGGGACCGTCGGGGGCCCGGGCGAGCACCGGCAGGGCCTCCGTGACGGACAGGGTGACGGCGGGCACGGTACGGGTACGCACCCCGTCGCCATGCGGCCGCACCACCCGCAGCGGCCCCTCGGCCCCGCCCCCGGGCAGCGGCTCGCCCTCGGGACACCAAAAGGCCACCCGGCCCTCCCGGGGGACCGCGGCGGGCAGGAACACGGCGGCCCGGCGGAGCAACGGCGACGGCGACGGCGGTTGCTGTCGCGTCAGCGCCCGTACCGGCGGCCGGCCCGGCTGGTCTCCCTGCCCGTACCGCTGCGGCGAGGTCATGGCGCTCCCCCTCCCTCCCTGCTCCCCGGCTCCGCCCGGTCATGGCGGATCCACTGCCGCCGAGTCTAGGCGGCCCCACTGACGCCCACCTCTGACCTGCGAGAACACCGACAGGGCGGCGGGGGGAGCCGGTCCGGCGGGGCCGGTGGCACCATGGACAGGAGGCGATGCCCATGCGTACGGGAAACGAGCCGGTGAACGCCCGCAGTCCGCTGCGGCTGCGGTTCTGGCTGAGTCTGTGGGGGATGATCTGGGGCGCCGCCGGGGCGGCCGCGTTCGCCCTGGCCGGCCGGCCAGGCTGGGCGGCCGCCTGCGCGGCCCTCGTGGTGCTGGCCGGGATCGATCTGGCCGTGGTGGTCCGGCACATGCGCCAGGGCCCGCACTACCAGCCCGGCCGCGACGTCCCCCCGTACGAACCGCCCCGCCGGAGCGGCTGACCCGGCGGACCGGCCCTCGGAGCGGTGCCGGTCAGCCCTCGGAGCGGTACGGTCAATCCTCGAAGCGGGCCGCAGCCAGGTACTCGGGCTGCGGATCGAGGGCGGCGGCGAGCCGGAAGTGGCGCCGGGCCCGATCGGGCCGCCCGGAACGCTCGTGGGTACGGGCCAGCGCGAAGTGAGCGAACGCGTTGTCCGGCTCCCGCTCCAGCACCAACCCGAATTCCAGCTCCGCCGAACGCAGCTGGGCCGACGCGAAGAAGGCACGGGCGCGCAGCAGCCGGGCCGCGGTGTTCTCGGGGTGGGCGGCTATCACCGAGTCGAGGAGCCGCAGCGCGCCGCGCGGGTCACGGGCGGCGAGCAGCTGCTCGGCGGCCCGGTAGTCGATGACGTGCGTCTCGGGACTGGCGCCGGCCCCCGAAGGCCATGCCCCGGACGGCCCCGGGGCCGACGACGGCTCTGGCTGCTGCTCGGGCTGCGGCGGGGGCGTGGTGTCGGACACGGTCTCTTTCCTTCCCTCTACGGGCGCGTTCAACGCACCCGGCCGCCGCCGCTATTCCGCCGCCGAGGCCGTCGCTCACCACGGCCCGGCGCCACCACCCGGCCTGCACCGGCCGCCCCCACCACACACCCCGCCGCTAGGGCCTGTGTGATGTCGTGATCAACTGTTGGGTTCCGCTCTCTTCGCGGGGTGGAATCCGGTAGGACTGGGGTTGTGACACGC